>JAJYNL010000005.1 GCA_021786375.1 Actinomycetes bacterium
TTGGGGCTAGGCGGGGCAGGCGCGTGGGTCCCACGGCTGGAGTGGCATGTTGGAGCTGGTTGCCGGCAGCGTTATCGGGTTGTTCACCGACGGCGTGGTGGCTTTGGCGGCGCTCGATGTCGCAGTTTGCTGCGTTGTAGCCGGTGCGGCGGTCTGGCCGGTATTCGAGCTCGGTGCCGATGGCACCGCCGGTGTGGCCACGCTCAGGCCGTTGCCGGTTATCACCTCCACCGGCGCACCTCCGGTTGTCGGCCCTTGCGACATGACTACGGCGCCGGAAAGGTCTGACATTACCTTTTCTGCCATGGCCAGGTGCCCGGGGGTGTAACGAACGACTGTTTCAAGGTTCGATCCTTGTATCGTCGTGTTGCCTACCGTACCGATCTTGTAGCCGAGCTTGCGGAGCGCGCCGGCAGTGTCGGTGGCCTGCAGGTAGGCCCCCGTCCCATTGGCGACGCTCACGGTTATGGAGGAACGGGCGATCGACGGCGTCTGCATCCCCAGGTACTGCTGGAGGATGGTCCAGTCCTGCGGCTGCGCGGCGAACACAACGTCGCCGTAATTGGCTCCCAGGTAGACGTAGTTGTTTTCCAGCGCAACCGGCAGGGTTGCCGTCTTGATCGTGTTGGGATTCACGTGCCGGTAAGTGGTGGCAAGCGACACCAGTTCGTTCAAGGTGAAGCTCTTGTCCAGGCCCAGGTAGGGCTCAATTGCCGAGAGCACCGAGTTGAGGGTGACGGGATTCGATATTCCCTGGGCCTTGACCTGGGCTGCGAGCACGCGCAGGAATTCGTGGTCGCGTACGATGCGCGAAAGGTCGCCAAGCGGGTCGTAGTGCCAGGTGACGCCATTTTGGGAATACTGGAGGTGCCTGGCTCGCACCACTGCGAGAGCCTGGAAGCCGTTGAGGTGCAGGCAGCCGGTGTGGGTTATGTTGAGACCGGAGTACGCGTCCTTGAGCTGGTATGGGAAGTACATGTTTATCCCGCCAAGGGCGGTGACAACTGACTGGAATGTGTCGAAGTTGAGTTCGACGTAGTGGTTGATCGGAATGCCGAGATCCTGCTCGATGGTCTTTACCAGCATCGATGGGCCGAAGTTGAGTGCGGAGTCGACTCGGTTGAGGTTGTTGCTCCCGGGGATCGGGAGGAAGAGGTCGCGCGGAATGGACACGAGAGTGACCGAGCGCGTCTTCGGATCGAGATGGGCGATCATCGTAACATCGCTCCGAGCACCACCCACCTGTGAGCCGGTGCCGAAGGAGTTTGCCTGCTTGCCGTTGAGGACTGCGCGGGAGTTATTCCCCACTAGGAGGATGTTGATGGGCTGGCTCGCGTTGATGGTGTCGAGGTTCCCGACCGCCAGTTTCGTGATCTCGGCGAACTTAAACCTTGCATAGCCGTAGACGCCAAGGGCGCCGAGGATTATTACCGCCGCCAGCGCGCCTCCGATTATCGCAACCCTGCGTCGGCCGCGGCGGGCGCGCTTGGCGGCGTGCACCGGCTTCGCATTCCTTTTGGAGGGCTCAGGTCTGTAGTAGTACTGCTGTTGGCTCATTCGGTCGTCTTTTGATCTGTCGAGTCGGGTCTGGCGCGCAGGATCCGGAGAGTCCAAGCTAGTGTGTTACAAGATATCCGTGAAGTGGGTACTGAGATACTCACACGGTTTATGGAGGCTAGATGCCGTCTGAGAAACTGCGTCTCGTCCCAAGTGGGACGGGTGGGCTCACCATGAAGGCGCAGATCCTTTCCAAGCCCGATATCGATAGGGCCGTCACTCGAATCGCCCATGAAATTCTCGAGCGCAATCGGGGCCCGGAAAACCTGATGCTGCTCGGCCTCCTGCGCGGAGGTGAGTGGCTTGCCGCCGCCCTCGCCAAGAGGATCGAGGCGCTGGAAGGGGTTTCCGTGCCGCAAGGGACGCTGGACGTCACCAACTATCGCGACGACGCGCCCCGCGAGGAGTCCGATGTCATCGGGCTCCCATTGGACCGGAGCAACATCCCGGTCTCGCCGCAGGACAAGGTGGTGATCCTGGTCGACGACGTTATTTTCACCGGCAGGACCGTGAGGGCTGCGCTCGACTCGCTGCTCTCCCGGGCGCGGGCCTCCAAGGTCCAGCTTGCGGTGATTGTTGACCGGGGACATCGCGAAGTGCCGATTCGGCCCGACTACGTGGGTAAGAACCTCCCCACTTCTCTGACCGAGTACGTCGAGGTCACGCCGGAGGTTGTCCGCATATACCAGGAGGCGCTCCCCGAGAGGGGCTCCGATGGGGACTGAGGGCGGCCTGAAGCGCGGCTTTTGGTCCATCGGCCAGCTGGATCGTGAGGTGGCGGAGTCGCTGCTGGAGCGCGCCCGCCGCCACGCCAAAGGGCCAAGGCGATCGGATGTCCTCCAAGGAGTGGAGATAGCCGCCCTCTTTTTCGAAACCTCGACACGCACTCGCGTCTCGTTCGAGGTGGCGGCCACCCGGCTCGGCGCCACCATGCTCCACTTCGATTCCAAGTCCTCCTCGCTCTCCAAGGGCGAGAGCCTTCACGACACGGTGGAGACCATCGCCTCCTTTGGAGTGGACGGTATGGTCGTGCGTTCCTCCGCGGCGGGCGCCCCGCAGCTGATGGCAGACTGGACCGGGCTGAAAGTCGTCAACGCAGGCGACGGCGCACACCAGCATCCCAGCCAGGCTCTGCTCGACCTGTACACCCTCTCGGAGCGCCGGGGTTCTCCCGAGGCACTTTCCGGGCTCAGGGTCGGGATCGTTGGAGACATTGCACATTCTCGGGTGGCAAGGTCGCTTATGGAGGGCTTGGACCTTTTCGGAGCCGAGGTGACACTGGTCGGTCCCGCCACACTTATGCCGCCAGTGGGGTTCAGGCCCGCCACCCGGGTGACCTCCGACTTCGACGAATGCCTTGGCGATCTGGACGTGGTATATCTGCTCCGCCTGCAGCAGGAGCGTATTGGCCAGGGGCTGATCCCCTCCTTCGAGGAGTACGTGGCCAGGTATTCGCTCACGCGTGAGCGATACCGGCGCCTCAGGTCTGGAGTCGTGATCATGCATCCGGGTCCGGTGTATCCGGGAATGGAGGTTGACTCGGCGGTGATAGCCGCGGAGTCGTCGCTGGTGCGCTCCCAGACCAGGAACGGGGTGTTCGTGCGGATGGCAATCCTGGAAGCGGTGTTCGGCGATGGAGTCCTGGCGTGAGCGGCCGTCTCGTTTTCAAGGGTGGGCTGCTGCTGGATCGCGCCGGCATCCGCGGGGGTGATCTGGCCATCGAAGGCGGTGTAATTGTCGCCGCGCAGACGGAGGTGGAGCCAACTTCAGGCGACACGGTAGTCGATGCCGGTGGCGGAGTGGTGATCCCGGCGCTCGTCGACGCGCACACCCATCTGCGCGTTCCCGGCGGCGAGGAGGCGGAGACCCTGGTAACCGGGACCATGGCTGCTGCGATGGGCGGCTATGCCGCCGTGTTGGCCATGCCAAACACCACCCCTGCGCTGGACAGCCCGGCACGAATTGCGCAGATGCTTGCAGCTACGGGGAATCTGCCTGTTATGGTGCTTGCCTCCGGGGCGATCACCAAGGAGCGAGCAGGCACGGAACTCTCGCCGCTCGCTGCGCTGGCCAAAGCCGGTGTCAGGCTTGTCACCGACGATGGCTCAGGTGTCCAGGACGCGAATCTCATGCGACGTGCGCTGCAATACGGTGCTGAGCTGGGTCTCACAGTCGCAGAGCACTGCGAGGTGGAATCCCTTTTCGGCGGCGGTGTGATGAACGAAGGGCCGCTTTCGGCGAACCTGGGCCTGCGCGGGATACCGGCGGTCGCCGAGGAGGTGATGGTCGCCAGAGATATCGAGCTTGCCCGCGCCACAGGTGCGCGGCTTCATCTCCTTCACCTTTCCACCGGCCGTTCCGCCGCCCTGGTGGCGCGGGCCAAGGCCGATGGTGTTCCGGTGACCGCAGAGGTGACGCCGCACCATCTCCTTTTCACAGAGGATCTCCTGCTCGACTACGGCTCGGTCTACAAGGTGAATCCACCCCTGCGCGCAGACGCTGACCGTCGCGCGCTCTGGAGGAGCCTTGCCCGTGGAGTCTTCGACGTAATTGGCACCGACCACGCTCCCCACCCGCGTTGGCGCAAAGAGGCCACCCTCGACGACGCGGCATTCGGGATGCTTGGGCTTCAGCACGCACTTGCCGCTGTCTATACCGGTGCCCTGGGCGCGATCGAGGAGCGGGTAAGGCCTGAGTGCCTTCCCCCGGAGGTGGTGGCTTCAATCACGAAACTCGGGATCGCCGAGGCCAAGGAGACCCGCCTGGGCTGGCTCTGGCTGATTGTCGCCCTGATGAGCTGGCAGCCTGCACACCTGCTCGGTCTGGGGGAGGACTTTGTCGGCAGCCTCGTGGCCGGGGCAAGGGCGAACGTCGTGCTGTTCAACCAATCCTCCGAGTGGACACCTACTGCGACCTCAATCCTCTCCAAGGCGGGAAATTCACCCTATCTCGGCGTGCGCCTGGCGGGGAGGATCGAAGAGGTGGTCGTGGCCGGCCGCCGCCTGGTGGGGTCCGGAGAGCTAATTAGCGAAGGGAATTGGCAGTGATCTACAGGACCGAGACGTTCTCAGCGACACCCGGATGGCTTGTCCTTTCGGACGGGACCGCCTTCGAGGGGGAGGTCGTCTCCGCGGCTCCGCTGGAGAGCCAGGGTGTCCTTGCGGGGGGTGAGGTGGTCTTCAACACTGCGCTCACGGGATATCAGGAGGTGGCGACCGACCCCTCCTACGCGGGCCAATTTGTAGCCTTTACCAATCCGCAGATCGGCAACTACGGTTGCAATGACACAGACATGGAGTCCGCGAAAGTCCGGGCCTCGGGAATCGTGGTGCGAGACTACTCCGAGCTCTATTCCAACTACCGCGCCACCGGCTCCTTGCTCGAGTTGACCAGCGCCGCCCGAGTGCCCCTCTTCTCAGGAGTGGACACACGGGCGCTCACCCGCCACGTTCGCTCCCACGGCGCGCTGGGGGCGGTCATAGGTACCGGCTCACGTGCCGAACTTGCCGCAGTCGCCGGCGAACATTTGACGACAACGGGCAAGGACCTGGCCTCGGGTGCGGGGCGGAGCACGCGTCTGGCCGTGCCGGGCGAGGGTCCCAAGGTGGTCGCCATCGACTATGGGATGAAGACTTCGATAATTCGCCACCTTGCGCGGTACTTCGACTTGCTCGTTCTGCCCGCCACCTCCACAGCTCAGGAAGTGCTGTCCGAGTCCCCGGCGGGCGTCTTCGTCTCCAACGGGCCAGGCGATCCTGCCGCGATCACACACTCCGACGCGCAGTTGCAGGGAATCATGGGGAAGGTGCCCCTCTTCGGGATCTGCCTAGGACATCAGCTCATCGCCAGGGCCATCGGAGCCAGGACCTACAAGCTTGAGTTCGGTCATCACGGCGGGAATCACCCGGTTTCGCGGCTTTCCGATCGGGTGGTGGAGATCACCAGTCAGAATCACAACTACGCGGTGGATCGGGAGTCCCTGGAGAGTGCCGCGGTGCAGGCCAAGGTGACGCATGTAAACCTGAACGACGGAGTGGTCGAGGGATTCGCGCTGCCAGCCGAGCGGACCATATCGGTGCAGTACCACCCCGAGGCCGCGCCCGGTCCTCACGACTCGTTTTACCTGTTCGAGCAGTTTTACCAGATGGTGGCCGAGGCGCGATAACCAAGATTTGCACAGAGCGGAGAGAAATTGCCCAGAAGAGACGACCTGAGTTCCATCCTGGTGATCGGTTCAGGCCCGATTGTCATCGGCCAGGCCTGTGAGTTCGATTACTCCGGCACCCAGGCTTGCCGCGTCCTCAAGGAGGAGGGCTATCGGGTGGTGCTGGCCAATTCCAACCCGGCCACCATCATGACCGACCCGGGATTCGCCGACGCGACCTACATCGAGCCGCTGGAGGCGACGGTGCTGGAGGCCATAATCGCCAAGGAGCGCCCTGACGCGCTGCTTCCCACCCTCGGTGGGCAGACGGCGCTCAACCTGGCCATGCAGCTGCACGAATCCGGGGTGTTGACCAGCTATGGCGTGGAGCTGATCGGTGCCAACGCCTTGGCGATCGAGACGGCCGAGAATCGCGAGCTCTTCAAGGCGGCGATGCAGGACATCGGCCTTCGGGTCCCGCGTAGCGGCTTTGCCTACACCCTTGAGGAGGCAATGCAGGTTGCGGTCGAGATCGGATTTCCGATCGTGGTCAGGCCGTCCTACATTCTCGGTGGCGCCGGCACCGGCATCGCCAAGGACGAAGACGAGTTCGCTGAGATCGCCCGCTTTGGCCTCGCGGCCTCCCCCATCTCCGAGATCCTCGTGGAGGAGTCGATAGCCGGCTGGAAGGAGTTCGAACTCGAGGTCATGCGCGACGGAGCCGATAACGCCGTTATCGTCTGCTCGATCGAGAACTTGGACCCGATGGGGGTTCATACCGGCGACTCGATCACGGTCGCACCGGCGCAAACCCTTACCGACGTCGAGTACCAGCTGATGCGGGACGCCGCCTTCAGAGTGATCCGGCGGATCGGAGTGGAGACAGGGGGGTCGAACATCCAGTTCGCGGTGAACCCTGCCGACGGCGAGATGGTCGTTATCGAGATGAACCCGAGAGTCTCGCGTTCGAGCGCCCTGGCGTCCAAGGCGACCGGCTTCCCGATCGCCAAGATCGCCACCAAGCTCGCCGTGGGCTATCGCTTGGACGAGGTTCGCAACGACATAACCAGGCTCACCCCGGCTTCCTTCGAGCCTTCCATCGACTACGTGGTCACCAAGGTTCCGCGCTGGGCCTTCGAGAAGTTCCCGGGGGTCGCCCCGATCCTTTCGACCAGGATGCAGTCCGTCGGCGAGGCGATGGCAATCGGCCGAACCTTCGCCGAGTCGCTGCAGAAGGCACTTCGGTCAATAGAGCTCGGCCGCTGGGGCTTGGGTGCCGATCCGGCGGACAAGGAGCTCGAGGGCGTCGAGGCCGGCGAGTTGGTGAGCAGGGCTTCAGTCGCAACTCCCAACCGTATATTCGAGGTGGAGGCAGCCATGCGGGCGGGGGCGAGCGTGGAAGACCTCTACGCGGCCACGCAGATCGATCCTTGGTTCCTGCACCAGATCATGCGCATCGTCCAGGAGAAGGAGGCATGGAAGGGGCACGAGTTCGTTCGCGGAACCGCCTCGGAGATCGCCGAGGTCTTCTCCAAGCGGGACTTCATGCGCGCAAAGCGGCTCGGCTTTTCCGATGCCCAACTTGCCCATCTGCTTGGGGTGGACGCGGTCGAACTCACCGCCGCGCGCAAGCTCATGGGCGTTCCGACGATATTCAAGACGGTCGACACCTGCGCCGCTGAGTTTGAAGCCAAGACGCCGTATCATTACTCCTCCTACGACGCGGAGACCGAGGTGCGCACCGGAGCGAAGCCGAAGGTGATCATCCTCGGCTCCGGGCCAAACCGGATCGGCCAGGGCATTGAGTTCGACTACTGCTGCGTACATGCGAGCTATGCGCTGCGCGAAGCCGGATACGAGACCATTATGGTCAACTGCAATCCGGAAACCGTCTCCACGGACTACGACACCTCGGACAAGCTCTACCTTGAGCCGCTCTTCCCGGAAGACCTTCGCGAGGTGATCGAGGCCGAGACCGCCGGTGGGGCTCCGCTGCACGGGGTTATTGTCAGCCTCGGCGGCCAGACCCCCCTCAAGCTTGCGCAGTCAATCTCGCCGGCACTGGTGCTGGGAACCTCACCCGACTCCATCGACGCGGCCGAGGACCGTAAGCGCTGGGCCGCCCTCTGCGACGAGCTGCGCATTCCTCAGCCGGCCGGAGCCACCGTCACCTCATTGCCCGAGGCGCTTGCGGCGGTGACGGATATTGGTTACCCGGTTCTTGTCAGGCCGTCGTACGTGTTGGGCGGAAGGGCCATGGAGATCGTCTACGACCGCGAGGAGATGGTCGAAGCCTTCTCCCGCTTGGAGAAGCTTTCGGCCGAGGGCGAACATGCAAAGGATCGCCCCATTCTGATCGACTCCTTCCTGGAGGACGCGATAGAGGTCGATGTCGATGCCATCAGGGACGCCCGGGGAGATTTCCTGCTGGGCGGGATCATGGAGCATATCGAGGAGGCGGGAATCCATTCGGGCGACTCCGCATGCGTGATCCCTCCCATCACCCTGGCCGCCGACACCATTGCCACCCTCGAGGCTTACACACGTGCCATAGCCGATTCCCTGGAGGTGGTCGGACTCATCAACGTTCAGTACGCGGTGAAGGCGGGCCAGGTGTTCGTTATCGAGGCCAATCCACGCGCGTCACGGACCGTGCCCTTCGTGTCCAAGGCCACCGCGGTGCCCCTGGTCAAGATCGCCACCTTGGTAATGGCCGGCGAGAGCATCGCCTCACTCGAAGCACGAGGAATCTTCGAGCGCAAGGGGGAGGCACCGTATTACTCGGTCAAGGAGGCGGTGCTGCCCTTCTCCCGCTTCCCCTCGTCGGATACCCTTCTCGGCCCGGAGATGCGCTCGACTGGCGAGGTCATGGGAATCGACCGCGATTTCGCCATGGCGTTCGCAAAGAGCCAGCTCGGAGCGGGGCAGAACCTTCCATCGGAGGGCGACATCTTCCTATCGCTTGCCGACAAGGACAAGCCCGCCGGCGTGGAGCTTGCCAAGGGCCTGGATTTGCTCGGCTTTGGCTTGGTTGCCACTTCGGGAACGGCGGATTTCCTGAAGCTCTATGGCATCGAGGTTGCGAACGTGGTGGGCAAGCTGGGCGAGATCAAGGAGGGGGAACTCGACGCGGTTTCGCTGATCTCGTCCGGGTCGGTCGGTCTGGTCGTGAATACTCCGCGGGGCAGAGGTCCGCGCGGGGATGGCTATCACATCCGCACCGCGGCCAACAAGTACAAGGTTCCCTGCATCACCACCATGTCGGCCGCGCTCGCCGCGGTGCGGGCGCTGGGTGCGATGGCCGCTGGTGATCTGGTGGTTAAAAGCATCCAGGAGCACCATGCTGAGGGTGTCTAACCGGTGCCCGCGAGGGCGTTGCTCTGATAGCGTGCGGGTGGGCGGCCGTCCAACCCGGGAGAGGGCCATGGCGCAAACAGGCTGGTGGCCGAGCACAGAAGTGCCCGCGCGCCATGATTGATCTGGCTACACGTCTCGGCGATTCAGTTGCTATGAGCAACCCGGTTATGACCGCGTCAGGAACCGGGGGATTCTCCACCGAGCTCAACGGATATTTTGAGATGCGCCGGCTTGGAGCATTCGTGACCAAGTCGTTGGCTCATTTTGCGACCGAGGGGAACCCCTCGCCCAGGGCCGCCGGAGCAGGTCCCGCGATGCTCAACTCGGTCGGGCTGGCGGGGCCAGGGATCCAGGCATGGAGGGCCGAGCACGCGCCGCTTCTCGCCCGGCTTGGCATCCCGACGTTCGTCTCCATCTGGGGGCGCACGGTGGCTGACTACGAAAAGGCTGTGGCCCAGTTATCGGGGTTAGGGGATTTCGCCATCGGGATCGAGGTAAACATCTCCTGTCCCAACATCGAGGACCGTGGCAAGATGTTCGCGCACTCGCCAGAAGTGGTTGCCGAAGTGATGGATGCAACGGCGGGGGCGGACCTGCCCAGAACCGTGAAGCTGTCCCCCAATACCCACCTGATCCTCGAGGTTGCCGACGTGGCGAGGGCCAAAGGCGCCGCCGGCGCGGTCCTGGTCAATACGGCCATGGGCTTGGGTATAGACCCCGGACTCCTTATACCCACACTCGGGGCGAAGGGGGGTGGGGTGTCGGGCCCAGCACTGCACCCCATCGCTTTGCGCGCGGTGTATGAGTGCCATGCCGCATTTCCAAAGTTCCCTCTTGTCGGCGTAGGGGGCGTTTCCACAGCGCGCGAGGCGATTGCGATGCTTGCGGCCGGCGCGAGCGCGGTGCAGGTGGGGACGGCGTCCTTCGTGGAGCCGCGCGCGGCGTCACGCATCCTTGCCGAGCTGCCCGCCTCCATGGAAAGGCTTGGCTTCTCCAGAGTGAGCGACTTGGTGGGTGCGGCGCACAGAGGCGGCATTGCCGGCACCAACCGTTGAGGAGGTCGAGGGCCCGGTGTATGGAATGACTGGACGTACAAGGGGAATGGACCGGTTGGCAATAGCGCTGGACACCGACGACTCGGTGGAAGCGCTCCGGTGGGCCCGTGACTATCGTGACGTCTTCGGATTCGCCAAGGTCGGCCTGGAACTCTTTACCAGTGAAGGGCCTGGGATCATCTACGCCTTGCGTGAACTCGGCTACAAGGTCTTCCTCGATCTAAAGATGCATGACATCCCCAACACGGTGAAGCGCGCGGCTCGCGTCGTGGGGGGCTATGGCGTGGACTTGCTGACGGTGCACGCGGCGGGCGGTGTGCCGATGCTGCGCGCGGCAGTCGAGGGGCTTTCCGAAGGCGCGGCCGCGGCCGGATCCGCCACTGAGCCCCGGGTTCTGGCGGTCACTTTCCTGACCAGCGATCCTGCCGTGGATCAAATTGCCTTTATCGCGCGGCTCGATGCTGCGGCGGAGGCGGGATGCGGCGGATATGTCTGCGCCGCAGCGGAGGTGGAGATGGCCAAGGAGCGTCACCCCGAACTTTTCGCGCTCGTGCCCGGAATCAGATTCAAAGGGGCGGAGGTCGACGATCAGGGTAGGGTGGCGACCCCGTCGGTCGCGCTCGCCAAGGGGGCTGACCTCATAGTGATCGGACGTAGCGTGACCAGGGCGGCTGATCCGGCTGTCGCGATTGCCATGCTCAAGGCGGAAGCTGCGGCGTTCTAAGCCCCTCTTTGGCATCCATGCAGGTCGCAGGGGGGCTCAGCCGGCACTTATTTTGCACGAAAACGGACTTTTTTCCTGCAAAGGGGCACAACGAGCAGTTCGCTGGGGTATTTTCACTCTTATGCCATTGCCTCCATCATTGACACCACAACAGAGATCCGATGCGCTACGCAAGGCTGCCGAGGCCAGGAAGCAGCGTGCCGAGATCAAGGAGAAGCTGAAGCTCGGCACCGTAACCCTCGCCGAGCTGCTGGAGCGTGCTTCGACTGACGAGCTGGTGGGGAAGATGAAGGTCTCCTCCGTGCTCGAGGCGTTGCCTGGTATCGGCAAGGTTCGCTGCCAGAAGATCATGGAGGCGGTCGGGATCAACGAGACCCGCCGCCTGCAGGGTCTCGGTGTAAAGCAGAAGGCGAGCCTCCTGCAGGAAGCGACCAAGGCGTAAAGCCAACTCGTCTTGATATTCGTTCTGTGCGGACCCGGAGGGGTGGGCAAAGGTACTGTCGCCTCTCTGCTCTGCCAACGAAACGAGTGGCTCGCCCTTTCCAAATCCTGGACCACCCGTAAGCGCCGCGAGGGGGAGTCCGAGGACGCATACGTATTTGTGGACCAGGCTCACTTCAAGGCCGCCGTGGAAGCGGATGGGTTTCTGGAGTGGGCCTGGTTTCTCGAGAACCTCTATGGCACGCCGCTTCCGAGCCGTGAGTACCTGGGCTGCGAGCGGCACATTCTGCTCGAAATAGACGTCCAGGGCGCTGCTCAGGTTCGTGAGAGGGTGCGTGGCGCGGTAATCGTGGTGCTCATGCCGCCAAGCGAGGAGGAGCTGATGCGGCGCCTGCGGGGGCGTGGTGACGACCCGTCTCACGTGGTGGCGAGGATGCGTCTCGCGGCCGAAGAGATCAAGGCGGCGGTGGCGATCGGGGCTCGCAGCGTTGTAAACGACGATTTGGATAGGACGGTGGCCGAAGTAGGTGACATTTTCCGCGCTGCCGCGGAGGAGCGCTGCGGGGGAACCTAGCCATCTTGCCGTCGGCACCGGCTATGCTTGATGGCCGTATCCGAGAGTGAGGTTCTTTCTTGCCCGCATCTTCCTTCGAAGGCTCCCTGATGAGTCCGCCCATCGAGGATCTCCTCGACAAAGTTGACTCGAAGTACTCTCTGGTGACCCTGGGGGCTCGTCGGGCCCGGCAGATCAACGCCTATCTCTCGCATTTGGGTCACAACTTTGGCTCGATAGTCCCGCCGCAGATCGAGTCGATTTCCAAGAAGCCGCTTTCCGTGGCCTTTGAGGAGATCGCCCAGGGAATGGTCGAGCCTCGTGTCGCCGAAGAGGCCGAGGTGGAACTGGCTGAGGGCGAGACCGACTTCGACATCGAGGCCGAACTCGACCTTGGCGACCTCGACCTTGGCGGCGAAACCTCGGAGGACTGAGTCCTCCCGGGTACACGTGGAATCGCTAGCCTTGACCCCATGAGCGCCGCCAGCCTTCCCTTAGCCGGCCAGCACGTCGTACTTGGCGTGTCCGGGGGTATCGCTGCCTATAAGGCCGTTGAGTTGCTTCGCCGCCTCATGGACCTCGGGGCTGAGGTGACCCCCGTGCTCACGGCATCAGCCCTTGAGTTCGTGGGGGCGCCTACGTTCAGGGCGCTTTCGGGCCGCGACCCTCTCACGGACCTTTTCCGGGCGGACGAGCCCATTCCCCATACCCGCCTAGGCCAAGGGGCGGACCTGATCTTGGTGGCTCCGGCCACGGCGAACCTGCTAGCCAAGTTTGCGGCGGGGATTGCCGACGATGCGCTGACAACCACGCTGGTGGCAACTTCTGCGCCAGTGGTGCTGGCGGCCGCGATGCATACGGAGATGTGGCTGCACCCGGCTGTGACAGCCAATGTTGCCACCATTCGTTCCCGGGGCTTCCGGGTTATCGACCCTGAGCGGGGCCGGCTCGCCGGAGGGGACATCGGGTATGGCCGGCTGGCCGAGCCTGAGGTAGTGATCGAGGCCGTCCTCGAGGAGCTCGGTACAACCCGGAAACCTCTTCTTGGGCGCTACGTCCTGGTGACCGCGGGTGGGACCCGCGAGGCGATCGATCCGGTTCGTTATATCGGCAACCGGTCGAGTGGCAAGCAGGGTATCGCCGTCGCACAGGAGGCCGCGCGGCTGGGTGCGACGGGTGCGCTGGTCACCACGGTCGCCACGCCGGCGATACAAGGCTTCGAAGTGGTCGCGGTGGAGAGCGCGCTGGAGATGCGTGATGCGGTGATGGGGCGGCTTGAGCAGGTCGACGCATTGGTCATGTGCGCAGCGGTAGCCGACTTCCGTCCGGCCGAGGTGGCTGATCAGAAGATCAAGCGTGACAGTGGGATCCCGGAGGTGAAGCTCGTCGCCAACCCCGACATACTCTCGGAGGCCACGGGCGCCTTGCGTCGCAGCCGCCCGGAAGCCGTGGTCGTCGGCTTCGCGGCCGAGACCGTCGACGCACTCCGCCATGGTGAGGAGAAGCTGGCGCGAAAGGGCGTCGACATCATGGTGGTCAACGACGTCACCGAGGTGGGTGCCGGGTTTGGCAGCGATACGAACTCGGTGTGGCTGATAGCACGAGACGGTGCCCGATCGCGCATCGAACTGGCTGCCAAGCGCGAGGTGGCCGCCGCGCTGCTGGAGAAGGCCTTTGCGCTGGAGGGTGAGCCGCGCGGCCAAACGCGGGCGAACTAGTCTTTTAGGGGCTACTTGGAGCGCTCTTGCTCAAAAAGGCGCGCCGTCCAACCAATCTGATGAGCTTGGAGCTGACATTGTCGAACCGCTACACCTTCACGTCGGAGTCGGTGACCGAGGGACATCCAGACAAGATGGCCGACCAAATCTCCGACTCGGTGCTTGACGCGATTCTCGAGCAGGATCCGCTGGGAAGAGTGGCGTGCGAGACCCTCCTCACCACCGGTCTGGTGGTGGTGGCGGGTGAGATCTCCACCACCAGCTATGTCGACATTCCCCGGCTGGTCCGTAACACGATCTGTGAAATCGGATACGACAACGAAAGCTACGGTTTCGATGGCAACACCTGTGGTGTGATCGTCTCCATCGACGAGCAGAGTCCGGATATAGCCGAAGGCGTCTCCACCGCGTTGGAGAACCGTGGCAGGAGTGGCGCCGACGAGCTCGACTCACTCGGGGCGGGCGACCAGGGCATGATGTTCGGTTACGCCTGTGACGAGACCCCGGATCTGATGCCGCTACCGATCTGGCTCGCGCATCGCCTCTCCCAGCGCCTCTCGCAGGTTCGTCGTGCCGGCGTACTGCCCTACCTGCGCCCCGACGGCAAGACCCAGGTGACCATCGAGTACGAGGGGAACCGGCCGGTGCGTCTCTCCACCGTGCTCATATCCACTCAGCATCAGCCTGGCATCGACCTAAATACGCTCCTACTTCCCGACCTCCGCGAGTCGGTTATCATGCCCATGATTCCGGAGGGACTGGATGCCAAGGGGCTTAGGATACTGGCCAACCCCACCGGTCGCTTCGAGATCGGTGGACCGCACGCCGATACCGGCCTTACCGGCCGGAAGATCATTGTCGACACCTACGGTGGCTCGGCCAGGCATGGAGGCGGCGCCTTCTCGGGGAAGGACCCTTCCAAGGTAGACCGTTCAGCTGCCTATGCGGCGCGGTGGGTGGCCAAGCACGTGGTTGCGTCAGGTGCGGCGAGTCGATGCGAGGTTCAGGTTGCCTACGCGATCGGAGTCGCGCGCCCCGTGTCGCTGATGGTCGAGACGTTCGGCACCGAGCAGGTCGACCCGGAACGGATAGCCAAGGCCATCGCGGAGGTCTTCGACTTGCGCCCTGCGGCCATCATCGCCGAACTCGACCTGCGCCGTCCCATCTACCGACGGACCGCGGCCTATGGCCACTTCGGCCGTTCCGAGAAGGGCTTCACCTGGGAGGAGCTCTCCAAGCTCGATGAGTTCGAAAGAGCGCTTGGAAAGTAGCGCAGGGGCTCCGGCCCTTGTCGGCGTCACCATCGACGCAGTCGGGCTCGACCGGGAGTTCTCCTACATCGTTCCCGAGGATCTTGCCGGGAAGCTGGTAACTGGCTCACCGGTGGTGGTGAGCGTTCAGGGCCGCAAGCGCCGAGGATGGGTGACCAGCTTCGATGCGGCGCCCGCTCCCGGGAGGCTCCTGCCTGTTTCCGGCCTTGACGACTACCCACTACCGCCGGAGCTGTACTCGCTGTGCGTTGCGGCCGCCGGGCGCTACGCCTCCTCGGCCGTGCACTTCCTCAAGCACGCCCGCTCGGCGGCTCATGGATTGCCTTCCGCCCTGCTGGGGCCGTCGTCCGCCGGCGTCGGCTTCAGCAATCGCTACCTTAGGCTGTCGCCTTGTGATTCGGTGCTGGAGGTGGTTGCGGGGACGGTGGCCTCGGCTGCCGGTGCCGGCCATCGTTCACTCGTCTTGACCGGTACGGAGATCGAGGCCACCGTCTTGGCCAAGGGATTGGCCGGCAAGGGGGTCTCGGTGACCCTGCTGTCGCGCGTACTTCCCAAGTACAAGCGCGAGGCCCGTGTCGAGGCGGAGTGCGTGGTTGCCACGCGCCTCGGGGTTTTTGCCCCGCTGGCGCGCCTGGGACTGATCGTGGTGGTGGACCCCGAGGACAAGGCACATCGCAACCAAGGTGAACCGACTTGGCGTACTTCGGTGGTTGCCGCCGAGCGGGCCCGCATCGCTCAAATTGCCGCGGTCATGGTGTCGGGATATCCGAGCCCCGAGAATGCCCATAACGCCAAAATCATGAGGCCTAGGGACGAATCCGGCTGCTGGCCGGTGGCGGAGGTGGTGGAGCTCGATGGGCGGCCGGAGGCGCTGGTGACGGCGGAACTTGCCGCTTGGGTGCGCGCTCTCCTGCGCGAGGCGACCCCGGCTGCGCCGGTGGCGCTCCTGCTGAACCGCAAGGGGAAGGTGAACCGCTATGTCTGTCGCAAGTGCCGCACGCCGGTCACCTGCGAACGCTGCGGGGCGATGATGGCCGCCGGCCCGCCCTATGCCGAGCCGGGAAGTGACATTCCCGCCTACCCTCTACACCACTACGCCTTCGCCACCGAGTCCGGGAGGCGGGGCTTCGACGCCCTGTTCGCCAGAGGGCTGGAGTGCCCGCGTTGCAGTCACAAGACTCCGGCGGCCTGCGGTAACTGCAAGTCGACCTCTATCGCCCCCGTCTCGGTGGGAACCGGGCGCATCGCCGATGAGCTTCGCGCCTCGCTAGGACTTTCGGCGGAGTTGGCCGACGATTCGACGCCGGCCGGGTTTGAGCCCGCCAGCGGCTTGGTGGTGGCGACCGAGGCCGCATTGACGCGACTGAGGGCGGCGGTTGGGGTGGCCTTTGTCGATTTTGACCAGTATCACTTTTCCTCCAGTTTCGCCGCCACCAATCGGATCTTTCGGGCCTGGTACAAGGCTTCGGTCCTTATCAAGGCGGCGCCAGCAGGAAGTACCCGACCCAGGCTGCTCCTGCAGACGCGAGAGCCTGGTTCGGAGATCGTCGCCCGCATTGCCGGACGAGACCCGGCGGGCCTGCTGGCGGCGGACGTGGCGGAGCGCCGGCGACTTGACCTGCCCCCGTTTTCAGCTCTGGCGTTGCTGAGAACAGACGACGCCCGGCTTTACCGCACCCGCCTCGCCCAGCTGGCCTCGGAGGCCGGGGGGCCCGCCGCCGAGGTCAATCTCGCGACGCTCTCCGACGATCGGCTACTGGCCAGGGCCCGCGACCACGAGGCACTGCTCGCCTGCCTGGCCCTGCGACGCAAGGTGGGATTGCCCGCCTTGGTGCACGTGGACCCGGAGGAGCTGTAAGGGCAGCATCGCGTCAGATCGGAAGCGGATGGGCGTTACGTACGGCGTCGGAAATGGCGCCGAGTTCGCGCATCACCTCGTGGAGGCCCCCTTGGCCCAGGGCGTCGACGGCGTGGGCCGACAGCTCGTCGGTGGCCGCCTCTATCCTGGCTTTTAGATTCACCCCCGCGGCAGTCAGGGCTGTGCCGTCGGCGGTCGCCAGGCCTCGAGCCGCCAGGTCCGCCACTCCTGCAGCCCAATCCTCTTCGCGGTATCCCCTCGACCGGGTCAGGAACTCCTTGGATGACCGGCCGTCGAGGTGATGAACGATGTTGGCCTCCATCGAGTTCAAATTATTGCCGGCAAGCAGGGCCATGTGGGTGTCCCCCCGGTGCTCGCGGAATAGGGTCAGTATCTGCCACAGGCGCACGGCGGGGTCGTCGACGAGCTTGACCGAGAGGTGCCCGCCGAAGAGGGGGTGACCCGCAATCGGCAGGGTCGTCGCTACGGACTCGAGCGCGCTGCAGAGGCGCTGCAGTCCGCTCGAATCCTCGTCGGTCAGCGCAGTGGCCATCATGGCCCCCACTGCCGTTAGGCGGGCCTCGGTGACCTGCTCCGGAGTTGCAACCTCCCAGGCCAGGGGTATCGAACGCGCCACCAGCCCGGGGGCGAAGGAGTAGAAGGTCGCCGCCACAACTTCTGCGCCGACCCTGCCCATCGGCGCGGAGCGGGAGGCGAAGTATCCCATCCACCCGGGCTTGAGCCCTACATCGGCGTAGGCGTCCTGAGCGGCGTGAACAAAATAGATCGCCGAGTGGACCGGCTCGTATGCCTGATAAAAGGCTCTTGACAGTTCCGCCCTTGTTGCCAACGGGTCAACCCCCTTCGTGTCGCTGCCGCAGCGTGACCCCCGTCAGGCGAGAGCGTATCCTCACGACTACGGAGCTGTGCGAATTATGCTTTGTTGCGTGTCTCAGTATCCCATCCGCATCTACGGTGATCCGGTCCTGAAGCAACCTACTCAGGTGGTGGATGATATCGACGCATCCGTCGCCAAGTTGGCGGCTGACATGATCGAGGTCATGTACCAGGCGCCAGGGGTGGGCCTGGCGGCAAACCAGATCGGGATAGCCAAGCGGATGTTCGTCTACGACATCGGCACCGGTGCCAAGGTCGTCATCAATCCGGAGATCACCGAGACCGACGGACAGTGGACCTACGAGGAGGGCTGTCTCTCGGTTCCGGGACTTTACTGGCCCATCGTTCGCCCCAAGCATGTCCATCTGGAGGGAGTGGACCTCGATGGGAATCGCATCTCGGTCGAGGCGGAGGATCTCGAGGCCCGCGTCTTCCAGCACGAGCTGGACCATCTGAATGGGGTGCTTCTGATTCAGCGCCTGGACGAGGACCAGTTGCGCGAGGCCAAGCGTGAGCTTCGCCGCATCGCGGTCGGGAGGCGGTAGGCCTCCTTGGACGGGCGCTTTCCCGGCTTGCCGGCAAAGCCCAGGACCGCCTTTTTCGGCTCTCCGGCCGTCGCGGCCCAGGTGCTGGAAAGCATGGTTGCCGAGGGCCTGGCCCCGGCGGTGGTGGTCACCAACGTCGACAAGCGTCGGACGCGGCGTGGTTCGGCGGTGCCCACTCCGGTGGCTAGGGTTGCCGCGCACCATGGAATCCCAGTGCTTCACGACCCCGCCGACCTGGTTGGCGAGGGTTGTCACCTCGGCGTAGTCGTCGCCTACGGACGCATTCTCCGGCCTTCAACCCTCGAGCTCTTTCCCCTGGTGAACATCCACTTTTCACTGCTGCCGCGATGGCGCGGCGCCGCTCCGGTGGAGCGGGCGATCCTGGCCGGTGACGAGGTCACCGGGGTGTGCCTGATGGCGGTTGAGCAGGGTCTCGACGAGGGTGACGTATTCGTGGAGGCCCAAGTGCACATATACCCGCGCGAGACCGCCGAGGAGCTTCGCGGCCGACTGGCGGCGCTGGGCGCCGGGATGCTCTGTGACGCCCTGCGGGTCGGCGGCCCCGCCTTTGCGGCTCCACGCCCGCAGGTGGGCGACATCACCTATGCCAAGAAACTGACGACGGACGACCTGCGTATCGACTTTCATGCCTCGGCTGAGGCGGCGGCGAGACAGGTGCGCGTAGGCGGAGCCTGGTGTACGACTGGTGGCAAACGTCTCAAGATCCTCGATGCCGATGCCGTAGCAGACGAAGGCGCGGCCCTGGCGCCAGGGGAGATGATGGGCGAGAAGGTGGCATGCTCGCCGGGGCTGCTGCGGCTCCTGTCGGTGCAGCCTGAGGGCGGGCGCCCAATGTCGACAGCCGACTGGTTGCGGGGGCGAGCGCGCGACGGCGCCGCCCCGGTCCTTGGCTAGGTGGTTTGGGCACCGCTTGGATTGTGGGCCGCCAGGCGCGGCTCCGTTGGTGAAATTAGGAGGCACTTTGTTTACCGGGCTGGTACAGGAGGTCGGCACTCTCGTCACACGAGATGGGTCCCGCTACGGCTTTCGCTGGCCCGGTGAGGCCACCTTCGTGGTGGGGGAGTCGATCGCCGTGTCGGGGTGCTGCTTGACGGTGGTGGACTCGTCCGCTGAGGTCTTCTATGCGGATCTCGTAGAGGAGACGCTGGCCAAGACGCACCTGGGGCGTCTGGCACTGGGATCCTCAGTCAACCTGGAGCGCCCAATGGCTGCCGGCGATGTATTCGGAGGCCATATGGTGCTCGGTCACGTGGACGGCACCGGGAGGGTGGTGTCGCCGGCGCCGCGCTTGCGCATCTCCCACGCGCCCGAGTTCGACCTCTTTGTGGTGGACAAGGGTTCGGTTGCGATCGACGGGGTGAGCCTAACGGTGGCGGACCACGGCAAAGGGTGGGCGGAAGTTGCGATTATCCCACATACAGCCGAGGTAACTACACTAGGGGGGAAGAGACCAGGTGACGAAGTCAACCTCGAATTCGACGTGATCGCAAAGTACGTGGCCCGGATGATCGATGCGCGCCTGGGAGAGCCTGGAGGCAGTTAGCCCCGGGACCATATGCGAGGAGCGAGATGCCTTTAGCGGCGATTTCCGATGCCGTGGACGCCATACGGCGCGGACAGATGGTGGTGGTCGTTGACGACGAGGACCGGGAAAACGAAGGCGACCTGATCATGGCGTCGGAGTTCGTCACCACTGAGGCGATCTCCTTCTACCTGGAACACACCTCCGGCTTGATCTGCATCGCCCTTACCGGCGATCGTCTGGACGAGCTGGACATCCCTCTGATGGTGCACGAGAACACCGAGTCCCAGCGCACCGCTTTCACGGTGACGGTGGATGCGGCGCACGGAACGACGACCGGCATCTCGGCAGCCGACCGTGCGACCACGATTCGCACCCTGGTCGACCCTGAGGCGAAGCCGAGAGACCTGGCCCGGCCTGGGCACATCCTGCCTCTGCGCTACCGCGAAGGTGGGGTTCTCAAGCGTCAGGGGCATACCGAGGCGAGTGTCGACCTGGCGAAGCTTGCCGGGCTGCAGCCTTCGGGAATCCTGTGTGAGATTGTGACCAAGGACAAGGTGTCCATGGCGCGTTTCGACGAGCTCGAGCGCTTCGCCAAGGAGCACGGGCTGCTTATGGTCTCGATAGCGGACCTGGTGCGCTATCGGCGCACCAAGGAGAAGCTCGTCCAGCGGGTGGAGGGTGCCGCGGCCAAGATTCCCACCACCTATGGCGACTTCACCGGAATCGTCTACCAGTCGGTCCTCGACTCAGAGAACCACTTCGCCCTGGTGATGGGGGAGATCGATCCTGACACGCCCACGCTGGTTCGTGTCCACTCCGAGTGTCTGACCGGCGATGTCTTCGGCTCGGAGCGTTGTGATTGCGGCCCGCAGCTGCAGGCGGCAATGCGCACCATCGCCGAAGAGGGTCTCGGCGTGATCGTCTACCTTCGTGGACACGAAGGGCGCGGAATCGGTATCGCGCACAAGATTCGGGCGTATTCACTGCAGGAGAAGGGCCTGGATACCGTCGATGCCAACCTCGAGCTCGGGCTTCCGGTTGACTCGAGGGAGTATGGCATCGGCGCACAGATTCTCGTCGACCTGGGTGTCGGGAAGATGCGCCTGATGACAAACAATCCAGCCAAGTACGGTGGCTTGGCGGGTTTCGGGCTCGACATTGTCGAGAGAGTCCCCCTCAATATCGCCCCCAACCCCAACAACATCGCCTACCTGCGCACCAAGAAGGACCGGCTGGGCCACATTATCGACGGGCTCTGACGCCCACCGGCGCGCGCCCGTGGCGTCACCCGCGGTAGTGTCTAACCATGGCCAAGACCTTCGCCGGTGCATACCAGCCCTTTTCGGGCCAGGTCCTCATAGTCGCCTCAAGATTCAACGAGCTGGTCGTCGACCGCTTGGTTGAAGGAGCAAAGGACTGCCTGGTGCGCCACGGTGTCGCACCTGAGGCGATCGACCTTGCTCTTGTGCCGGGTGCCGCCGAGCTGCCACTGGCCGCCAAGGTTGGCGCGGAATCGGGGCGCTACGAGGCAGTGATCTGCCTCGGAGCCGTGATTCGCGGTGCGACCAGCCATTATGATGTCGTGGTTTCCAATATGGCCAGCGGAATTCTTTCTTCAACGCTTGCCAGTGGGCTCCCGGTAATAATGGGTGTGCTCACCACCGACACGATCGAGCAGGCCTTCGAACGTGCCGGGACAAAGGACGGGAACAAGGGCTTCGATGCGGCCATGGCCGCACTGGAGATGGTGTCCGTGCTCTCCCAGCTGGCCAAGGGTTAGGCTCGAGGCAGAGCCCCTTGGCTCCGGAGCTCTTGTAGTAGCACGTGGGCCGGCTCAGACAGCATTGCTATCTCCACATCTTCGTCCCACGACATCGTCTCAAACGTGCGCATCCTCAGGGCCTCATGCATGCTTTGGGCCCCCACGCCTTCGAACAGGCGCCTCCCAGCGCTGCCCCCTAGCACTTTGGGGGCAATGAAGAGTCGGAATTCGTCAACCAGGCCGAGAGAGAGGAACGAGTGCGCGACCGCCGCACCGCCCTCCACCATGAGCTGAATCACTCCTTCGTCGCCCAGTTTGTCGAGAAGCGGCACGATGCCCCCACGCCAAGAGAGTGCCGGTTGAACCTTTGCCTGCTCCGGTATTTCGCCGAGCACGATGCGCCGGGGCGAGTCGGCCCAGCGCTCCAACCCCTCTGACCGCAGGTCGAGACGCGGGTCGTCGGCCCGCACCGTGCCCGCACCGACCAAGATCGCATCGGAGTCCGCACGAAGTTCCTGGACGCGGCGCCTGGCAGCGTCCCCGGTAATCCACTTGGAGGAACCGTCGGCGGCGGCGGTGAAGCCGTCGGCGGTCATGGCCAACTTCAATAGCACGTACGGCCGGCCCATCGCGCGGGAGAGGAGGTAAGGCCGCAACTCCTGCGAGCGCCGTTTCGCGCCCACTCCGACCTGCACCTCGACTCCGGCCTGGCGCAGCATCGCGATCCCCGTGCCGTTCACCCGGGGGTCGGGATCGGCAATGGACACCACCACCTTGGAGACTCCGGCCTCGATGATCCGCTTCGCACAGGGGGGCGTTTTGCCCCAATGAGAGCACGGCTCCAAGGTCACCCACATGGTGGAGCCGGCGCTCGCACCACCGAGCTTGTTGAGGGCCGCTATCTCGGCATGGTCGTGTCCCGGACGGCCGGTGGCACCGGTAGCAACCCTTCCATCAGGCGTCCGTACCACCGCCCCAACCCAAGGGTTAGGCCGAGCCAGGCGCCGGGAACTCTCGGCAACCCGCGCGGCCAAGTCCATCATCTGCTCGTCGTTTGGCAGGCGAGCCACCTTCAGCCTGCCGTTGAGCCGGGGTGTTCGGCGTGCGGGTCGCCCAGCAGGGAGAGGGCATGGGGGATATACCGGATCACGGCGGCGAGCATCTCCACGGATCCCTTGGGTGAGCCCGGAGTGTTGAGGATCAGCGCGTTCCCGCGAACGCCCGCCACCCCCCGGGAGAGCATGCCGAGAGGGTTGACGGCGCGCATTGCCTCGGCAAAACCGGGCGCCTCTCGGTCGATCACCGCCGAGGTCGCTTCGGGCGTAAGGTCGCGTGAGGTAAACCCGGTGCCGCCGGTGGTGACGATCAGTCCGGTGAAGCCCTCCGCCATCGCCTGGAGGCTTGCCGAAACCGGTCCGACGCCGTCCGTGCACACGGCACGCTCCACAAGTTCGAAGCCGTTTTCGGCCAATAGTGCCGCTAGAGCCTCGCCGGAAGTGTCCTGGCGAGTGCCCGCGATGACCCCATCCGATATTGTGAGCACCTTGGCTTTGGGGCGGGAATCTTGGCGCACGATCCCAGGCTAGTGAGAGCGTTCGCCAGCTCCGCTGGCACGAAAACCCCCTCTGGCTGGCGTAGAGTTTGTGGAGTCGTAAGGTCGGCATCGTGGGCGCCTTCTTTACAAAAGGGGATCCTGCACCGACCAGTGGAGGGGAGGGATAGTGGCTTTCTCGGTGAGCGTCAACGGCGAACCCGTAGAGGCTGCGGAGGGCGAACTTCTGCTTGAAGTGGTCAATCGCTCCGGCACGTGGCTGCCCCAGGTGTGCTACAACCCGGTGCTCGGACCGCTGCAAAGCTGCGACAGCTGTTGGGTGGAGCTCGACGGAAAGCTGGTGCGCGCCTGCGGCGAGCACGTTCAAGGCGACTGTCGGGTGGTTACGAACGGCCGGCAGGCTGCCGGGGCCCGCGACGAGGGGCTCAGCCGCATCCTGCGGAACCATGACCTTTATTGCACCCTTTGTGAGAACAACAACGGCGACTGCGTCATCCACCAGACGGTGGCGATGAGCGGAATGATGCATCCTCGCTACTCCTTCGAGCCCAAGCCCTACCAAGTCGACGACAGCCACCCCTTCTACCGCTACGACCCAGGCCAGTGCATCCTCTGCGGCCGCTGTGTCGAGGCCTGCCAGGACCTCCAGGTAAACGAGACCCTGTCCATCGACTGGAGCCTCGAGAGGCCCAGGGTGGTGTGGGACGGGGGTGTGCCCGCCGGTCGTTCCAGCTGTGTGGGGTGCGGCCATTGCGTGACCGTCTGCCCCTGCAACGCGCTGATGGAGAAGGGCATGGTGGGCGAGGCCGGGTACTTGAGTTCACTGCCCTCCGCTCTTAAGGAACCGATGATCTCGATCACCAAGGCGGCGGAGCCCGCCACCGGCATTCAAGCGGTCATGGCGCTGTCCGAGGGCGAACGCCAGTTGCGTGGCGCGCAGATAAAGCGCACCAAGACCGTCTGTACCTATTGCGGGGTCGGCTGCTCCTTCGAAATCTGGACCAAAGGTCGCAAGATCCTGAAGGTGCAGCCCTCCCAGGGGCCTGCCAACGGTATCTCCACCTGCATCAAAGGAAAGTTCGGGTGGGAATTCGTCAATTCCGGGGAGCGTCTCAGAACACCCCTGATCCGTAGGGGCGACCGTTTCGTGGAGGCGAGCTGGGACGAGGCCCTCGCCTACGTGGGCGAATCTCTCGCCAGGATCAAAGCCCTGCATGGCGCCGATTCACTGGCGTTCATCTCCTCCTCCAAGTGCACGAATGAAGAGAACTATCTGATGCAGAAGCTCGCCAGGGCCGTGGTGGGCACGAACAACGTGGATAACTGCTCCCGCTATTGCCAGAGTCCCGCGACGATGGGGCTGTGGCGCACAGTGGGGATCGGCGGTGACTCCGGGTCCATCTCCGACATCGCGAAGGCGTCTGTCGTGGTGGTTATCGGATCGAACACGGCGGAGAGCCACCCGGTGATCGCCACTCGGGTAAAGCGGGCGCACAAGCTCAATTCCCAGCGCCTTATAGTGTCGGACCTGCGCAAGAACGAGATGGCGGAGCGCGCCGACATTCACCTGCACCCCAAGCCTGGCACGGACATGATCTGGTTGTCGGCAGTCACCAAGTACATTCTCGACTCCGGGCTGGCCGACGAGGCGTTCCTGTCCGAACGCGTGGAGGGGCTCGACGCCTACCGCGAGAGCCTTGCCCCCTTCGACATGGAGTTCGCAACCAAGGCGTGCGGCATCGGGGCCGAAGTCCTCGAGCAGGTCGCCGTAGAGATCGCCCAGGCGGAAGGGGTGGCGGTTTTGTGGGCGATGGGCGTGACCCAGCACGCCGGCGGAAGCGACACCTCGACGGCTATCTCCAACCTTCTCCTGGTGACGGGCAACTACGGTCGCGAGGGCTGCGGTGCGTATCCACTACGCGGGCACAACAACGTGCAGGGAGCCTCGGACTTCGGTGCCATGCCCGCCTACCTGCCCGGTTACGAGCCGGTTTCGGATCCGGGCATAGTCGCCAAGTGGGAGTCGGCCTGGCGGGTGAAATTGCCTCTGGCCAAGGGGCTCGACAATCACGAGATGGTGGCCGCGATGCACGAGGGGCAGGTCCGCGGGCTGTATCTCATGGGTGAGGACATGGGGCTCGTGGACGCCAACAGCCTGCATGTGCAGGATGCATTCACAAAGCTCGAGTTCTTCGTGGTGCAGGACATCTTCTTCTCCAATACCGCCAGGTTCGCCGACGTCGTGCTTCCTGCCAGCCCTTCACTCGAGAAGGAGGGAACCTTTACCAACACGGAGCGGCGCATCCAGCGCCTGTATCAGGTGATGGAGCCTCTAGGCGATTCGCGTCCGGACTGGAGGATCGTGCAGGGTGTCGCCAACGCCATGGGGGCGGAGTGGAGCTACTCCTCGCCTGAAGAGGTGATGGCCGAGGCCGCGGCATCCGCGGATTTCTTTGCCGGTGTAAGTTACGAGCGCCTCGAGGGCTACGGCAGCCAGCAGTGGCCGGTGGCCGCCGATGGATCGGACTCACCCTTGTTGTACGCGGAGACCTTCCACTTCCCGAGCGGGAAGGCCAGGCTATATCCCCTTGCGTGGGAGCCGCTCTCCGAGGAGGTGGACGGCGACTATGACCTGCATCTCAACAACGGGCGGCTGTTGGAGCACTTCCACGAGGGAAACCTTACATACAAGTCCGCAGGGATCACTCAAATGACCCCGGATACCTTCGTGGAGGTCTCCGCCGAACTGGCGGGGAAGCGGGGGATCCAGGACGGCTCGCTTGTGCGCCTGATATCGAGACGCGGCTCGGTGCGCGCCCGCGCAGTGGTTACCGAGCGGGTCACAGGCGATGAGCTGTACATGCCGATGAACTCCCAGCGCAATGAATCCGCGATCAATGTGCTCACCTCCGACTTCACGGACCGGGCGACCCATACCCCGGCCTACAAGGAGTTGGCGGTGAGGTTGGAGGTGCTGGAGGCCGAGGGACCCTCTCCGCTGCCGCGTAGGAACTTCCGTTACGGCAATCGCAAACCTCAGCTCGGGATCAATATCGAGTCCAAGTGGGGCCGCTCCGACTACGCCGAGCCTCCCGCGAGGCGCAAGGAAGGAGGGCTTTAGTCATGGCTGAGCCGATCGAACTGGGGCTGTCCAGAGGCCCGGTTTACGACCAGACGGCGGTGGAGTTCGCCAGGCTGCGCGAGAACCTTGTCGATTCCGGCGTGGTCGAGCTTGTCAACGGGCTGCTGGAAGAAGGGCCCAACGCGCTGGCGATCGTTATGGAGCGGATGGACAACCCCTCCACCCGCCAGGGGGTGGAAAATCTTGCGAGATTCCTTGGGCTCGCCGGCCAGCTGGATCCGGAAATCCTCATTGGTGTTCAGGCCGGCCTGCGTGAGGGAGCCGCAGAGGTGAGGCGCGCAGGAACTCCGAAGCTCTCGGAGCTGATGCGCTCGCTAGCGGATCCCAAGGTTCGCAAGGGCATCGCTATCGGCCTGGCCATGCTGCGTGGGCTGGGTGGGGGGAGCCGCTGAGCAGCGGGGACAGGGTTCAGGTGGCCAAGCCGTCGCACTAGTTTGTAGGGCAGCCAAGCCTGATTGTCTAGTGCGCGGAAGCGGTGCAATGCTGAAACTTGTCCTACCCAAGGGATCGCTCGAGAGGGCGACGATGGAACTCTTCGCCTCGGCCGACCTGGTTGTCGAGCGGTCGTCGGACGTGGACTACAGGGCCAAGGTGGATGATCCGCGCATCGACGAAGTGCGAATACTCCGGCCCCAGGAGATCCCCACCTACTTGGAGCGGGGGCTTTTCGACTTGGGGATCGCGGGACGCGACTGGGTGGAGGAGACCGGAGCGGACCTTGTTTCGATCGGGAAGCTCGAATATTCCAAGGCTACGAGCAACCCCATCAAGGTTGTGTTGGCGGTGGCGCGCGACTCCCATGCCAAGACCGCGGCAGAGCTGGGAGACGGAGTCCGTGTCGCCACCGAATATCCGAACCTGACTCGCCGTTATTTCGCCTCGCACGGGACAGAGGCTGAGATCCAGCTTTCCTATGGCGCCACCGAGGCGAAGATTCCTGAGATTGCTGACGCCGTGGTGGAGATTACCGAGACGGGGCGAGCATTGCACGCGGCCGGCTTGCGCATTGTCGACACGATCCTGGTTTCCCATACTGAGTTGCTCGCCAACAAGGAAGCCGCCGCCGACCCGGTCAAGCGGCACGCCATGGAGCAGCTCTATACGCTCCTCTCCGGCTCCCTGGCGGCACGAAAGCACGTGCTTCTCAAGCTGAACGTCTCCTCGGGTGACCTGGACAAGGTCATAGCCCTCCTTCCTGCCATGAAGGCGCCCACCATGGCCGAGCTTTTCGGCCACGCCGGGTACGCAGTGGAGGCGGTGGTGCCGCGCAAGGGGATCAACACCCTCATTCCCTCCCTCAGCGATGCAGGTGCGACAGGCATCCTGGAGATCCCACTTTCCAAGATTGTTCCATAGCCAAGCGATGGACTCCTCCCTGCGGTCCAACCTTGCTTCGTCGGCAGCGCTGGGTGGTCTCCACCTGGGAGTTGTGGAAAGTTTCGACGCCGATAGCGGTCTGGGCGAGCTGCGCTTGATCGAACACCCCGCCACGCTGGTGCAATTTCACTGCATGGTGATTTCCGACGGATCGCGTCAGGTTCCCGTGGGGACGGCAGTGGCTGTTCGGCTTGGATTCGCGCCCGACGGGGGCCTCGAAGCGGGATATGTTCTCCGGCTCCCCCGCTGAAAGCCAGGCGGTAAGCCGGTCGAGGAGCACCTTCAGGCGCTACCTCCGTCCTGGGGCCCGATGGAAGAGAGCTGGATAAAGGCCAGCCGAAGTTGGCCGAGCGCGTCGGAAAGCTCCTGGCGGTACTGGCCCAGCCGCTCGCCGAGCTGATCGAGGATGCCGGCGAGTGCATCGATGGCCATGGCCGCCGCCGAGAGGTTGGGCGGCTGGCTCGACAGGTGCACCGCCGCGAGTTCGAAGAAACCGTAGCAATGGTTGGCGACCACCACGGCAGGGTCGGCGGCGCGCAACTCGTCCGCGATGCGCTGGGCCTCGTGGAGCTGGTCGGCCGTGGGTTCGGCGTACTCCTCTTGCGCTCCCGCAGGGGCATCGCCGCTTTGGTGCGGCTCGTATTCGCCGTCGGGTGTCCACAAGGTGCTCATTCCAGCTAGAATAATTGACCTGGATGTGCTGCAAGTGCCGGTTTGCCGGCCGCCCTGTCGGATCGATTCCGGCGGGCCAGGTCCAGCGGGGGCTAGAAAGCCGTGCTGATCAGCGCTTTCCAGTGTGGCGTGAGCCGAATTTTGATTGGCTGGCTGCGAATGCGAGCTGCACTTTTTGTGTAAGTTGGATTCGCAATTGGTCGTTACCCGATGGGTAACTTGCGTAGGGAGTGGTGTTAAATAGCAACTGCGACAACTGGCGAACCGCGGATTAACGAGCGCATCAGAGCCCGGGAAGTCCGCTTGGTGGATCCCGAGGGTAACCAGCTCGGAATCAAGAGTGCCGCCGAGGCTCTCGAGCTTGCAAAAAGCATGGACTTGGACCTGGTGGAGGTGGCGCCGATGGCGGTTCCTCCGGTCTGCCGGATCATGGACTACGGCAAGTTCAAGTTCGACAGCGCTCAGAGGGCGAGGGAGTCCCGGCGTAAGTCGGTCAGCTCCCAGCTCAAGGAGATGAAGTACCGTCCCAAGATCGGAACCGGAGACTTCGAGACCAAAACCAAGCAGGTCATCAAGTTCCTCGGGGAGGGCCACAAGGTCAAGGTCACGGTCATGTTCCGGGGGCGCGAGGTCTTTCACCCTGATCTGGGGAGGCACATTCTCGAGAAGATCGAGGAGCGGACCGCCGCAATCGCCAAGATTGAAGCCGCTGCCAAGCTGGATGGCAAGAACATGGTGATGGTTCTCGCCCCCGACAAGCGGGCGACCGCCAAGGCGCCGGCTCACGAGGCCGAAGTGCAGGCCGAAGAGGTCTAAGAGGCCGGGCGAAGGAGCCCACAGGCTGGCCAGGGGCATGCCAGGGGCAGTTTCCGTCGATGGCGGCGGTGCCCGCCAAAGGGTGGCTCTGCCTGCCCTTTTTTGTAACCAAGGAGAAGAAATGCCCAAGATGAAGACGGAGACCGGCGCAAAGAAGCGCTTCAAGGTGACTGCCAACGGCAAGATCCTGCGCCGCAAGTCCTACCGTGCTCACCTGCTGGAGAAGAAGTCGTCGACGCGCACGCGGCGCCTGGGGCGCGAGGCCGAGGTTGCCGGCGGCCAGGCGAAGACCGTCCGCAAGATGCTGGGGATCTAAGAGACCCGGAGGCGACAATTCGCCGGGTGTGATTAGCGAAGAAAAAGGGATTTTGAGATGGCAAGAGTCAAGAGGGGCGTAGCAGCCAGGAAGAGCCACAAGGCGGTTCTCGAGCAGGCCAAGGGTTTCTATGGGGATCGTTCGCGTGCGTACCGTTCCGCGAACGAAGCTGTAATGCACTCCCTTGCGTACGCGTTCCGCGATCGCAGGGCGCGCAAAGGTGAGTTCCGCAAACTGTGGATTCAGCGCATCAATGCGGCGGCACGGGAGAATGGCATCAGCTACTCCCAACTCATAGCAGGCTTGCGTCTGGCGGAGATCGAGCTCGACCGCAAGGTTCTAGCCGATCTGGCGGTCAAGGATTCCGCTGCGTTCTCCCAGATAGCTGCGGCCGCCAAGGCCGCGCTGGAGCAGAAGAGCGCCTAGCAATGGGCGGGCCGGGGTGGAGGGTGCCGCGGTGACGCTCGGCCCTTCCAGTGCAAGGGTTAAGAGGATAAGGAAGCTGGCCGAAAAGGCCAGCTTCCGTCATGAACAGGGTGCTTTTGTAGTGGAGGGCCCCCGCGCGGTGGAGGCTGCGCTGCGCGCCTCGGCCGAATTGGAGGGCGTCTTCTATTCTTCCGCCCTGGCCGATGACTGGGCTGGTGTGCTCGATCTTGCGGCTTCGGCGGACGTTCCGGTGGATGAAGTGGAAGCCGGCGCGCTGAGTTCCATCCTCAGTGCAGAGAGCCCCCAGGGCCTAGCCGCTGTTGCGCGCATGCCAGGTCCGATGGCGGAAGCGCCGCTGACGGGGGGAATCACCGTCGTCCTCGACGAGATTCGCGACCCGGGCAATGCGGGGACGATTCTCCGCTCCGCGCACGCTGCAGGCGTTGCCTCGGTGGTCTTTCTTCCCGGATCTGTCGATCCCTACAATCCCAAGTCCGTGCGCGCCTCGGCCGGATCCATCTTCTTCGTCGAATGCCGTCGTCCCGATTCCAAGCAGGGGTTACTGGCCCGTGCGCTCGAGAGTGGTTATCGCCTGGTGGGCACGTCGGCACAAGCCGAGGTGAACTGCTTTGACTCAGACTTGACGGGAAGGCTGGCACTCGTGGTGGGAAACGAGGGCAGCGGAATTTCCGTCGAGGTGGCCTCCCGTATAGGCGAGTGGGTGCGCATCCCCACCGTCGGGTCCCTCGAATCATTGAATGTCGCCATCGCGACCTCGGTTCTTCTCTTCGAGGCGCTCAGACAGAGAGGCGGTGCGTGAAGCCCGGCCGATGACGATCGCCAATGGCGGCATCGTTCTGCAATCGAGCCGCGATCGGCGGCGCAATCCTCCAGGGGCTGGTTGCGCGATGTGGCTCCGCCGCGGCGGTTGTGGCCGGGCAATCTTGAGGGCTTCTTGGCCAAGACTTCGCCCCGATAGAATCTCGGGTGACATTCTCTCGTGGAACGACCAGGTAATGGATCTAGAAGAGCTTTCATCAACGCTTTCAAGCATCGAGGGCGAGTATCGTGAGCGGTCAGCCGCGGTGGCCTCCCTCCACGATCTCGAGACGCTTCGTTCCGAGTTCGTTTCCAAGAAAGGCAAGGTCGCCCTGGTCTATCGCCAGCTTGGTGCGATGCCCGCCGAGATGCGCCCGAAGGCCGGTGAGCTTATCAACGCCCTTCGCGAGCGCATCGAAGCGGATATCGCTGCCGCGGCACCGGCCCTGGAGGAGGCGGCGCGCCTGGAGCGTCTTGCCGCGACGGCGGGTGACCCCAGCGCCCTTGTTGCGGGCGTGCGACGCGGAGCGGGACGGCTACATCTGGTAACGCGTACCCGCATCCAGCTCGAAGACATCTTCGTCGGCATGGGCTTTACGGTGGAGGAGGGGCCGGAGGTCGAGTCGGAGTGGTACAACTTCGAGGCTCTCAACATTCCCAAATACCACCCGGCGCGGGATGGCCAGGACAGCTTCTACCTCAACCTGGGTGAAGAGGATTCGATGGTGCTGCGTACTCACACGTCTCCTGTCCAGGTGAGGGTCATGCAGAACCGCGAGCTTCCCATCTACGCCATCATGCCCGGACGTGTCTTCCGCCGAGACACGGCGGATGCACGGCATACGGTCGGATTCCATCAGATCGAAGGCCTGGTGGTCGATAAGGGCATCACCTTCGGGCATCTTGCCGGCACGATCGAGAACTTCACCAGGGAGTATTTTGGGCCCGACATCACGTCGCGGCTCAGACCGGCCTATTTCCCCTTTACCGAACCCTCGGCGGAGTTCGAGATCACCTGCACGATCTGCAAGGGAAGCGGCTGCCGGACATGCTCGCACACGGGCTGGATCGAACTCGGCGGATGCGGGATGGTTCATCCCAACGTGTTCGAGGCCGTAGGGGTGGATTCTGAGCAGTACTCGGGCTTCGCGTTCGGCTTCGGTATCGATCGCCTGGCGCAGATGCGTTGGGAGATCCCCGACATGCGGGTCCTCACTGAAAACGACATCCGCTACCTCTCCTCGGTCTGACCTTGGCAGCAGCCGCCATGGAGCTGGCGCCCGTAAATTCTCGCCCGCGGTCCGCCGCGTGAAAGGAGCCCCTGAAACACGATGAGAGCCGTTCTCTCCTGGCTGTGCGACTTCGCCGATTTCTATTCGCTGGCCGACCGTCAGGCTCCGGGCTATTACGACGTGCTTGCCGCCACCCTCGCCGATGCGATGAACGCCCGCGGCCTGGTGGTCGAGGGTATCGAGAAGAGCGGCATGGGGCTCGACCGTGTTGTGGTTGCCAAGGTGGTCGAGATCCATCCCATAAAGGGAGCCGAGCGCATCCGGCGGATCATGGTCGATGCCGGAGCCGGGGAGCTCGAGCAGATCGTTTGCGGGGCGTTCAACTTCTCCGAGGGCGATCACGTGCCCTTGGCGCGGGTCGGCACCGTGCTCCCCGGGGACTTCGCCATCGGGCTGCGCAAGATGAAGGGTGTCGAGTCCCATGGCATGCTTTGCTCGGCCCGTGAGCTCGCGCTGGGCACCGACTACGACGGCCTCCTGCTGCTGGACAAGGGGACCGATCCCGGTGCGCCGCTGGCCGAGGCCATCAACGTTGTCCCCGACATCGTCTTCGACTTGGCCATCGAGGCAAACCGGCCGGATGCCAACTGCCACCTCGGCGTTGCGCGTGAGCTGGCGGTGCATTTCAGGCTGCCGTTCTCGATTCCGGCTTTGGCCGATCTCTGCGGCGTCAAGCGCTCCGACCTCGACCCCGGCGCGGTTCGCACCGAAGGCTGCGATGCGCTACTTCTCGCTCGATTCGGCGACGTTTCGGCGGCCGTCGTACCCGACTACGTGCCCCGGCGCCTGGGCCTGGCGGGAATGCGCTCGATCTCGGCCGCGGTCGATGCCTCCAACTACGTGATGCTCGAGTTTGGCCAGCCCACGCACCCCTATGACCTGGCGGCACTACCGGCCGCGTATGTGGGGGTCAGAGAAGCCGGCGTAGGCGAGGAGCTGACCACCCTGGATGGCAAGAGGCGGGCGCTCTCGGTCCCCAAGGGTGGCGCTCCGGCGGTGGACATGGTGATCGTGGACTCCAACGACCAGGCCATCGGTGTAGCCGGGGTTATGGGCGGGGAGTCGTCGGAGATCGGCGCCGACACCCGGTCGGTGCTCCTCGAAGTGGCGCACTTCTCTGCGCAGATGATCGCCAAGACCTCCAAGCGCCTCGGTTTGCGATCGGAGGCCTCGGCCCGCTTCGAGCGCGGCGTGGACCCCGAAATAGCCGAACCGGCGCTGGCACGTTACTCGCAGCTGCTCGGCATTTTGCCCGAGGAGATCGCCTGCTACCGGCGGACCTCGGCTCCCGCTGTGGTGCGGCTGCGGTTGGCTCGTCTGGAGGCCCTGCTCGGAGCCAGCCTGCCTATCGAGAAGCTGGTGCGTGATCTCGAATTGATGGGCTTCTCCTGGCACCGGATCGAGGAAGGCGTGCTCGAGTTCGTGATACCGAGCAATAGGCCCGACGTGCGAATAGAGGCGGACCTGGTGGAGGAGTTCGCACGCCATTACGGTTACGCGAACATTGAGCGCAGGCAACTACTGGTCCCCAAGGTGGGGCATCTGACCCACGCTCAGCGGATGCGCAGGGCGATCTCGGAGTTCTCCGCCGCCCGCGGGTTCCAGGAGGCTTGGTCGGCGACCCTCCTTGCTCCGGGCGAACAGGAGGCCTACGGCGACGACGCGGCCAAGATCACGGTCTCCAACCCGATGGCTGTGGAAGAGTCGGTTCTCCGCCGCTCACTGGTCCCGGGCATGCTGCGGTCGCTCGGTGCCAACCTGCGGCGCGGCGAGGCTCATGTCGACCTCTTCGAACTCGGAAAGGTCTTTTCCATTCCGGCGGCGGGTGCGGATTTTCCCAATGAGACAGAGAGGGCCGCCTGGCTCTCCTACCGTGCTGATGGCGGGCCCGAGCACGCCTACGGCCTGCTTGCCGATCTTTTCGATCGCTTCGGACTTGACCTCTCCTCCGGTTTCGAGCTGGTCCGTTCCGCGGAGATTGGCCCGGGTGCTCTTGCTCAGGCCGGCTACCTCGGCCTCCACCCGGGGAACTCGCTCGTGCTTGTCGCCGGGTCCCGAGTCGTCGGAGCGCTGGGCATGCTGCATCCCCAGGCTCTCGCACATGTGGGCGGCGAGGGGGCCACTGGCCAGGCGGGCTATTTGGAGCTTGATCTGGTAGCCACACTCTTCCTGGAGCCGGAGCTGAAGCGCGCGGTCTCGGTATCCCCCTACCCGCGTGCCGAATTTGACCTCTCCTTTGCGGTGGAGCGCGAAATGCTTGCCGTGCATCTGGAAAAGAGGGTCGGCGAAGCCCTGGCTGGTCTGGAGGCGCGAGTGCAGCTGATCGACGAGTATCTCGGCGCGGGGGGCCGCTCGCTCACTTACAGGGTCACGGTCGCCGCCAGCGACCGGACGCTTGGGGAAGCCGAACTGCGGGTAATCCGGGAGCGCGCCATTGCTGCGGCGGTCGAGCCGGGTGGAGCGACCCTGCGCGGCTAGCCTTTGCGGATTATGCATTGGAGTGTATAATCACTCCTGTGAGAGTTGTTGTTTTCGGTGCCTCCGGCTACGCGGGGGCCGAGCTGGTTCGCATCATCGCGACCCATCCGCACTTCGAGCTGGTAGGCGCGTCGGCCGGGTCGAACGCAGGTGCGGAGATCGGCGCGATCTATCCTCATCTGGCGCATTCACCCTATGGTGGGATGCGACTCCAAAGCAATGATGAGCTGGCCGCCTCTCTCGATGCCAGCGGGGCGGAGCTGGCTTTCTTCGCGCTGCCGCACAACCAGGCGGCGGGCCTGGTGCCCAAGCTGCTTGGGTCCTTACGCCTGGCGGTAGATCTTTCCGCGGACTTCAGGCTGATTGATCCAGGGCTGTACGAGTCCGTCTACGGCTTTGTCCACCCGGCTCCCGAGCTGCTTGAGGAGGCGGTATACGGATTGGTGGAGCTAAAGCGCGGCGAGCTCTCCCGTGCCAGGCTCATCGCCGCGCCCGGCTGCTATGCCACTGCTGCGACCCTGGCCCTATTCCCATTCATCGACCGTGGGCTCGTGGCGCCGGGAAGCGTTCCGGTGGCAAATGCGGTCAGCGGAGTCTCCGGGGCCGGCCGATCGGCCAAGCTGGCAAATCTCTTTGGCGAGATCGACTCCGATGTGAGTGCCTACGGGCTTTCGGGGCATCGGCACCGTCCGGAGATCGAGCAGAACCTGGGCTCGCCGGTGCTCTTCGTTCCGCACCTGGTGCCGATGACGCGGGGCATCCTGGCGACCTGCTATTTCGATATCGCACCTTCCGCGCTGGAAGCGGCCGGGCTGGACGGGTCGTCGCGCATGCTCATCCAGGAGATGCTTCATGCCGAGTTGGTCGAGTTTTACGATGGCGCCACGTTCGTCTCTGTGTTGGAAGCGGGAAACTCGCCCCATACCAAGGCGACGCTAGGAACGAACATGACGATCGTCTCGGTGAGCTACGATCCCGCCAGCGGCAAGGCGGTGGTCCTCTCCGCCTTGGACAACATGGTCAAGGGAGCTTCCGGACAGGCGGTCCAAGCTGCGAACGTCGCGCTCGGACTCCCAGAGGAGGCCGGTCTGACGAGAGTGAGCGTGTACCCATGAGCGTTACCTATCCATCGGGCTTCGTCGCCAGCGGCGTGGCTTCGGGAATCAAACCGTCGCGGCACAAGGACATGGCACTGGTGGCGACCTCGGATTGGCATGCCGCTGCGGCCGCAGCCGCCTTTACCCAGAACCTGGCGGCCGCAGCCCCGGTTGTGGTCTCCCGTCAGAACCTGGCCGCCTCGGCGGGGCAGGTGGCGGCGGTCCTGCTCACCAGCGGGAATGCCAACGCCGCCACCGGCGTCGAAGGGGAGGCGGCCGCCAAGCGCGCAGTGGAGGCTCTCGCTGCGGTGGCGGGAGTCCATCCCAGCCGGATTCTGATCTGCTCTACGGGCCTCATCGGCATACCCTGGCCGGTGGAGAAGGCGCTGGAGGGAATTCCGCGCGCCCACGGAGAGTTGGCCGGCGGGGAGGAGGCGGGGCTTTCGGCCGCCGAGGCCATCATGACCACCGACACCTTCGCCAAGACCGCAGTCAACGAGGTGGGTTCGGTTCGCTTTGGGGGCATCGCCAAGGGCGCGGCGATGATCGCGCCCAATATGGCGACCATGCTTGCGGTGGTGACCACCGACGCCAAGGCCACCTCGGAGCAACTCGCCAGGGTGCTGGGCCACGCTGTGGAGAGGAGCTTCAACCGAATCACCATCGACGGCTGCACGTCCACCAACGACACGGTGGTGATCATGGCTTCCGGCGCCTCGCGCCAGGAGTTGAGCGACGAGGAGTTGATCAGTGGAGTACTGGCGGTTTGCGAATCGCTGGCCTCCCAGATCGTTTTCGACGCGGAGGGCTCGACCAAGTTGATCAGGGTGACCTGCACCGGTGCCGAGACAGAAGACGACGCCTTGGCGGTGGCGCGCAAGGTGGCCGAATCATCTTTGGTGAAGTGCTCGTTCTTTGGCAAAGACCCTTATTGGGGAAGGGTCATCTCGGAAGTTGGCACCGCCGGCGTCGACTTGGACATGACCCAGGTCTCCGTCGCCTACGGCGGCATCACGGTCTATGCCAACCTCGAGGAGGTGGGTTATGATCGCGAGGCGCTCGGCCGGGTAATGGAGGAGCGTGAGATCGACCTGGAGGTGGCCGTCGGCGACGGAGCCGCCTCGGCCACGGTCATCACCGCCGACCTCACTCCCGCATATATAGCCGAGAACATGAGGACCTCCTAGGTGGCCACCATGGAGGAACTCGAGGTAGCGATCATCAAGGCCGGGGTGCTGTCAGAGGCCCTTCCCTACATCCGGCGCTTTTCCGGTTCGGTCTTCGTGGTCAAGTACGGAGGCAACGCCATAGCCGACGCCAGTGAGGAGGCCACTCTCGAGTCCTTCGCGCGTGACGTGGTCCTCATGGCTTCGGTGGGGATCAAGCCGGTGGTCGTGCACGGCGGTGGGCCGCAGATCGGCGAGATGCTGGCCCGCCTGGCGATCGAGAGCCGCTTCGAGAACGGGCTGCGGGTGACCGATGCGGCCACTCTTGAGGTGGTCCAGATGGTGCTGATGGGCAAGGTGAATCCGGAGATCGTGGCGGCCATCAACCGGTTCGCTCCGCTTGCCGTGGGTCTTTCCGGTGCTGACACGGGCCTGATCATCGCGGAGCCCGCTCCCGGTGAGCTCGGTTTCGTTGGCGAGGTGGAAAGCATCAACCCTGAGATAGTCGAGCGGCTTCTCGGCGAGGGGATGATCCCGGTGGTGGCCACAGTGGGTGTCGACCGGCGTGGACAGGCCTACAACATCAACGCGGATGTCGTCGCAGGGGCGATCGCGGGTGCGATCCGGGCCGAGAAACTCATCTACCTCACCAATGTCGAAGGTATCTACGCGAACTATCCCGACCCGGCTTCCCTTATTCGCCGCATCTCCTCCGAGGGACTGTCGCGGATGCTGCGCAGTGGCTCAGCGACCGCCGGAATGATTCCCAAGCTGCGAAGTTGTCTGAAGGCACTGGAGGCGGGCGTGGGCTCCGCCCACATCCTGGACGGGAGGATGGAGCACTCCCTGCTCCTGGAGATATTCACGGACTCCGGCATAGGCACCATGGTGGTGGCCCGAGACCAAGGAGGAGCGGAATGAGCGTTACCGAGAGCGGGCTGGTGGGAGCCGCGCAGCGCTACCTGATGAACAACTACGGTCCACCTCTTGCCGCCTTCGTTTCCGGCTCGGGAAGCGTCCTGGTCGAGGATTCCGGCCGCGAGGTCCTTGACTTCCTGGCCGGCATCGCCGTCTGCTCGCTGGGTCACTGCCATCCGACGGTTACGGCCGCGATCTCGGAGCAGGCGGGCAAGCTGATCCACACCTCGAACTTCTTCGCCAACGAGCACGGGCCGGAGGTGGCCCGGCGCCTCGAAGATCTGCTGGGTATCGGCGAGGGGAGGGTCTTTTTCGGCAACTCGGGGGCCGAGGCGAACGAGGCGGCCATCAAGCTTGCTCGCCGGTTCGCCGGCGAAGGCCGCCGGCGTATCGTGGCCCTGGAGGGTGGCTTTCACGGACGCACATTTGGCGCGCTCTCCGCGACGGGGCAGTTTGCCAAGCAGATCCCCTTCGAGCCCCTGGTGCCGGGATTCGCGCACGTGCGCCCCGGCGACATAGGAGCCCTGGAAGCCGAGCTGACCAGGGGTGATGTGGCTGCGGTGATGATCGAGATGCTGCAGGGCGAGGCCGGTGTGGTCCCCGTGCCCGACGAATTCGTATTGGCTGCGCGTGAGCTCACCACCGGCAATGGCACGCTCCTGATCCTCGATGAGGTCCAGACCGGCTTCGGCCGGACCGGGGAGTGGTTTGCCTTCCAGCGCCTAGGCATCGTCCCGGACATGGTCACCCTTGCCAAGGCGATTGCCTCGGGATTTCCGGTCGGGGCGCTCTTCGCCCGCGCCGAGGTTGCCTCCGCCTTTCAACCCGGAGACCACGGGACCACCTATGGAGGCCAGGCATTGGCAATGGCGGCGGCCAGGGCGACGATCCAGACTTTGGTCGAGCTGGATGCACCCGGGCTGGCTCGCACGAAGGGGGAGCTTCTGGCCAAGGCGGTCGAGAGATTGCCTGGCGTAACCGGGGTACGGGGAAGGGGACTTCTGCTCGGCGCGATGCTGGAACGCCCGATTGCCAAGGCGGTCCAGACGTATGCGCTGGAGGAGGGCCTGATAGTGAATGCCATCGGTGACTCCGTGGTGCGCCTGGCCCCTCCGCTGGTTGTGACCGAGGAGGAGATCACGGCTGCCGTGCAGCGCCTTGGCCGGGCTCTGCATCGTGCGGAGGTGGAGCCGGGGGAGGGGAAATGAAGGACTTTCTGGAGATATCGACGGTTGGAAGTGAGGGGCTGGAGGCGATTCTCGAGTACGCCGGAGCGGACCTGCCCGCGGTGCTGGCGGGAAAGGGAGTTGCACTGGTGTTCGAGAAGCCGTCGTTGAGAACGCGGTCATCGTCGGAGATGGCGGCGGTTGCACTGGGCGCCCATCCCGTCTACATCACCGACGCCGAAGTCGGCATCGACAAGCGCGAGTCGGCCGAGGACATCGCCAAGGTCCTTGCTGGGTATCATTCCGCCATCGCGGCGCGGGTCTTCGATCATCGGGTACTGGAGAGGATGGCCAACGCCCTCCGCGTGCAGGGAGAGGACGTTCCCGTCATCAACCTGCTCTCAGACCGTTCCCACCCGTGCCAGGCAGTCGCAGACCTGATCACCGTGAAGCAGCAGTTCGGATCGGTGCGTGGGGTGGAGATCGCCTACGTCGGCGATTCCAACAACGTGGCGCTTTCCCTGGCAGAGGCCGCTGCTCTGGCCGGCGCCAGCGTCAAGATCGCCTCACCCGAAGGATACGGCTTCGACGTCGCCACCCGCCAAGCGCTGGCCGGGCTCGGTGATGTCAGCTTTGGAACCGATCCTGTTGAGGCGGTGCGCGGTGCTCGTGTCGTCTACACCGATACCTGGACTTCGATGGGCCAGGAGGAGGAGGCCGTGGAGCGCCGGGCTGCATTCGGCTCTGGTTTCCAAGTCGACTCCGCCCTCATGGCCAAGGCCGCCAAAGACGCGATATTCATGCACTGCCTGCCCGCGCACCGCGGGGAGGAGGTCACCAGTGAGGTCATGGACTCGCCGGTGAGCGTGATCTACCGGCAGGCGGCCAACCGGATGCCGGCGTTCAAGGCCGTCCTCTTCTGGGCGGTGACCGGATGAAGTCCGGCTGGCACTCGGGCGCGCCGGATGGGATGATGACAAATGTTGTTGCGGGGTGACGGCATGGCAAAGAACCGTCGGCAGTACCAGATCAGCAAGTTTCTGGAGACCGAGTTCGTGAGTTCGCAAGCTCAGCTGGTTGGGCTGTTGGCGCGGGTCGGAATCGAGGCCACGCAGGCCACGGTTTCGCGCGACCTCGAGGAACTCGGAGCGATCAAGGTGAAGGTGCCTGGCGGCGAGCTAGTCTACGCCGTGCCCTCGCACATGCGTGACACCACCGCCGACGCGGACCACCTGCGAAGGGTGCTTTCGGAATGGGTAGTCGAGCTGGTCGCCTCGGGAAACCTCGTGTTGATAAAGACACCGCCGGGCTCGGCCCACGTAGTGGCTTCGGCCATGGACCACACCATCATCAATGGCGTGCTGGGCACCGTCGCGGGTGACGACACGATCATGGTCGTCACCAAATTCGGCGAGGCCGATGCGTTGCGGGACCTGCTTGCCCGCATGGCCGGGCTGGACGACGTCTGATTGCCCGGGGCAAGGCCGGGCGGCAAGACTTAATCGTTGAATTTAGGAGAAGGAGTCAAGAGTTGAGCAAGAAGAGAATCGTGCTGGCCTACTCGGGTGGACTCGACACCTCGGTGGCGGTCAAGTGGCTGGGCGAGGAGATGGGCTATGACGTCGTCGCCATGGCGGTTGACGTGGGCCAGGGTGGCGACTTCGAGGTGATCCGGCATCGTGCGATAGCCGCCGGCGCGATCGCGGTGGAAGTCGTTGACGCGCGCGCCGAGTTCGCGAACGACTTCGTTCTCCCGGCGCTGCATGCCAACGCACTCTACGAGGGACAGTATCCCTTGGTCTCCTCGCTATCGCGCCCGGTAATCGTGCGACACCTCGTTAGGGTGGCCGAGGAGTACGGCGCTGAGGCGGTTGCGCACGGCTGTACGGGCAAGGGCAACGACCAGGTCCGCTTCGAGGTTGGGATCAGGGCGCTCAACCCGGACCTCGCCATCGAGGCGCCGGTCCGTGTCTGGGGCTTTTCCCGGGCCGATTCCATCGACTACGCGGAGAAGCACTCCATCCCCATCCGGGCCTCCAAGGAGAAGCCCTACTCGATCGATGCCAACCTATGGGGCCGAGCCGTGGAATGCGGCGAGATGGAGGATCCTTGGGCGCCACCGCCCGGGGACGTTTACGAGATGACCGTCCCCACCAAGACCCAGGCCGAGGAGATCGTGATCACTTTCGATCAGGGAAGGCCGGTGGCCGTAGACGGCAACCCGCTCGCGGTTGCGGAGGTCGTTGAGACGCTGAACACGAGACTTGGCGCCTTTGGGTTCGGTCGCCTCGACATGGTGGAGAACCGGCGCGTGGGCATCAAGAGCCGGGAGGTTTACGAGGCCCCCGGGGCGCTGGGTCTCATCCTGGCCCACGCGGACCTCGAGAGCATCACCCTAGAGAGGGATCTTGCGCACGAGAAGGCCCGCCTGTCCACTCGCTTCAGCGAGCTCGTCTATGATGGGCTTTGGTTTTCTCCCCTGCGCGAGGCCCTGAGTGAGTTCATGGCCTACACCCAACGGTACGTGACCGGGGAGGTGAGACTTGTGGCAGAGCCAAACCGTGTGTATGTGAACGGACGTCGCTCGCCGTCCTCCCTCTACGATTACGAGCTTGCCACCTATGAGAAGGAAGACGCCTTCAGACACTCCGATGCGGAGGGCTTCGTGCGCATCTGGGGCCTCGGAGTTGAGACCTGGGCGCGGAAGCAGCGGTAGAGCGCTTATTCCGGTAGTCGATGGCGGAGCCGGTCCTCGGGGCCGGCTCCGCTGAGGAAGTTGCAGTCGATGACGCTTTGGCATGGAAGATTCAGCTCCGAGCCGTCTGCGGAGCTATGGGAGTTCACGGAGTCACTCAGCTTCGACAAGGCACTGGCGCTTGACGACATCGCGGGCTCCCGGGCCCATCTCGCCGGCCTCGAGCGGGCGGGGATGTTGGACGCCACGGAGGCGGCTGCTCTCGTCGCCGCCCTTGCGCAGGTCGAGGCGGAACTCATGGGGGAGACCTTCTCCTTTGAACCCTCCGACGAGGACATCCATACCGCCATCGAGCGGAGGGTGACCGAGATTGCGGGCGAGGCGGGAGCGAAGCTCCACACCGGCAGGAGCCGCAACGATCAGGTAGCCACGGACATGCGCCTGTTCACCCGCCGGGAGATGACGGCGGTCGCTGCGCGGATTCTTCAGCTGGCTCAGACGCTCGGCGACCTGGCGGACGAGGCCAAGGACGCCTACATGCCCGGCTACACCCATATGCAGAAGGCGCAGCCGGTGCTTTTTGCTCATCACCTGCTGGCACACGGCTGGGCGCTCTCCCGCGATTTCGACCGCATCCTCTCGACGATCGATCGGATGGACGTCTCTCCGCTGGGCGCCGGAGCCCTGGGCGGCTCCTCGCTCCCGCTCGACCCGGGTTACACTGCGGCGTTGCTCGGATTCGGCGCCCCGTTCGAGAACTCACTGGATGCCGTCTCGGACCGGGACTTTATTGCCGAGGCGCTGTTCGACCTATCCCTAGTCGGTGTCCACCTCTCCAGGATCGGTGAGGAGATTGTCCTGTGGTCCACCGAGGAATTCGGCTTTGTCCGCCTCGACGACGCCTACTCGACCGGCTCCTCCATGCTGCCCCAGAAGAAGAACCCGGACATCGCGGAGCTTTCCCGGGGCAAGGCTGGGCGGCTGATCGGCCACCTCACAGGATTCCTGGCCACCCTGAAGGGGCTGCCACTCTCCTACAATCGCGACCTCCAGGAGGACAAGGAGCCGCTCTTCGACTCCATCCTTCAGGTGAGCAGGGGATTGGTAGCTGTGCGGGGCATGCTGCAAAGCGCCTCTTTCGACTATGCGCGGATGCGCAAAGCGGCCGAGTCCCCCTATCTCTGCGCGGTCGACCTGGCCGATTTTCTGGTGCGAGCCGGGATGCCGTTCCGAAAGGCGCACGCCGTCGTGGGCGGGCTGGTGCGCGACTCCATCGAGCGCCAAGTGCCTCTTGAGGAACTCGTCTCCGCCCATCCGCTACTGGGCGAGGACGCGGCACGCCTGCTCGAGCCAGGCGAGTCGGTGAAGCTGCGAGCCACGCGTGGCGGTTCGGGGATCGACGCCGTGACAATGCAGCGCGGCCGCTTCGTCGAGCGCCTCCAGCTCGACGCGAAGCGTCTGGACGCTCTCGAGCCCGATGCGATTGCGTGAGGGATCGACCCCCGACTTTCTGCGCGCGGCGGGGTTGCGCGCGATGGGGAGGGACGATTTCGGCCTCGAAACCGTAGAGCTTGCGCGATCGTTGGTGGGTGCCTACCTGCTCTACCGTGGCAGGCTGTTGCGCATCACCGAGACCGAGGCGTATCGGGGCGCAGACGATCCCGCTTCGCATGCCTTTAGGGGAAGGACAAGGCGCAACATGCCCATGTTCGGACCGCCTGGCCATCTGTACGTGTACTTCACCTATGGCATGCACACCTGCGTGAACGTGGTTGGCGCAACCGAAGGCGAGCCTTCCGGCGTGCTGCTTAGGGCGGGCGAGCTTCTCGTCCTGAACCCGGCGTTGGGCGGCATCGAGAGTGATCCGGCCAATCGAGTGCCGCGTACCAGTGCGGTGGGTCCGGGAAGGCTCGGCCGAGCCGTTGGCGCCAGCGTCGCCGACTCGGGCATGGACCTCTGCTTGCCAGGAGCACAGGCCGTCCTTTTCCGAGACGAGGTGGCACGGCAGGATCTTCTGGTTTCGGTTTCGCCCCGGGTCGGTGTCTCGGGAGCGGCGGATATCGAATGGCGGTTCTTCGATGCCGGGAGCCGGTTCGTCTCTCGCCACCCGCGCGGTTTGCCGAACCATACTTTTGGATGAGGTGCGATTCATCCTGGGGGTCCGTGCTGTACTCGCAGGACGCGCCTACCATGGCCACATGCAAATTGATGCAGCCATCAAGACCGAAGGGCTGACCAAGCGTTACGGTGCCAAGCTTGCGGTCGACGCGGTCGACCTCGAGATCCCGCGCGGCGTGGCCTTCGGATACCTGGGGCCGAACGGTGCCGGCAAGACCACTCTCATTCGCATGCTGCTGGGGTTAACCCGGGCCAGCTCCGGCCGGATGTGGATCCTGGGGCACCAGCTGCCCGGGGAAAGGGCCGATGCGCTTGCCAAGGTCGGGGCGATCGTAGAGGAGCCGCGCTTCTACCCGTATCTGACCGGGCGTGAGAACCTGCGCATAGCCGCAGCGGTGCGGGGACCCGAGGCGGAAGCGAGGATAGCCGACAGCATCGAGAGGGTCGGCCTCGCGGAGCGCGCGGGTGACCGGGTGTCGGGCTATTCGCTGGGTATGCGCCAACGCCTCGGCATAGCCCGCTGTCTGCTCAACGATCCCGAAGTGCTGATACTCGACGAGCCTATGAACGGGCTCGATCCCGCGGGAATAATGGAGTTCAGATACCTGATCCGTTCCTTCGTGGAAGAAGGCAGGACCGTCATCCTCTCTTCGCACCTGCTGGACGAGGTCGAGAAGACTTGCGACGCGGTGGCCATCGTTGACAAGGGCCGCGTGGTACGTCAAGGGAGCCTCGACGAGTTCCGCGGCCGCGACTACGCGAAGGTAACAGTGGAGGTTGTCGAGCCGGACCTGGCGCGAAGGGTTCTCTCGGGCCTGGATTTCGTAAAAAACGTAGAAGTGCTTTCTCCGACTGAGCTGCTCGTGTCGCTTGAGACCGGCGTGAGGGGATATCAGCTCAACGGAGCGCTGGTCTCGGCCGGGGTCGGCGTGGAAAGGCTCGAGCCGGCCAAGGCCACACTCGAGGACGAGTTCCTCTCGGTCACCAGCGATATGGGCATCAGGTAGAAAGCGGGACGCGTTATGTGGTACGCGAGAAGAATGGTCTCGGCCGAGGTCTTGAAGCTGCGCAGGAACAAGTCGCAGCTGATAACCACTCTCCTGATGACCGTTGGTGTGGTGGTGGTCTACTTTGCAGTAGTGGAGGCGTTCCATCTTTACAACCCCGCCGTTCACGGGCCCGCGGGCGGCTCGGCGAACTTTTCGAACGTCATCAACATCCTGACCTTCATCGGCGCCACCGGCGCCATCGTGGTGGGGGCAAGAGCGGGATCGGCGGATCAAAGCACCGGCGTCTTCCGCGACCAGGTGGCCACCGGCCGCAGCAGGATCTCCCTTTTCGCGGCCCGGGTGGCCGGTGGATCGCTCTTTTTCCTGGTCTTCATCCTCGCGGCGCTGGTCCTGGCCGTTGCCGGAACCTTCCTATTCCGATCCGGGCTGCCCGTTCCGACCTGGTCGGGGATCTTCCGCAACTCATGGGTGACCGTGGTGGTCACGCTATTCAACTTGCTGCTCGCGCTGGGGTTGGCGTCGCTGACTTTGTCGAGGTCGGTCACGGTGGGTGTTCTACTGGTGTGGACCCTTTTCGCTCAGCGCCTCCTGGTGCGGATCAGCGCGCTCGGCGGAGTGCGCAAGGCGTTTCCGCTCGCGGCGGAGCATGCCCTGAATCCCGATGCACGCGGGCCCTTCGGACATGTCATCCCCGAGAGCGTCTTCACCGCGGTGCTGGTCCTGGTCGTGTGGGCCGTGGCGCTGCTGGCAAGCGGCGCTTGGCGGACCTACTCGATGGACGCTTAGCATCTTGAGAGATGCGTACACCGAGCGTCGTGAGAGGTTCCGAGGCGGCACCCAGGGGCGTTGAACTGGGATCGCGCATCGGCCGGGTTGCCTCGTGGGCAGTGCTGACCTTTATGCTTGCCGCCAGCCTGGCGATGCCGATCGCTCGGCAGGCGGGCCTCTTTGGCATGCGCGCACCCGCAGAGCCCATGCTGACCTCGCTGGGCTTCGCCACCTTGGGGCTGGCCGGCACCGCTTCGCTCTTATGGGCCAAGCGCCACCCGCTTGCCGTCCTGGGCCTCGTGCTGGTGGTGACTCTGGTCATGCGGGACGCGCGTGGACTCGCAGGTCCGAGCATTTACCCGATGCCCCTCTTTTATGCGTTGGGCAGCTATGCCGTCAGCCATTCCTGGAAACAGGTGGCCCGCATTTCCGCCGGCGTGGTGGGCGTCATTTATGCGGCTTCGCTCTTCAGGGGCGAGAGCCTTGGCAACTACGGACTAAACAGCCTTTTCAGCTTGCTCGGGGCGCTCACCTTCGTAGTTCCGGTTAGCTCGTTCGGGCTCTGGCTGGGAACCAACCGTGCCTACGTCAAGGAACTGAAGGAGCGTTCAGCCCGGCTTGAGCACGAGCGTGAGCTGCTGGCGCAGCGGGCCGTGGCCGAGGAGCGCGTCAGGATAGCGCGAGATCTCCACGACGTCGTAGCCCACCACGTGTCGCTGATGGTGGTGCAAGCCGGCGCGATTCGGGAGTCACTGCCCAAGGGGTCGGAGCTGCGTGGCTCGCTTGACGTGCTGGCCGATACCGGGAGGGAGGCGATGTCTGAGATGCGCCGGATGCTCGGCGTCCTGCGCGCCGAAGACGCCGACGTGCCGACGCGCTCCCCAGCCCCGAGGCTCACCGAGCTGCAGGCCCTGGTGGGCCGGGCCAACGAAGCGGGGATATCGCTCGAATATCGGGTTCTCGGCGAACCATTGGCGCTTTCCGAAGCAGAGGAGCTGTGCCTCTATCGCGTTGCGCAGGAGGCCCTCACCAATGTCTTCAAACACACCGAGGGGGCGGTGGGCACTGTCGAGCTGGCCTACGCGCCGGGCGCGGTGACCTTGCGGGTGCAGGACGCCGGGAGGCCGGTGACCGCGCCGGGCGGGCCCGGCCATGGCCTTGTCGGGATGCGTGAGAGGCTGGGCCTCTTCGGTGGCACCCTTTGGGCCGGGCCTATTGACAAAGAAGGTTTCCTGGTCGAGGCGCGCCTCCCGCTGGGCGGGTCGCTGCGGTGACGATACGCGTGGTGGTTGCGGACGACCAGGCTCTTGTTCGTTCGGGGCTCCGCACTATCCTCGAGGCCCAAGGCGACATCCAAGTCGTCGGTGAGGCGGGCGACGGCGACGAGGCGGTGCGGCTCTGCGATTCGCTAAAGCCTAACGTTGCGCTCCTTGACATCCGCATGCCGCGGATGGACGGGCTGGATGCGGCTCGGAGGATCAAGTTCACCAGGACACTGATGCTGACCACTTTTTCGGTGGACGAATACGTTGTCGAGGCACTGCGCAACGGGGCAAGCGGCTTCTTGTTGAAGGACGCAACGCCTGAGGATCTGGTAAATGCGGTGCGCTCGGTGGCCGCCGGAGACGCCGCGCTATCCCCTTCGGTGGCTCGCAAGGTGCTCGAGCTGGCACGGCCTAGGGCATCGGCACCACCCTCCAGCCCGCGGGCGCTGGAGGAGCTGAGTGCCAGAGAGCGCGAGGTCCTGCTCGAGCTGGCCAAGGGCCTTTCCAATCAGGAGATTGCCGGGAGGCTCTATTTGTCGGAACCAACGGTCAAGACTCATGTCTCCCACATCCTTGCCAAGCTGGGGCTGAGGGACCGCGTGCAAGCGGTGGTCTTCGCCTACGATCTGGGATTGGTGGAACCCCGCCATCCAGGCGTTCAAGGGGAATAGGGAGCTCGAAGTTGACGTATCGGGGCGTGCGGCGACAGGCGTGGGGGCCGATGGCCGTTGCATTCGACGTTAACTAGACCCTGTTTTCTCTGGATGCCGTACGGCACAAGCTGGCCGAGGTGGGCTTGCCGGAGCAGGCGCGCGAGCTGTGTTCTGTCCGAACGCTCCGCGACGGGATCACACTCGCTGCGACGGGATACGGCGATGACTTTGGTTCCATTGTGGTGGACACCCTGGTAGCGGTGATGCTTTCCGCGGGCGTGACTTCTCTGGCGGCTGAAGCCGCCAGTCCCTTCGGGGCTGACCACTGGCCCGGCTTTGATGACCGGGAGGCTGCTGGAGCGTGCCGGCATGGTTACCGGATGGGCGGCGCGGCTCAAAGGGGAGTTTCCCGAGCGCGTAGGCCAGCCAGACGTTTCGGGTGCGGATCTAGGTGAAGTCGCTCGCGGCCTGCTGGCGCTTCCCGAATCACCCGCCTTACCCAACCCCTTACCCAACCCCTTAGCATGGCGAGCCATGGGTGAAGTTGTTGTTGGCCGCGTAGAGGAGATTTGGCGCTATCCCGTCAAGTCGCTTGGAGGGGAGCGCCTTGCGCGAGTCGGGATAGGAGCCCGGGGGGTCGAGCGTGACCGTTTGTGGGCATTGCGCGGCAAGGACGGCAAGCTGGGAAGTGGGAAGAACACCCGGCGCTTTCGCCGCATGAGCGGTCTGCTTGGCGCATCGGCCCGGATAGCGTCCGACGGCAGGACCCTGGTCAGGCTGGACAACGGAGCCGAGATGGAGGCTGGTGATCCGGGCTCCGCAGCGGCGTTCTCTGCTTTGGTCGGTGAAGAGCTCGAGTTCACGGCCGAGCGTGCGGTTTCACACCTGGACGACTCTCCCGTGCACCTGGTTACCACCTCTTCCCTGGCCTGGCTATCGGCTCTGATGCCGGGCGCCGCGATAGAAACAAGGCGCTTCCGGCCCAACCTCGTCATCGGGGTGCCGGCGGTAGGCAGGCCGGAGGAGTCCTGGGTTGGGCGCCGCCTGCGAATCGGTGAGGTACATATGATGATCCACAAGCTGACAGAGCGCTGCGTGATGACCACGATGGAGCAGCCGGGACTCCACTTCCAACCCTCTATCCTGCGGATGCTCGAGGAGCAGAACTCCGCCCGCCTGGGCGTTTACGCGACCGTGGAGACTCCCGGACTGTGTAGCGAAGGGGACGAGGTCGTACTGCTCGCCTGAGCTGGGCGAGGTAGCCCCTCGGGGCGCGCCACCAGCGTCGGTCCCCGGGGGGGAGTGTTCAAGCGGGCTGGCGAACTCACCTGGGAGCATCACCAAGTGACTACTGCTTCGGGGGAGTTGGCCACTTCCGGCCCGCTCTATGTCTGAGTCCGAGCGGGGGGTCGATGCGGTAGCGCGTCCGCTTGCCGGCTCCCCCAAAGCCGCTCCATGCCCATCTCCGGGATGGCTTCCCGGGCGTACAGAAGGGGCGAGGGAGGTGTCTCGGGCGCTCCGCAAGCGATTGCAAAGGGCAAGGGTGAAGAGCGTCCCCAGCCCGCCAATAAGGCAGGCCGAATCTGTATGGCCCCCCTCAACTGGATCTTCAGCTTGGTTCCATAAGAACTTGTGTCTGGTTAGGCCTGCCATTACAATCGTTTGCTATCACACTTCTGCGCGAAGGAATGCAAATGCAGCAGAGAATTTCTTACTTTCCTTACGAGGCCATAGGCCCGCGCATGCGGGAGGAATTGTTGTGTTGCGCCCGCGAGGGGACCCCGCGACCGGAGAGTTCGGCAGTACGCGCACACGTGCCGGCTGCATTCTGGTCATTTGCCGACACCTGGCAAACCGTCTTTCGCGAAGGCGTGGTCGATCATGCCGTCAAGGAGCTTTGCCGTGTCTACGTCTCCCGCTCGGTGAAGTGTGAGTACTGCGGAAACCAACGTTCGGTGGCGGCGGCAGCCGGCCTCGAGGAGGGCAAGTACGACGACCTTATGAACTTCGAGTCATCCGCGCTCTACGGCGACCGGGAGAAGGCCGCGCTTGCCTATGCCGAGACCATAACTTGGCGCTTGAGTCCGAACGATGAGCTCTGGGATCGGCTTTACAAGCACTTCTCGGAGGCCGAGCTCGTGGAGTTGGGCTACTTTATCGCCACCACCATGGGTCAGCAGAGCTGGCTGAGGCTCCTCAATATCGATCACCATCAGGTCTTGGCAGGTACCTCCGCATCGATGGCTCCAGGTTTCGAAGACGCCGAAGCGCTGTCGCGGTCGAAGCAGTCGGATCAGTACTGGGCAAAGAAGTGATTCGAGAGCGGATGTAGGGCAGGCCCTGGGGAAATGGCCCGACAATCCCCTTCAGCTCGACTTGGGCCGTCTTGGTCGTCTACGTTTGCATTCGTAACAACCCGCCGCTAGTCGAGCTTCTGTGCTGATGCGGCATTCGGGCGCTTGCGCCCCGGGGAGAAAGCGAGCAAGAGGTGGAGCTTCTCAAGAGCGTTTCGCCGGCCCTTCCGGCCGACGTGCTGATCACCTTTCCCGAGACGCCGGCCGAGGGGGTGGCCGAGGCCACTGCCAAGGCCAGGCGCGCTCAGGCCGAGTGGTGGGCCTCCGGTCCGGTTGCCCGTGCCAACGCGCTTGCCAAGGCAGCCGAGGCACTCGAGGCCGCCGCACAGGAGATGACCGACCTCGCGATTCGCGAAGTGGGCAAGCCGGTCGCGGAAATGGTTGGCGAGGTGGGCCGCGGAGTCTCCATCCTTCGCTATTACTCCCAGGCCTCCCTTGATCCAGATGGGGATTCGTTGCCTGCAGGCAATCCGGATGGCTTGCTCATAGCGCGCCGGCGCCCTCACGGGGTCGCCGGCCTTATTACGCCGTGGAACTTCCCGGTGGCCATTCCCCTTTGGAAGGCGGCTCCGGCGCTCGCATATGGAAACGCCGTGATCTTGAAGCCCGCTCCCGCCGCCACCGCCACCGCACTGCGCCTCGGGGAGCTGCTCGATGCCACTCTTCCCGCAGACCTCTTCCAAGTGGTGCCGGGCGACAAGGCGACGGGTGAGGCTCTGATCGCCAACTGTGACGCCATCTCCTTCACCGGCTCGACCAAAGTTGGAAGGGCTGTTGTGCTGGCTTGTGCAGCGCGCGGGATACCGGTCCAGACCGAGATGGGAGGGCAGAATCCATCGATAGTCTTCGCAGACGCCGCCCTGGAGTCGGCGGCGAAGATGGTCGCAAGCGCGGCAATGGGATTCTCGGGACAGAAGTGTACGGCAACAAGCAGGATCATTGTGGTTGGCGAGGTTCCTGAATTCGTCGATGCCCTCATCGCCGAGGTGGAGGCGCTCAAGGTTGGAGATCCGGCCGAGTCTGCGACGGTGGTGGGGCCGGTGATTTCGGACCTCGCGGCCTCGGCAGTGGCGGAAGCTGGAGTGGAAGCGGCCGGGTCGGGAGGTCGGGTGTTGGCGGGCGGAAGGCGCCAAGCCAAAGAGGGCTACTACGTCGAGCCGACCTTGGTTGCCGGTCTGGATCAGAGCCAGCGGCTGGCGCGCGTGGAGATCTTTGGTCCATTTGCCCTGTTGATGCATGCTGCCGACGAATCCGAGGCGATCCAGATCGCAAACGACGTTCCGTACGGCCTGGTCGCGTCGGTGTTCACGTCGGATCTCGATCGTGCGCTTCGCGTCGGAACGCGCTTGGAAACCGGCCTGACTCGGGTCAACGCACCAACCTCGGGGGTCGATTTCTACGCGCCCTTCGGAGGGATGAAGGAGTCGAGCTTCGGTCCGCGGGAACAAGGCAAGGCTGCGCGCGACTTCTACACCTGGACCCAGACGCTCACGATACTTCCAGCTCGCTAGGCTGCCGGGCAGCGCATGCGAGGGGCCTACCCGTTCGTAGGCCCATGGAGGCGGCAAGCTGGAGTAGGAGTGTCCGGCGTAGACCTTGAAGGGTGCGCGGCAGGGTCGGATCAGCCGGGG
>JAJYNL010000076.1 GCA_021786375.1 Actinomycetes bacterium
TGGCGGGTGGGCTATCCGTTGCTGAGCGGCACCTCGATGAGGTCGATGACGCTCCCGTCCTTTGCCGAGAGATCAAAGACCCTGAGTGTGAGGGTTCCTGTTGATCTTGGGTTGGCGGTTGGCCCTCTTGGCTTCGCGCCAGCCGGAATGCGGGTGTGACGCTTGCGTCCTTGGGTGTTTGGCCGCGTCTGTCCGTACTCATGCGCTTATCGGGCCAACCCAGTGCGGCCCTCGATCTGTTTCTGTTTCCTGCTGGTTATGGAAGCGCGTATGGGAGTGGTTTGGGTGCGGGAACTTCCTGGAATCGAGCATCCTTCCAGGTTGCGTTCGGTGGGATCGGGAAGCCGAGTGGGCTAAGCGTGGTGAGCCTGCTGTCGTAGTAGAAGTGCATGTTGAAGCTGCTTCCGCAGTTTGTGGCGCTGGACGGAAGGCCGTCGATCCCGCCGTAGTTCTGGGCGATCGAGCCCACGAAGTACAGGGTGCCCAGTTTGCCGCCCGAGGCGCTGCATGTCGGGTCCTGGAAGGTGAAGGAGCCGTTGATAGCCATCAGTGCCCCCATCAGCACCGCGTCGTTGCTGTGTACGGAACTTGGGAGCCAGGTTGCTCCCTGGCAGTAAGTGTTCACCGGGGTGGAGGTCCAGGTGGTGTTGGCTACTTCGATGTTCTGGCCTGCGACGAGGCCGAGCACGTCGGTGGTGTTGGAGGGATTGGCGCAGCTCGTGTAATAGGTGTTTCCATTGATTATCAGGTTGTTCTGTGCATAGATGGTGATGTTGCCGGTCTCCTGGCCCTGCACGATGGCGTCACCTTCGGAGCAGGGGTAGGAATTTGTGTTGGCGGCATTGACGAATACGGCGGAAATGGCAGTCGAGGTGGCCGGGATTTGGACAGACGTAGAACAGGCCAAGGTGTCACCGGAGGGAGGCGCCACGACGGTTATCTCCGCTAGGTCGGGGTAGGTGCTGAGCGGCAGATCAGGACCGGTCGGGCAGGTGAGGGTGGACGCCGTCTCCGGGCTGTAGATGTTGAGCGTCGGCGCGGGATTCCCGGTCGGGCTTGAGGGGAAGGGATAGCTGCCGAAGATGATGTAGGTGGGTCCGTAATAGGTGCAGCCCGCCCCCGAGTTGATCGTACCGGCCGGCCAGTTGACCACGGGTGCCGAAGTCGGAGGGTTGTTTCCGGTAGTTCTCGGGCATTTGGCGGTTGAGCTGTTGTTGGTGATGTAAAGGATCCCGGTGGCGCAGCCACTATTGGAGGAGTAGAGGGGCGTGCTGATGTTGTTGGCATTGTTCAGGTAGTAGACGTCGTTGGTGTAGATGTCCGGCAGGAAGTTGGTGCTCCCATTGGGGACGTTGTTGAGATCGAAAAGGTACTTTGCGCAGTTGTTGTTGTTGATGTAGGTGGTATTGAATACCCCGTTGGGCGGCGTGTTGTTCGGATTATCGGTGTATTGCCCGTACTGGTAGAGGCAGTAATAGGGTGTGCTGGTGCCGGTCGCCACGTAGCCCAGCGAAGGGGCCATAACGTTGGTGTTGGTCAGCAGAGGGTAGGTGGGGTACCCCTTGATATTTAGTGCGACCTGTACCGAGCGGCTGTAGGTCTGGGCGCCGTTGTAGCCGTGAAGCGCGATTCCGGTCGAGGTGAGCAGCGGTCCGCCGGTGGTGGAGCCGGTCGGGTTTATCGAGTAGGTGAAGTATTCGCTGCTCGCTGAACCGTTGGTCGCCTGCGGGATGTTCACCCAGCTCGTGAAGGCCGGATTGGGTGCCGAGGCAGGGGGATTGTTGCCGTAGGCGGCGTAGTTGATGCCGTTGGCTGCCGCCTGGTTGAGGTGGTTCACGTAGTCGGCCACACCGGCCTCGGCCGCTGCCAACGCGCTTTGGTAGTCCTGGTTCCCACGCGAAAGCGGGAGAAGATTGGTGCTTGAGGCATAGGCCGCGATGGGGATCAGTACGAGCAGAACCACTGCGAATACCGCGATTACCACCGCCAGGTCGCCACGCTCGGACTCTCCAGCGCGCAGCAAGCGCGTTGGCCGGCTAAGAGACTTGGCCAGGTGCCGTTTTATCGATCTCAGCTGCTGCATTCCATCCTCGGTTCGTAGAGGAAATCAAGTACACGCCTCACGGCGTGCTGTTGGCAAGGTTTCGCATCAGCACCGTGTTTGTCGCGTTCACAATTGGGCCGTTCGTGTTTGGCTGTACGGATAGTGAAACAATTACCGATTCGATGGTCAGGGGGCTCGGATCGGTTACTCCCGTTGTTGGTACCGACGTGGTGGTCGCAATCGTTCCACCGCTGGGTACCGGCAGGTAGCTAAAGACGTTCTGGCTGACGAGATTGGAAATGGAAGTCCTAATCACACCCGTGCCGACCACGGTCTCGGTGAGCGAGCACGGGCAGGTGCCGGTTGTACCCGGAGAGGCCTGGGCGTTGACTTCGATCACTTTGCCAGTGCCGTCGGTGGTGTAGAACTCGAGCTGCGTCGGCGAGGCGAGCACAATAGGGCTCACTTGGTTGATCCCGGTCGGGATCAATGCGTCGCGGATGTCCTTGGTCAGGACATTCATGGACAACAGAGCCGAGGTTGTTCCTCGGGCCCTGGCGCTCACGTTGCTCTGGGTTCCTTGGAAGTTGTAGATCGTCACTGCAACCGCCCCGAAGATGACCATGAATATGGCCATCGCAATGAGCAGTTCGACGAGGCTGAATCCCCTGTCTGCCAACTCTTGTTTGGCCTGGCGATCGTGGTGCTGGTTCATTGGCGCAGGGTGCTCTTGTGGCTAGAAGCTGATCGTGACGGTGGCAAGGGGTTGCGATGCCGAAAGAAAGGTCAGCGCTGAACCGAGAATCGTTCCGCTCGAGTTGACGACCTCGACGTTGAAGTATCCATAGGGAGCGTAGGGCGTTGCGGCCGCGACGCTCGCGTCGCCGAGGTTCGAGACCGCGGTTACCGCCGACTGTGGGTTGGGGCAGGCGGCGCCTGATCCGTTGTCCACCGGTTGGAGCAACAAGGCGTCACCACTAAGGGACGGAGAGGTGGTCGAGGGCGAAGTTGTATCGACCACCGTCGCCGAGATCTGGCCATAGTACGGGATTATCTGAGTGGTGGTTTGGGGAGCGGATGGCGCATACGCCGGCGAGGGAGTTGTGAAGGGGTATTGGGATGTGCTCGTGTTGATGAAACAAGTGCCATACCAATACGTGTATCCGCCCGTGTAGGGGTAAAGAGAGCCCACCGAAGAGGTCGCGGAAAAGGTGGAGGCGGGATAGGTGAGCACGCCGCTCGTTTTAGTCAGGTTCGGATTTGAGAGCGTGAGCCCGAATTCCTGGGCCACCTGCATCGAGTTGTTGTCACTTGTGGGCAGCTGGACGGAGAAACCCTGGTCGTACTGGAACTGAGCCGGCGTTGTCGTGCCGGCCGTCACCTGCCATGTGGGAGCATACGGAGCCGAGGCTGAGGTTTGCGGAGTCGACTGCGCAAGAACGTAGCCCTCGTAGCTCAGGTCGACGTTGTAATTGCCCACCGGGAGGTTGGCGAAGAAGGCGCAGCCGTTTACGTCGGTCGAGGCGGCCTCAACTCCCTGCACCATGGCGCCCGTAGAGGAGTATCCCGAGATGCTCACTTGCACGTTCGGGTCACCGTTGCCGGCCGCGTTCTGCACCAGCACTGAGAGATTGCCGGTCTGGGTGTTGTACGCACCGTACGGCGGGTTTATTACTCCGCTTTCGGTGACCGGGGTCGCCAGCCTTTGGTTGGTCCAAGTGACGGTGACCGTGGTCTGGATGACCGGGTTGAGGTTGGGGGCGTTTTCCGCGGCCGAAGCCGCACAGGACCCACTCGAGAAGGTTCCTGCACTCCAGCGCATGTTGGTGGCGATTGTGTAAGTGACCCCGCCAACCTTCTGGGTACTGGTGACGGTATTTCCGACATATTGTTGCGCCATGGCGTTGAAATTGGTGGTGCTGTTCGAGAGCGAGCGCAGGTTCTCCAGCTGGGCGGTGGCAAGGTTTGCCGCCACGACCCTATTGCGGTTGTCGCCGCTGACACGGACTGTGGCCTCGAGGAGGGCTGCGGCCGGGATAAGTGCGAGCAAAAGCATCACGGAGGCGACGACAACCCCGACGATGGTGAACCCGTCGTCTGAGCGCCTAGCTACTCTCACTCCATCATGCTCCGGCACGTGATTAATTTCGACCCCCAGACCGCGAACCTTGAGTCGATCATCTTCCATGATGCCCGCTCTAAGCAGGTGTCGTTGCAGTGGCCAAGCCTAGCGTGTGCTGGTGCGCCCGCGCGGGCAGTTGGGCTGGCCATTTTCTCCACGCTCAAAGCACGGCCCGTCGCGTTTCTTAACCTTTCCGATTCCCCTGAAGGGGACCGCCTTATCGCCCGTAGTCCGCGCGCGACAACGCCCGGTCTTGACTTGGCGGTGTATGGATCACAAGGCGCTCACCAGCATCAATGATGCGTGTGAACTTATACTCGAGATTAAATACCTTCGGTCGTGGCGGCAAGTGTGCGCACGGCAGTCTTCGTCCCTCAGCACTCATTCCAGCCGACGGAGCGCGACAATGAGGGATGCCGCCCGGGAACTTTTGTACGACGTTTCCCGCATGGGCTGGACTGGAAATTAATCTCTGCAACTGGGCACGGCATAGCGAGGCCGATCTTGGGCCGAGTCCCCATTGGAGCTATCTCCCATGGTTCACCTCGTTTGCCTTGCGAGCCCGTTATGAGGGCCCGCGTAATCTGAGGTGGAGAGGCGTAGGGTGGCTTCGGGGCCGCCTCGGAGTGAGGCGGGGTACGCCCAAGTGAGAGGGGGAGCCTTGGCTGTACTTGAACCCGTGATTGATCATGCCTTTCACTATCGGGAGAGATTCGACGGCGCCGGGCTGCCACTTACCCCGCGACTGAAGCTTGCCGTCTTGACCTGCATGGACTCGCGCATCGACGTCTTCGACATTCTCGGCCTACAGGTCGGCGATGCGCATGTCCTTCGCAACGCGGGGGGCGCCGCCACCGACGACGCGATCCGCTCCCTGGCCATCTCCCAGCGGGCGATCGGCACGCAAGAGATTCTTGTTTTGCACCACTCGGATTGCGGGATGCTCAAGTTGAAGATGGAGGACTTCGTCTCCGAGTTGGAGAGCGAGACCGGTTATAGGCCGAGCTGGCTTGACGAGGGCTTCTCCGACCTCGGTGCTGATGTCGCGCGAAGCGTGGCGGCGCTTCGCCGCTCGCCGTTCCTGCGCCCGGGTACGCCGATCAGGGGCGTCTTTTACGACGTGGCCACGGGCCGGGTAACAGAGCCGTGCTCCTGACGTGGCTGCAAGCTCGGGCTCTTACGGAGCAGGCCTTACCCTGAGCCGACTCGGCGCCAGTCACCCTTTCTGCGATGAAGCGTGCGCCGGCGACAAGACTCGTCGCCAATACATCCATCGCCACGTAAAGCTTTTGGAGATCATCCTGGGCGGCGGTACCATATAGCAAGTTTGCCCCGGCACGCCGCGGTCCGGAGGCAGTGGGACCGATCTGGCAGCTTTAACGGTGAGAACCTGTGGTGGATCGATTCCGGGAGTCAGCCGGCACGAGCATTCCGGCTGCGACCCCTGCGAGTGCGGCGGCCCGGTCCGGGTAGAATGTTTTAGTTTGCCCGGCGCGGGAAAAGTCCAGTCTTTCTGCATGGCGCATTGATTGCGCCGCTCCGCTCCGTTGGTTTATCAGATTTGGAGTGGTTGTGGAAGAAGCATCTGCAGGGTCGAACCCTGAGCGCAAGCGAGCGCCAAGGGGAGATCGCCCCTATCGCCCCCGTGAGTCCGGTGGTTTCGAGGGCGAGCGCCGAGGCCGGGGTGACTCCGGTTATCCCGACCGCGGAGAGCGCAACTTCGGCCCGCGCCGCGAATTCCGGCCAAAGACCGGTGGCGGCCGCAACTTCGAGCGCCGTGGAGAAGGCGGAGATCGCCCCTATCGCCCCCGTGAGTCCGGTGGTTTCGAGGGCGAGCGCCGAGGCCGGGGTGACTCCGGTTATCCCGACCGCGGAGAGCGCAACTTCGGCCCGCGCCGCGAATTCCGGCCAAAGACCGGTGGCGGCCGCAACTTCGAGCGCCGTGGAGAAGGCGGAGATCGCCCCTATCGCCCCCGTGAGTCCGGTGGTTTCGAGGGCGAGCGCCCCGAGGAGCGCGGACCCAGGCGCAGACCATACGTACCCGGCTCTGGTTTTGGTTCGGAGCGAGGTCATCGGGACGGTTACGCCCCACGCACGGGCCAAGGCCGGGCTCGCAAGCCACGAGGTTCGGAGCCCGGGAGGGAGGCCCCCCAGGGCGACCGCGGATACGGGCAGGGTGTGCAGCGGAAAGGCTGGGGAGCACTCACCGCCAAAGGAGCTGCGCGGATACGTCCATTTGACGGAGCCCGCAGGTACGTGGGTGGGGACGAGGCGGAGCACCGGCACACGGGCGCCGCGCCCATGGATGAGTGGGTGGCCGACCCGAAGACTGAAGGCACTGCGACCAAGGCGCCCACACGTCGACGTGACCGGACCGGTTACTCGGTGGAGGCGATACTGCGCGAGGAAGTTCCACGAGGCTTGTCGGCCTACAAGACCGATGCGTTGCGAAAAGAGCTCACCGAGGCGATTCACGCCTACGAGGTGGATCGTTATCGCGATGCGAAGCGTTATCTGGATGCGGCGACGCGCTTTGCCAATGCCTCTCCGAGCATCACCGAACTGCTCGGGCTTACCCACTACCGGTTGGGCAACTGGTCCGCTGCCATTGGCTACCTCGAGTCGGCTTCCGAGATGAGCGGCTCGCTCGACCAGGGCCCGGTGATGGCGGACTGCTATCGTGCACTTGGCAGGCATGACCGCGTCAAGGAGATCTACGAGGAGGTGGGCCGCGTGTCGCCCTCCCCAGAGGTCATGGCCGAGGCTCGCATCGTCTACGCCGGCTCGCTGTCGGATCAGAAGGAGTATGCGGACGCGATAAAGCTGCTCTCCCGCTTCGAGAAGCCGAATCGCACCAAGCCTCGCCTAATCGACTTGCGCCAGTGGTACATGCTCGGCGACCTGTACGAGAAGGTGGGCGAGATTGAGCATGCCCGACGGCTCTTTGGCCTGGTGGCCAAAGAGGATCCGAGCCTCTACGACGTCGCCGAGCGCCTGGCTGATCTGCGCTAGGGTCTAATCGTCAACGGTGCGGTCTCTGGCCGCACCCCTGCATCGATTCCCCTAAGGAGCATGCGATGGCAAAGAATATCGAAGCCCTCTTGGGCGACCAGGCCGAATCGTTGTTAAATCACAAATGCCTCGGCATTCCCAAGGAGAGCCTGCATCATCCGGGCCCGGGGGTGGTTGACGAGATATTTGCCTACTCGGATCGCAATCCGCAGGTGATGCGCTCGCTGCAGTCGCTCTACGGGCACGGACGACTGGCCAACACCGGTTACCTCTCTATCCTTCCGGTCGACCAGGGTATAGAGCACTCAGGGGCTGCCAGCTTCGCTAAGAATCCGGCCTATTTCGATCCTCAGGAAATCGTTGGGTTGGCGATGGATGCGGGATGCTCGGGTGTGGCCACGACACTGGGCGGCCTCGGAATCGTGTCACGCAAGTTTGCGCACAAGATTCCGATGATCGTGAAGCTCAACCACAACGAGCTGCTCACCTATCCCGCTAATGCCGACCAGGTCATGTTCGGTCAAGTACGCCAGGCGTGGGACCTGGGTGCGGCGGGAATCGGGGCGACGATCTACTTCGGCTCCGCCGGCGCCACCCGTCAGATTCAGGAGGTGTCAGCCGCGTTTGCCGAGGCGCACCGGCTGGGGATGTTCACAATCCTTTGGTGCTACCTCCGCAATCCTGCCTTCAAGACCGCCGAGGCCGATTACCACGTCTCGGCCGATCTCACCGGGCAGGCCAACCATCTCGGGGTCACGATCGAAGCGGATGTGATCAAGCAGAAGCTTCCCGAGAACAACGGTGGCTACATCAAGATCGGTTTCGGGCGGACAGATCCGCTGGTATACGAGAGGCTTACCACTGAACACCCGATCGATCTGACCCGTTGGCAGGTCATCAACTGCTATTCGGGCCGGATCGGACTCATCAACTCCGGCGGCGAATCCAAGGGATCGAGCGACATGGCGGACGCGGTCCGCACCGCGGTGGTGAACAAGCGCGCCGGGGGTTCGGGCCTCATCGTCGGCCGCAAGGCGTTCCAGCGTCCGCGCGAGGAGGGCGTTGCGCTGCTCAACGCGGTTCAGGACGTTTATCTCGACTCCGCAATTGACATTGCCTAGCGGGGCAGTGTCTTCGCACCTCGAGTGGACCGGGTGAGCCTTCACCTGGTCCAGTTTCTCTTCCTGGTCGGTGCGGCGATCCTGGCGGGCGTCGTGAATTCCGTTGCGGGGGGCGGCTCGCTGATCTCGTTTCCGGCCCTTCTTGCGGTGGGCCTGCCACCGGTGGTTGCCAACGTGACCAACTCGGTGGCCTCCTGGCCCGGCTACCTGGGTGGAACGCTCGGCTACAGACAGCTGCTGGGCCACCAGCGCTCCAAGATTGTTCATACCGGCGTTGCGGCCATCTTCGGCTCACTGGCGGGTACCGCCGTGCTGCTGCTCTCGCCGGCATCGGTGTTCAAGGCAGTCGTGCCCTTCCTAGTGCTGGGCAGCTGCGCCCTGCTGGCGTTTCGCGGCCACGTGGCCGCCCTCTTTGCCATGCTGCGCCGCAAGGAGGGGTCCGAGGTCGGCCTAATTGCCGCAGTGGGGATCGCGGCGGTGTACGGCTCGTACTTCGGAGCGGGACTGGGGATCATCCTGCTAGCCCTTCTCTCCATCTTCGCCGAGGGCAGCCTGCAGGAGCATAACGCCGTCAAGGTGGCCCTCTCGCTTGTGATCGCCACCGCCGGCGATCTGGTCTTCGTCGTCTTCGCACACGTGTCCTACCTCAGTGTGGTGGTTATGGCGGGAGGATTCCTGATCGGCGGTCTCGCCGGTGCCAAGGTTGCCAGGAAGATGCCGGCCGGCCTGCTGCGCGGGCTCGTAATCGGCTACGGCACCATCATCGGCCTGGTTCTGCTCTACCAGAACCTTCACGCAAACTGAGTGTCAGCTCAGTGAAGGCGCTTCGCCAAGGATAAGAGAGGTGAAGGGCCGGGGATGCAGGAGTTTCGCCAGCGGCTCCAGTTGAAGCCCAAGGCGCGCGGCCGCAACGATCTGCTCCACCGGGAGCGCGGGGCAGGTCATGGCCACCGCCTCAGCCGACCTTGCCGCGATCTCGAGGCGCCCGGTAGCGTCCGTGCGCTCCACCAATACGCCGTCATTGCCGGCGAAGTAAGTTTCCATCTGCGCGACTGTTTCCCAAGTGCGTTTGCCGACCGGAACCCATGTACTGCGGCCACGGAAGTGGAGCGTCAAGTGAGCTTCCGCCGGAGGCTCCGCCAGAGTGGTGGAGGAACCCGCCAACGCGTCAAATGCCCGGCCGACGCCGTGGCCGCGGAAGATGCGATGCACCGGGCGCACGAGCGCGAAGAGGTCCTTGGCCTGACAGACAAACGCGAGAATCTCCGCTCCCGGCGTCACATCCACATCTGCGAACCCCGCCCCAAGCAGGGCGGGCTGGACGTCCTCCACCGCCTTGCGGACCATATCTATCGCGGCCGGCTGCACAAGCGCGTATAAGCGGTGGGCCACGCCTTCTGCGTCACTTATCCGGGCGATTGGACCGATGCGATATGGGTTGACCTGGTCGATGACATCGGTCTCCACTATTGCCCAGGTGGCCTCGACCTGGGTTGGCATTCCGCCGGCCTCCGCCGCGCCCTTGCCGGACGACGGAGGCGGCTCCGGTCCGGAGCGCTGAGGGGCCACCCACTTCGCGGGAGCGGCAGGGCGGCGCCCGCCTTGGGATCCGAGCGCAAGGACCCCGATTGCGCCGACGACCCGTAGCGGGTGGCCGTTCCGGCTCCAGCGGGCCATCTCGTAGAGGTATAGGCCGGTTTCCTCGTCCTCCACCAACTCGCCCGGGTCGAAACCCCCGGACCGTAGCTCTTGGATCGTGCCCACCACCTCGGTGTCGACGCGTAAGGCGCGGAAATCCCTTAACGTGTGCATTGCACCCCCAATCTACGGCGCCCTTCCGGTGCGATCGGGCATGCTCTGTAGAATTGAACCTTGCATCTATGTGTGGCCGGGGAGGATCTTTGAGCGCGCGTCAAAGCTGGGTAATCGACTTGGACGGGGTCCTGTGGCTGATGGACGACCCTATCGACGGTTCGGTGGAGGCCATAGGTCGGCTGCTGGAGGCGGGCGTGGAGGTGACCTTCGCGACCAATAACGGGTTGCTTACCAAGGCCGAGTACTCGGCCAAGCTCGAGCGCATCGGTGTGGACTCGGCTCGCGTGAAGCTGGTCAGCTCCGCGGGTGCCGCGGCGAGCCTGGTGGAGCCGGGGGAGCGCGCCTACGTAATAGGCGGCGCCGGGGTAATCGAAGCCCTTGGCGAGCGGGGCGTGGAAGTAGTGGACAGCTCGGACGTCGACGTGGTGGTGGCGGGCTGGGACCGGGAGATCAGCTATTCCAAGCTGGCGCGGGCCTGCCGCGCGCTTCGCACCAAAGGCGCCCGCTTGGTTGCAACCAATTCCGACCCGATATACCCGACCCCCCATGGCCCGCTGCCCGGCGCGGGTTCGATAATTGCGGCGGTGATAGCCGCAGGAGGGGTAACGCCAACCTGGGCGGGCAAGCCCGAGGCGCCTATGGCCGACGCGGTTCGGACCCTGGTCGGCGACCCGACCCTCATGGTCGGCGACCGGCTGGAGACGGACGGGGCCTTCGCGCGCCAGCTGGGGTGTGATTTCGCCCTGGTGATGTCGGGCGTCACCAAGGATACGCCAGGCGAGGAGGACCGTGTCGCCCACGTATCCGATGACCTGGCTTTGCTGGTGGAGAAGCTGATCGGCTGAGGCGTTACGACCTGGCGGCATCGAGCTTGCGCATGGCCAGGCCGGCGATCGCCTCGAGGCCGACGCGATGGGCGTTGTTGATGGTCAGCTCGGCCCAGTCGTAGGCGGGCGCGACTTCGACGATGTCGACGGCCAGGACTTTGACATGGCGGGTGATCCGCCGGATTGCGCGGAGCAGGTCTACCGGTGCGATCCCGCCCGGCTCGGGAGTGCCGGTCCCCGGGGCGAAACCCGGATCCAGAACGTCTATGTCGACTGAGAGATAGATTCCCTTGGGCGAGGCGGTCGCCTCCTCGATGGCATCGTCGATGACGGCGGCGAGCCCTCGCTCGTAAACCTCGTTCATAGTGTGCCAGCGCATCTCCTGCTCCGCCATCCACTCGAACGTCTCGGCGGGTGGCCAGTAGCCGCGCAGTCCGACTTGAACGAAGTGGCGCCCCATCACTGCGCCAGATTCGATCAGCCGCCGCATCGGGGTTCCGTGGCTGGCATAGTTGCCACCGATCTCCTCAGCGGTGTCCGCGTGGGCGTCGAAGTGGATGATGCCGATCTCCCCCCATCCGGCTGCGTCGGCTACTGCGCTCGCCGACGGCCAGGTGATCGAGTGATCGCCTCCTATGACCAGCGGGATGATTCCTCGCCGCGCGACTTCACCGACACGGTCCCTGATGGCCTTGGCGGATGGCTCCCACATACCGTGGGTGCAGATGGCATCCCCGAAATCGACCACTTCGAGCTCGTCGAAGATCTCGATCCCGTAGTCCATGTGGTAGGTGCCCGGCCCGTAGGCCAGTGCCCGCAGCGCCCGCGGCGCGAAGCGCGCCCCCGGACGGTTGGTGGTGGAGTCGTCCCAGGGCGCGCCGACCACCGCCACATCGGGCCGCCATTCGTCCAGCTGCTCCGGCTCGGTGAGGAGGGGTCGCTGGGCAAAGGTGGCCATACCTTGATAGGAGGCTGTGTCAAGCTGGGATTGCATGCCCGGTGGAATCTGTCGCTTTGGCATCGCGTGCTCTTCCTGAAGCGGTATACGAACAGCTGAGCCTATCCGGGCCGGGGCGGCCGGGTAAAGGGGTGTCGGGCTCGCGGAGTGGTGGCAGGTGTGCAAAGATGAGGGGAGAGGGCCCGCTCCGCGCACCGGGTGCTCACTCTTTGTTCCTCGCTTCTTCGCCGGAGGTCACCGCCCTATGCAGGCACGCCAGATTACGCTCGCTTCGAGGCCCGTGGGAATGCCCACTGCCGAGACGTTTGGTTCGCGAGTTGTGGAGGTTGGCCCGCCGGCCGATGGGGAGGTGCTGGTTCGCTGGCGCTTCCTGTCGGTGGATCCGTACATGCGGGGGCGCATGAACGCCGCCCGCAGCTACGTCCCCCCTTTCGAAGTCGGTGAGCCCCTGATCGGTTCGGCGGTCGGGGAGGTGCTCGAGTCCAATTCGCCGTCAGTGGCGGTAGGCGACCTGGTGCTTTCCATGGCCAGCTGGTCGGACTACGAGGTTAAGCCGGCACACTCGCTTCGTCGCCTCGAGCCGGTTGAAGGTGTTTCGCCCAGTGCCTACCTCGGGGTGCTCGGAATGCCGGGCTTCACTGCCTACATCGGCCTAACCCGTTTCGCAGAACCGAAGTCGGGCGAGGTTCTTTTCGTCTCCGGAGCCGCGGGTGCCGTTGGCTCCGCCGTAGGGCAGATCGCCAAGATAATGGGCCTCAGGGTTATTGGAAGCGCCGGTGGTGCGGCCAAGGCTACACGGCTGGGTGAGCTCGGCTTCGACATCGGGATCGACTACCGCGCGGGCGACATCGTTCACCTGCTCGCCGAGGCGGCTCCCGACGGCATTGACCTCTACTTCGACAACGTTGGTGGCAGCCATCTCGTAGCGGCGCTGGAGGCTTCGCGCGACTACGCACGCTTCGTCATGTGTGGCTCGATTTCCGGATATAACGCAAGCGCCCGCGAACCCGGTCCCTGGAACCTATTCCGCGTCGTGCAACGGCGGCTCACCTTGCGGGGCTTCATCGTCAGCGATCACGGTGCCGCGCTAGGGGAGTTCGCCGAGAAAATGACCGGCTGGATAAGGGCCGGTCAGGTCAAGTATGACGAGACGGTGGTGAAGGGTCTCGATAACGCCCCCGAGGCTTTCCTGGGCCTGTTCTCGGGGGCGAACCTGGGCAAGATGGTCGTCGAACTCTGAGGCACGCGCTTTCTAAGAACACTCTAATGTTGATTTAATACTCTGTTCCCAAGGGTCATGAAGGCTCATACGCGGGTCAGCTGATCGGGTTCGCGGTATTTCACCGACGCACCCGCGGAAGCCTGCAGAGGTTGCGTGGCTCCGGTGCAGGCATGCAGGAGAGGCGCGCATGAGGGACTCCAAGTCACTCTCTGCCACCTTGGGCAGGGTCTTGGGCATAGGGGTGCCGATGGTGGTGGGCGGGGTCATAACGGCCGCCTACCTCCAACTCGGCGTGCCCCGCTCACCCGGCGTCGCCATTCCCAAGGCGGTAGAGGTGGTTGCGCCATCCTCCTCGGTGCCGAGTACGCCGGGGTCCGGTGTCACGACTACCTCCGAGGACCGTGGTTCCTCCGACGCAGGCAAGCTGATCGTGGTTTCGCCAACGAATCCGGTGCTCGCGTACGAGTCTGGCTCGTCGTCACCGGTCGAGATAAATCCCGAGGCCAACCCGGAGGGTGGCGACAAGAGTTCCTCCGGCTCCGAGGCCACGACCACCACAACCAGCGCTGCCACGACCACCACAACCATGGCCACCACCACCACGGCCGAGTCGACGAATTCGAACCAGCCTTCCAGCGATGGTGGCTCGGGTACCACAACCACCGCCAAGTCGTCCGACTCGTCGGGCGGCGACAATTGATGGCCCCGCCAGGTGGCGCGGAGGTGCCACTCGAGCTGACGGCCCTCGGCCCGGAACCCCCGGCCCCAGAGAGTGTCGAGGCGCTTGCCCCGCAAGCACGGGGTAGGCGGCGCCTAGGGCCGGCGCGACGGATGGGGCGCTGGAAGATCGGAACTGTGCCGCGGCTGATAGCGGGTCTATCCATCGTCACGGCTGCCGTTTTCGGCCTGGTGGCGGTACAGGTGGCCCAAACCTTCAAGTCGCACGCCACGGCAATCACGCGCGGAATACTCGTGGATGATCTCGGGGAATATAGCCGCGCATTGGAAGCCAGCCCCGGCTCGTCCATCTTCGGGACCACCTCCAGGTATCTGGCCAGCCACCAGGTCGATGCCTCTCGGGCGATCATGGTCGGGATATCCGGAGGCGCCACGCTTGGCTCCCGCGGCTCTCAGCAGCTACTGCAATCCAGCCAGGTCAAGGCGTGGCTTGCGCACGCCCCGGCCGCCACGACAATTCAAGGCCTGCCTGCGGGGCAGAAGCAGTACCTCATCCTTGCTTCGCCGATCAGGCAGGGCACCAAGGTGGTGGGGGTCTTCATTGTGGCGGCTGATGAGACCAGCTTGCTTGCCGAGAGCCGGCAGGTGATGCTGCTTGCCATAGCCGAGGCCGCGATCGCGGTGGCCTTCACCGTGGGCAGCGGGTATCTGCTTTTGCGGCGGGTGCTCGGAATGGTCGGCGGGATAACCCGGACGGCGGCGGGGATTGCCGAGGGTGATTTGAGCAGGCGCCTCGATTACCGCGGTCCCGACGACGAGATGGGCACCATGGCCAAGACCTTCGACCAGATGATCGATCGCCTGGATGCGACCATGGAGGAGCAGCGCCGGCTGCTGTCGGACGTTTCCCACCAGCTCAAGACCCCTTTGACCATAGTGCGCGGGAATCTGGAGCTGATCGAGAGGTTGGGTGAGCCGCTGAGCCCCGAGAACCAGGAGGGCCTCCAGTACGCTCTGGATGAGATTTCCTATATGAGCCGCCTGATCGACCAGCTCCTCATGCTGGGCAGGACCATGGAGCGTGACTTCCTGCAGCCCGAGCCCGTGGACCTGCGCGCCTTCATGGCCGACGTTTTTGCGGCGGCTTCGGTTATGGCGCCACGTGCATGGCGCTACGTCGAGCCTCCTGATCTGGTCTTGCTCATCGACGCGCCCAAGTTGCGCGGAGCAATCCTCAATCTGGTCGAGAATGCGGTCAAGGCCACCGGTGAAGGGGACGAGATTGAGGTTGCGGCCCGTGCCGACCAACACCTGCTAACGATATCGGTCGCTGATTCAGGTCCTGGCGTACCGCCTGGAATGGAGGCGGCAATCTTCAGGCGCTTCGAGAGGGGATCACGGACCTATGCCAAGGGAGCGGGACTTGGGTTGTCCATCGTCGATGCGGTGGCAAGAGCGCACTCCGGTGCGGCCCTCGTCGGCCGCTCGCACCTCGGAGGGGCGGAGTTTTCCGTGGTTCTCCCGCTCAGTCTGGCAAACGGCTACGGCCAGACCGAGAGTCGGGTTTGAAGGTCGGGTGGCCGTGGTTGGGCAGCCCTGAGCTGATCAAGGAGCAAAGATGAACATCGTCATAGTGGAGGATGATCCACAGATCGCCAGCTTCCTTTCGCGTGGACTTCGCGCGGAGGGCTACGCGACCAGCATCATCTCCGACGGCGAGTCGGCGGCGCGCGCCGTTCCCACCATGGCCGACGACATCGACCTGGTCCTGCTGGACCTTGGCCTACCGCTCCGCGACGGCAAGTCCGTGCTTTCCCAGTGGAGGGCGGAAAAGTTCGTCAAGCCGGTCATAATCCTCACCGCGCGCGACGAGGTGGCGGAGAAGGTGAAGGGCCTGAACGCCGGCGCGACCGACTACGTCACCAAGCCGTTCTCTTTCGATGAGCTCCTGGCGCGAATTCGCGCGGCGCTGCGGACCTACGATTCAGCGTCGCTCACCACGCTCGAGGTTGCCGACGTAACCTTCGACATGCTCTCGAAAGTCGCATTCCGCGGCGGCAAGCGTATCGAGCTGGCTCAGCGAGAGTGGTCGCTGCTGGAGCTCTTCATGCGCAATCCGCACCAAGTGCTTTCCCGGATCCAGATCTTGAACCATGTGTGGGACTACTCCTTCGATCCCGGATCGAACATCGTCGATGTCTACGTTGGCTACCTGCGCAAGAAGATAAACATCACGGGGCACGAGCCTCTGATCCAGACGGTGCGGGGGGCAGGCTACCGCTTCATACCCCCATCGTCAAAGTTCAGCTGAGGTGCTCTTGGTCCTCCATCGCGGCGCGGATGGAGGACGACACCTCCGCCTGGCGGGCCTCGTCGATCTCGGTCGCCACACGCTCGTCGTCAGCCATAAGCGCGTCGAGGTCGGTATCGGCGAAGCCGAGCACGCCCATCTTCTCGAACGCGGAGCGCATGGTCTCCCCAAACAGGCCGATGTCCTGTAAGACCGGAACGATACGGGTGAAGAGCAGGTTCCGGAAGGCCTGTTGTGTCTCCGAGCGCTCCACCCATTCCAGGCACTCGTCGGTGCCCAGACCCAGGGTGTCCCACACCTCCTGGGCCAGGAAGCGGCTGCGCATTAGGTTGCAGGCCTCCGCGCAGAACTCCTCGCGTTCCTTCCGCTCGTGCTCCGAGAGCCGCGGATAGTAATCACGTAGTGCGTTTCGCCCAAAGGCCACATGCCTTGCCTCGTCCTGCATCACGTAGGCGGTTAGCTCCCGGGCCAGCTGGTTGCCGGTAAGATTGCGGATCATCCCGAAGGCCGCCAGCGCCAAGCCCTCGATCAACACCTGCATGCCCAGATAGGTCATATCCCAACGCGAGTCGCTGAGCACCTGGTCCAAGATGCTGCGCAGGTTCGGATTTATGGGATAGGCAAGCTCCAGCTTGTTCAAGAAGGTGGAGTACACTTCGACATGGCGTGCCTCGTCCATAACCTGGGTGGCGGCATAGAACTTGGAGTCCATGTCCGGGACGTTCTGCACTATCTTCGCGGCGCAGATCAGCGCACCCTGCTCCCCGTGCAGGAATTGGGAGAATTGCCAGGATGCCAGGTGGAGCTTCAACTCGCCGCGCGCGGCTGGGTCCATGCGCTCCCATACCGGCGAGCCGTAGATCGGTACGTAATAGTCCTCGCTGCCCAGCGGGTTTTCCAGATCGACTTGGTGTTGCCAGTCGATGCGGACCTTGGCGTCCCATTGGCGGCGCTTGCCCTTGTCGTACAAGGAAAGCAGCTTCTCCCGGCCCGAGTCGTAGTCCCAGCTGAACTGCACGGCACCGGTGTTGTCCTGGGTCTTCCAGCCGGTCAGCTCCGCCGGAACGGCATATCGCTTAACGCCCATTGCATTCCCCCTGGGCAAAAGCTAGCACAGGGCCTGCTGTTCGCTAATGCCCCTTCCAGCGCCGGTCAGCTCTCGCTGGACGCGTCCCCGCGGGGCGTGATCCAGATGCGTGAATGTGCAAGCCCGGGTGGGCCACCCGGGCCAGGATCAGGCATAGGAAGATCCCAAATAGTTGGGCCGGGGCCCCAAGACGGTCGGATCCCATGGAAGCTATGTCCAGGCCGGCCATGGTGCCGCCCGGTTCGGGCTGGACCAGCGGGAGACCTCCTCGAGTCGGTACTGGACCTGCGGTCCGGTAGTGGCGTCGACGAACGCGATCCTTACCTGCGGGCTGGTTCGCCTGCATCCGCCTGTCCCCCGCACCGCGGTTCCCCGCGCCACCCGGCTCTGCGCCTTGGCCAGGGCACGGGGTCGAGCGGATCGATTCGCTTTGGAAAGGTACGATCCTCGGCACGCACCTGGACAGTTCGGTTGGGGCGAGGTGGCACTCCAGCCCGCACTCCCGCTTGGATTCTCCACCCTCGACACCGTTCATCGGCGATTAGCTTGGTGTGCTCGAAATCCGCGTGGTGACGGCGTGGTCATGTAAGAGTTCGCGTACGAGTTTGGCGCTGGCGAGAAGGCCGGGCGGAACTCCTCGGGCATGTGACGCGGGCCTCCCCGAGGCGTGGTCCGAGAGGCCATGCTGGAACCATGATCTGGCGACCTTGGAGCCCAGTCCGATTGCGTGCCGGTGGATGCTCACGGTTGGTGCGGGCGAGGTGGTTGTGCTCCGCACTGCCAAACACCCCGTTCCGCGGCCTCGGCCAGCCTTATCGCCTCGCGCTGGGAATGCACGCCGAGTTTCACCAGTATCCAGTGGATGTGGCTGCGTACCGTATGGATCGAGAGGTAGGTCTCGCGCGCGATCTGTTCGGCGTCCAGTCCCATTCTCAGTTTTGCAAGCACCGTCCCCTCAGCGGCGGTGAGGTGCGAGAGGCTCTGACGCAGCTTTGTGACCTGGTCCAGATGCGCCTGCAGTTCACGCAACATCAGATCGCGTTCGGCAATCGAGACTGCGCACTCGCCCGCAGCAATGGTATCGATCATTCCCATCAGCTCGCGGAAGGGTCTTGTCTTGTTGAAGATGGCTGCAGCGCCGTCAGCCAGGCAGCGGGCCAGACGGATTCGGTCGGATACGCCGGTCAGGACGACCACCTGGTATCCGACCTGCATAAGCGGCGACACCAGATCTGCACCATCGAGGTCCGCACTCAGGTTGAGGTCGAGAAGTGCAAAGTGGCTAAAGGTGGGTCGATTCGCGACGAACGCGTCGGCCTCGGCAAGCACGCCCGCGGCACTCAGCGGCCTCTGGACTGCGACGCCCACTTCGATCGACTGGGCGTGCAATAAGCTGGCAAGGCTGCTGGTAACCAGGTCATGGTTGTCAATGAGCAGGGCAAAAATCCCCTGCCGTTTCAGTCCCGCCGCCGGGCGTGCGGCCAGCATGGTCAGTCCCGCCCTCAGGCCTGGAGTTCGCGGGCTTGCGAAGGAGCCATAGCCGCCGGAGGAACGGTGTAAGGCGCAGGAGCGGCGACAAGGTGCATCTCGAATCGGGCTCCACCTCCTGGTGCGGTCCCGGCGATCAACTCTCCCCCTTGATTGTCCAGCAATGCCCGGGCGATCGCCAAGCCCAGACCGTGGCCGGGGGACTGGGTGTGAGGGCTACCCCGCCCTGGATTCACGCCTATCGGTGTGTGCTCATGTCCGCTGCCAGGACCATTGTCGCAAATCCGGACGACAACCTCGGACCCGCATTTTTCCACCTCCACCACCGCAGTGCAGCCTGGGGCATGGATGCGCGCGTTGTCCAGGAGAACTCTCAGCGCCCGTGCAGTAGCCGCCTGGTCTCCGCGGGCGATGACCTCGTCCCCTCCGGCGATCAACTCCACGTCGAGTCCAAGCGCACGTGCGTTGGATACCTCGACGTTTGCGGTCTCGACCGCGTCGAAGTTCCCTTCGGTTGTCTCGGCGGCCAGAACCACCCCTGCCAGCGCCTCAGCTCCGCGATGGACAAGCCTTACCGCCTCACGGGCCTTCGCCTCATCCTGGAAGGACTTCTCGCTGGCATGGAGGAGCTCAACGCCCGCCTCGACGACAAGCAGCACCGATCTGAGCTCGTGATTGGAGTTGCGCAGCCTCGCCTTCTCCTCTTCCAGCTCGTGCTCGAGCTTGCTGGCCGCCAAATCCGCCTCGTGGGCCGCTTTGTCACGCTCGGCGGCTCGCCGGCGGAATTCGAGCGCCAGGCCGATGCAGAGACAGGCCAGGGCGATGAAGCGCAGCAGTGATGCCGCAAGGGGCCCGCTGGCGAGCGGGGGCCGGATCGCGGCTCCGGCGACTCCTGCCTGGGCCAGCCCAAGCAGCGAGACGGAGATGTAGGCGTCAACCTGTTCGTGCTTTATCCACCAGGCACTTGCGTAGCCGACCGCCCCGGCCACACAAACGCTTGCTGCCACCGCTCCTGCTGCGGTCGCGCTCAGGAGCCCGCCCCTGAAGAACAGTTCGATCAGGACGATGACTCCGGCAGCTTCAGCCGCAAGCGTCGCCGCCTGCCAACTGCGCAATCGTGAGGCGTTCGGGCGGCTAAGAAGTGTCCAGAGGGACGGCAGGCCCATGAGCGAAACCCCGGTTGCCAGGCAGGCGAAGGACACGAGGGATATGCCTGGGCGCCCGGCGATGCCCCTTGCAAAGCTTTGTACGAGGTACCAGGCCTGAAACGAGCCAAGCAGGAGCAAGCCGACTCCAGCCACGAGCCAGCGCGGGGATTCGCCCTCGCTCTGCCATAGAACAAGGCATCCCGTGGTTGCGGCAAAGGCCAGTGCGAGCGTGGCGAGAGCGACAAACTGGGCGATTTGGCTGTTCTGCGTGTCGCCGAGCGCCGGAAGCCGTACCTGCAGGAACCAGATCGCCAGTGCCGGGAGTACGCCGGTGGCGACGGCCCCCCAAATCCCCGGTCGCGCGCGCCGCCTTGAGCCGACCCTGCTGGAACCCCAAAGGCGCCCGCTCCTGGCGTGCCGAAGCGTGCTATTGATCGTCGCAGTATTGCGCACTCCCCTCACCTCGTTTCGGGCGGCCAAGCCGTCCCTGGAGCCGCTATCCACCCCACAGCAAAGATTCCCGGTCGCCCCGCTGGCGGTGAAGCGCGAATGTCCGCACCAGGCAGGACCCGCTTGCCAGCGCAGCTCGCCGGCGCAAGTGTCCCAACCGGCCGGATTCGGCACTGTCTGGGAACTTCCCACGGTTTCCGGGAGACAGGTGCACGCAGGGTCATGAACTGTCAGCTGGCTTCCGGACTGGCTGTCGTGGCCGTAGCGCTCACGGCTGGTGCGTTCTGCCGGTGGCTGATCCCCGCCTTGGATCTGCGAGCCGGCGCTGCCACGATGGTGGCGAAACGGGCCGTGTACCTGTAGCCCACGAGTCCGTCGAGAACCAGGTAAGAGGTGGTGTCTCCCACGTCCAGCTGCAGGATCGGCACCTCAAGCCGCTTGGCCAGCCTGGCCAATGCCGGCATCGAATCGACCTCCACCACCCTGAAGTCACCACCGGGCCATCGCTCTATCTTGATCAGGCTTCCCTGATGCTGCCAGGCGATCTGTAGCCGCACGTCGTGCCGAAGCTTTCCCCTCAGGCGCGATGTCAGGAGTGCGGCGATCGCCGCTAGCACAGTGAAGCCCGCTAAACCGATGTCGCGGGCGGAGGAGACAGGCAGCATGGCCGGCCCCACTCCGATCCTGGACTGGACTGGCGTGGTTGAGAGAACCTCCTGCGTTGCGCTTTGAACGAACGACGCCGGCGACACACCGGTGGCGCTCACCGTGCCGCCAGCCTGGGTGGGGACGATTGAGGTGGCGCTGGCCTGGAAGGCATAGGGGGAGCCAAAGTGCAGCTTGAGAGGCTGGCCACCCGCGATACCTTTCAGCTGCACTTGCGGTTCGACCGCGAGAGTGTAGAGCCCTGGCCCAAGCGCTGCATCGAGCTCTCCGATTCGCTCCTGATATGCGGCCAATGGCAGCTCGATCTGGATGGCGGCGTTGGGGCCATTGAAGTGCTGTGGCCCCATGCTGGCGATGATGCGGCTGATGCCCTGGTCCTCGACCGCCAGCACCAGGCTGATGGTGCCGGCAAGATCCTCGTTGCTTCCTCCGGCAAGCCGGTAGCGATAGTCAAAGCGAACCGCGCTGAGCTGGGAGATGAAAAGCGGCATGCCGCTCGTCGCTCCTCCGGTTCCATAGATCGAGTTCGAATCCGGAGTGCCGGTATAGGAAAGCACGCCCCGGCTGGTGTAGACGGTTGGGCGCCCGGCCAAGCTGTGTACCGGCCGCAATAGAGCGGCGCCGCCAAGTAACCCGAAGGTGAGAACTCCGATCATGCACAGGCCCGCAACCGTGGCAAGCGTACGCAACCCGTGCAGTTGGCCGGCGGCATCAACTCCCATAGCCGTACCTCCTCAGACGCGTGCGCCGCAGCTTTCGCTTCGGCCAGAACACATACATTCCTGAGGTGCCCAGAATCGTAGCGCCGACGGCCGGCTCGCGCCAGAATTTCACGACTTTCCCAAACTGACCCAGGTCAAGCCACAGCCGGCCGACGATCTCGGAGGCGCCGGGACGCGAGGGGTCGACAAAGGTGTTGTTCTCGCCTTTGAAGATATACCTGCCTGCCTCCTTGCCGATTATCCGGTGGAAGATCGGGGCCTTGAGTTGAGGGGTTGTGTAGGCGGCGATGGCTCCCACCGGGTATGTGGCACTCTTCCTGACAACCACCAGGTCGCCGGTTCTGAAGGCGGGAAGCATGCTGGTTCCCGAAAGGAATATGTAGGTGTCCTGACCGCCAATGGCGGTTGGCGCAAAGCCCCACCAACCCAGAGCGGTGATAGTTGCGGCGAGGATCAGGCGCCGCATGGCTCGGAAGGGGTTCATCTCTTCTCCGGCTTTCGAGAGACACCGGTGCGGCAAGTACCCGCCAAGTGGGTACTTGCCGCCCTCAACGAGGACACGCTCGGCGTGTAGCGGTGAGGATTACTGGTTGACCTCGATCTGGAGGCTGTCGATCCACCCTTGGTTCGCCGGACCGGGGCCGTTCACGGGAACGGCGGGGTTAAGCGTGCAGGTGAAATCGGTGGTGTAGGAGTTGGGGTAAGCCGATATCGCGCACCCACTCCAAGCCATCAGCGGCATCCCTCCCGGAGGAGGTGGCGGATCCAGCCTGACGAAGCCTTGCTGCGCCCGCAGCTCACCACTCCACGTCGTGGTCGCACGAAAACTGACCGAGACCACGCTCAAGTGGCTGGGCGCGATCGGACCGTCGTCGACCAGAGGCCCTGGCGGCACAGCCACGTTATAGTGGATGTTGCTGATGGCATACCCGTCGACCACCTGATTGGATACACCCTCACCGGATACCGGCTGTGAGTTGGTCGCCAGGAAAGCGGTTCCACCTCCGGCCAGCAAGGCGCCGGCGACGAGCGGTGTTAGAAGCCGTCTGCGAAAGATCATTGTTCCCTCCTTGTCCGGAGCCCGCCCTGGCCGCTTTGAACCAGCTGTACAAGCTCGTCGGAGAGGCGCCGGGCTTACCAGATCCTGGTGGAGTCGATGGAGACGACCGACCCTCCCCGCGAATTGCGGCGAAGCCGCACTTCGGGAAAAAAAGATACGGAATTGCTGCCGAAGTGGCATCCACAACTTTGATGGTCTTTTGGTGGCTTCCCGTAAACCCGTGTCCCGTTGACTGGTTTGCGGTCGCTGGATCGAGAGCGAGGTGCCGTCGCAGCCGTGGGGTGGCCTGGAGGACCTGGAGCCGGCTAATCGCGCAAAGGCGCGCGCGGATTTGTCGGCCGGAGATGTATTCCGCGTCTTTTGGAACCATTCCCCGCCGTGAGCGGCGGCTCCGATACTCAGGTGACCATTTGTTGCGAGCTCGGCGTATCCCTGGCTGCAGAGAAGCCCCCCGGTGGCCAGGACAAAAAGGGCTCATTTGAACCGGGCTGTGGCCTGCACAGCGGTTTCCCGGGTGATGATCGCCGGCTCGCCATTCCCGGTTGCAAGGCGCGTGGTCAGGTAGGTGTCCATGAGCCTCGCCTTCCCGGCATGGTCTGTCACGGTAGAGCACAAGCGCACATGATTGGAGAGCAAGGCACCGTCCTTGCCGAGCGGGCCTTCAGTTCGGCTTCTTGTGGTCAGTCGGTGTGGACCATGGTGCCCTCTTGGCAGCCCTTGCCTTTGTCGTCCAAGGAAAGCGGCTTCTCCCGACCCGGGTCATAGTCCAAACTGAACTTCACCTCCCGGGCGTTGCGCGGTGAAGTCCGGGGTTTTCCGGCCGGCCTGCTTCAGCGGAGCGGAAAATGCCCAATGCCCATTGTGTGCCCTGTTTTGGCAACAGGTGGCGCGCCCTGCCGCTTTCCACGGACGCCCATGCCAGTGCCGGTCAGCTCTCGCTGGATGCGTCCAGGCAGATGTGATCCAGATCCGTGAATGTGCAACCCGGGTGGGCCACCCGGGCCAGGATCAGGGATAGGAAGATCCCAAACAGTTGGGCCGGCGCGGCAAGACGGTCGGATCCCATGGAAGCTATATCCAGTCCGGCCATGGCGCCGCCCGCTCTAGGCGAGGCAAGCGCGACGACGTCGCCAAGACGGTTCACCATATGCAGGCCGGTAGGGCCGTCGGTATAGATGACCATCGAGGTCCGGACGTCGTCGTTGACCGCGGCCAGAAGGCGCTCGGGAGCACCTGGCTCGACACGTGTGCGCACAACTACGGTGGCGGCGCGAGCCATGCCCTCATCCAGGAGCGCGACGCTGTAACGGCCTTGGCGCAGCATGGGGAGCAGGGACAGCCGTGGCTCACTGGAGCCACGTTCATAGATGCGCCAGACCCCTCGTTCCAGCCTTGCATCCGCGAGCGCCGCGCCGGGCGCGCTGAAGGCAAAGTGCGTGGAGTGGGGGGTCAGCTCGTAGGTTCCGGCCCCCTGAAGCTCCTTGCCGCAGAACGCGCACCGGGTCATGGATACGGCGGCCGGAAGGCCGCAGGACTGACAGGTTTTCACCCCTGATTTATCGACTCCCCCGAGGGTGGTCTTGAAAGGTTGTTTAGGTCGTCTATGAGGCGGCGCAGGGCGCCGTGAGAGGAGCGGTTGAAGCGGAGCGCCACCCTTTGCAGATCCAGGCCATCCTTGTCCCCCTTCTCGGCACTGGTAATGGGGATGGACTCGATCATGCCCGAGGCGCAGATCCTCCCGTAGCGGTGGTTGAGGGACTCGAGCTCCTCTTCGGTCGGCCCACGCCTGACCCTTAGGACCAGCAGGTCACCCACCCAGCGCAGCGAGTCGAAGTTGGCGTAGAAGCCCTCGAATTCCCGTACGGCCTCCCCGAGGTCGGAGGTGATGAGAAAGAGGCTTTCGTCTTCGTCACTGACGTAGCCGCCCTCGAAAAGCCTCCCGCGCATGAAGACCTCCCACTCCTTCCAGAAGGTGTTCTCGGGCGAGGAGTAAAGCACGATCGGCGCAGGCTGGGACTTGCCGGTCTGCATCAGTGTGAGCAGCTCGAAAGCCTCATCCATGGTTCCGAATCCGCCCGGCAGGACCAGGAATGCGTGGGACTCCCGGGTGAAGATCAGCTTGCGCGTGAAGAAGTATTTCATCTCCACGAGCTTCGGGTCTTCCTCTATGAAGAGGTTTGCCCGCTGTTCGAAGGGCAGCTTTATGTTCACCCCGAAAGAGTTCTCGCGCCCGGCTCCTTCGATTCCCGCTGCCATGATGCCGGGCCCGGCACCGGTGATGATCATCCAGCCGCACTCGCGCATTGCCCTGGCCACCTCTACGGTGGCGAGGTAGTCGGGGTGGCCCTCCGGCGTGCGCGCGGAGCCGAAGATTGTGAGCTTGCGCCGACTGGCCCAGGGCTGGAAGGTGGTGAACGCCTGGTGCATCTCGGTAAGTGCCCCGGTGGCAATTTTGAGGTCAAGGCGGTCCAAGTCGGCACTGGCGAAGTTGACGACGACGTTCAACAGCTGGGTGACCAGGTCCCTGTTCTGCAGCGGTGCCATCTTCTCGACCAGGGCCGTCAACTCGTCTTGCAAGAGGGTCGATTCGTGTGGCTTGACTTCGAATCTGGACCGATGTTTGCCGGAAGCCCGAGTGCCACCGTTCATGCGCGCGTCCTTCACCCTATGTCCGTGCCCGGGGCGGAGAAGCTGCGGAGGTGACCGTAAAGCGTGGAGCGCTGCACCAGACGGCGGCCGAGAGGCGATGTTATTGACAGGAAATCCTCCATGCCGAGTGCCTGCCCGTGCGAGGCGCCGGCGGCACGGGAGATGTTCTCCTCCATGAGTGTGCCACCGAGGTCGTTCGCTCCCGATCGCAGAAGTTCCTGAGCACCCGCCACTCCCATCTTTACCCACGATGCCTGGATGTTGGGAATCGTCGAGGCATATGCGATGCGCCCGACCGCGTGCATGAGCACCGCTTCGCGGAAAGTTGGGCCCCGCCGAGCCAGCTTGCGCATGTAGATCGGGGTGGCCATGTGCACGAAGGGGAGTGGAACGAACTCGGTGAAGCCGCCTGTCCTCTTCTGCAGGTCGCGCGTCAGCGTCATGTGCTTGGCCCAGGAAGCCGGACGCTCAAGCGAACCGAACATGATGGTGACATTGGAGTTCAACCCCACCGAATGTGCGGCTCGGTGTACCTCCAGCCAGGTCTCCGTGCGGATCTTGTCGGGACACAATACCTCGCGCACCTCGTCATCCAGGATCTCTGCCGCCGTGCCCGGCAGGGTGCGCAGGCCGGCTTCCTTGAGGAGGCGGAGATAATCCTCCAGTTCCAGCCCCGCACGACGAGCGCCTTCGTAGACCTCCAGCGCGCTGAAGGCGTGAACATGCATCGCCGGTACCGCGGCTTTCACGGTGCGCACAACTTCCAGGTAGTACTCCGCGTCGAAGTCGGGATGGATGCCTCCCTGCAGGCACACTTCCGTTGCACCCGCCTCGGCCGCCTCGGTGACGCGCTGGGCCAGATCGTCCATGGTGAGGGTGTAGGGCGCACCTCTGAGGTTGAGCGAGAGCGGTCCCTTGGAGAAGGCGCAGAAGCGGCAGCGGAAGGTGCAGATGTTTGTGTAGTTGATGTTGCGGTTTACCACGAAGGTCACGTCGTCGCCGACGATTCGTTCGCGCAGGGTGTCGGCGACCTCGGCGATGCGCCGCACGTCGTTCCCCCGCGCGGCGAACAGCGCCCCGATCTGGGTGCTGTCGGGCTCATGCCCGGCCTCGACCGCCTCGAGAAGCTCGGCCAGCGCGCCTGCTCCGGTACCGGTTCGTGGCCGGAAGATGGCCAGGCTGGTGGGCAGGGGGCGGTCTTCGAAGAGCGACGGCGCAGGAGCGTCCCCTCCCGAGACCCAACGGTCCTCGCGCGCATAACCGGCGGCATCCGTGTGGTCGAGCACCGGGAAGCGTGCCTCCTCGGCAAGCCAGCGCCGGGGGTCGGTTGCGAACTCAGGGTAAATCGGCAGTCTGGGGACAAGGTTGAAGCCCAGTCCCTCAACCTGGCGGGCGAGTTTGTCAAGATGCGGCCAGGGGCGTTCCGGGTTGACGTGGTCGATGGTGACCGGCGAGATTCCGCCCAGGTCGTCGATTCCCGCCGCCACGAGCTCGTCTATGTCGTCACTCAGATTCGGCGGTGCCTGCAGGTGCACGCCGGGTGGCAATACGAGGCGCGCAAGGGCGATGGTGCGAAGGAAGGACTCCCTTTCTGCGGGCGGTGCCGAGGCGAGGCGGGTCCGCGGCTTGGGCAGGAAGTTCTGGATGATGACCTCCTGGACGTGGCCGTACTCCTCGGCCAGCTCCGCAAGTGCGCGCAGGGCGCCAACTCGATCCTGCTCCGTATCCCCTATGCCGACCAGAAGGCCGGTGGTGAAGGGGATCGACAACTCTCCTGCGGCTTTGATCGTTGCCAGGCGGCGCTCCGGAGACTTGTCCGGCGCGGCCCGATGAGCCTCGAGGTCAGACCGGATGCTTTCCAACATCATTCCTTGCGAGACCGAGGCAGGACGCAGCACCGCGAGCTCGTCCTTGGTCAGTGCCCCCGCGTTCAAGTGGGGTAGTAGGCCGAACTCGGTCATGGTGCGGGCGGCCACCGAGGCAAGGTAGTCAACCGTGGAGGCGTGGCCGTTTGCCTCCAGCCACTTCCTTGCCTCCGCCCAGCGGTTCTCGGGCCTCTCGCCCAGCGTGAAGAGGGCTTCGTGGCAGTTGGCGTCAACCCCGGCCTCGGCAATCGCCCGCACCTCGTCAGCGGAGAGAAAGGGTGATTCCACCTGGCTGGGTCGTCGAACGAAGGTGCAGTACCCGCAGGCGTCGTTGCAGAGCCTGGTGAGGGGGATGAAGACTTTGGGGCTGAAAGTCAGGTAGCGCCCGGCACGCGAGTCGCGTGCCTTGGCAGCCCGCGACATCAGCTCGGAGGTCGACAAAGCCGTGAGATCAGAATCCATACGCCAACTTTAGGCCGCCCGTGGGGTTGTGGGCGAGAGCGCCGCCCTGCGGGCGCGGGCGATCACGCCATTGCCGCCTGTGCCTCGCGGTCAACGACCACCACAAGGCGCTTGGGTTGGAGATGACCGGCGGGGTAGGAGGCGGGGTCTTCGAGCACCGCCTTTAGCACTTGCCCCTTGGGGGCACCGGTGGCGCCAAGGATGACGAGGTCCGCCTGGTCGATGTAATCCATCGTTACCGAAAGCCTGAGATGGTGGTTAAGGCCGGTGGCGTCCAAGGAGACCTGACATTCGGGGGTGGCGAGTGCGAGATCCGCCGGATGCGGGAAGATCGAGGCCACATGTCCGTCCGGGCCTAGTCCGAGGTGTACGATTCGCGGCCGCGGCGCCGCCAGAAGCTCCAGGCCCCACCAAACGAGAATCTCCCCGAGGGCCTGTTCAGAGGGGATCTCGCCCTGGGCGGCCGAGGTGCGGAGTTCGTCCGCGAAGGCCCGAACCGGGGAGAGAATCTCGCCCGTGCCTTTTGGTGCCCCCGCGATGGCGTCCAGCATCGACGTATTCGAATCGGGATCACCGAGTGGCACAACGCGCTCATCCCCCACGTACAGGCGAAGGCGCGACAGCGCGGGTTCGCTTGCAATCGCCGGAAAGAGCCTTGGGTATACCAGTTTGGCCTGGGATCCGCCAGTGACAAGGAGCGAGGCGGGTGCCCCGCGGGCGACTTCGGCGATCAGGCCCAACACTTCTCCTGCAGGGTCGTCACTGGTAATCAGCTCGAAGCTCTCGGATCCCGCCTTAACCACTTTGGCGCCTTAGTCCAGAACCACGCGGGTGACTCGCTGGCCGCGCTCGGCGAGTGCAACCGCGTCACCGTCCGCCTGTGCGCGAATGAGGGTGTTGAAGTTGGTGCCCAGATCCGGAATGGGCACGCTGGCACCGTAGTCTGCCGAGACGATCTGCACCACGTGCGCGAGCTTTGGCCCGCCCTTTTGGAGCTGACCGGTCGAGTGCAAGTGCCTGGGGGCCAGTCCGGCGGTCACCGGGTGGAGTGGGAGTCGAGCGGCGATGCCGTCGCGAAGCCGGTACAGCTCGTCCTCCCAGTGCAGCGGCTGGTAGGCGCTGATAGCCACGTACTGGCCTTGGGAAAGTTCGCTCTCCAGGTACCCCGCCAGATCCTCGATACCCGTGCTCGGCAGCTTGGGATCGAACTTCTCGCCGGCGAGGATGCGCCTGGTGATGGCCTTGGAAACACCAACGTCGGGCTCGTTGAAGGGGTCGATGCCCAGCACGTGGCCCGCGGCGGCGATCGCCACCTCCATCCCGAAGATGTGCGAGGCGAGCTCGGAGATCCCCTTGGCGGCCACCGGGAGCGTGGAACGCGGATAATCGCCCTCCTTCGCGGCCACAGGGACCGGAAGAAGCCCCTTGCCCTCCTTGCCGGTGCTCTCGGCCAGTATCTGCTCCGTCCACATTCCAAGGGCGCGATCCTGTTCGCTCCTGATCAGCTGGACGGGGATGGTTCCGGTCAGCGCTGCCTCCGCTATCTCCGTACCCAGGTCGGCCCAGTGGCTGTGGTCCACCTTGGCCAGCGCCTCGAACAGTGCTACCAGGTCTATCCCGGCCAGGGCCGCGGGCACAATGCCAAAGTAGGTGAGTGCGGAGAAGCGGCCGCCGACATCCTCGGGAGTGGAGAAGATTCGCTTGAAGCCGAGTTCGATGGCCGCCTCCGCTAGTGGCGTGCCCGGGTCCGTGATGGCGTAGAAGCGATCAGGGCGGCGCAGCCGTTCGAAGAAGAAGCGCCTGTACGCCTCGGTCTCGACGGTCGTGCCCGATTTGGATGAGACGATCACTGCGGTATCGGTCAAGGGGATGTCCGCGACCGATCGAGGGTCGGTGGAATCGATGATCGTCACCTGTCGTTGCGCTCCGCCGTGGTTGGCCAGGAATTCCGCGAAAACCCGGGGGCCGAGACTCGAGCCACCCATGCCGAGTACGAGGATGTGTGATTGGTCGACCGATTCCGCCCAGCGGTGCAGGTCGTCGAGCTCCTCCTGAGTCGTCTCGGGGGCTCTCAGCCAGCCGAGCCGATTTGGCGCCACGCTCGTGTCAACCCATAGCTTTGCGTCACCTTCGAGGATGCGCGTCGCAATATCGCTTGTAGCCATGACAGGCTCTCCCTTTCTATGGCCATTGGCCGCGCGCCGGATGCGTTAGGCCCGCGCGCCGGCCTTCTTCTCGATTTCGGACATCAAGCCGGCCCAGGACTTCGAGAAAGCCTCAACCCCTGCCACCTCGAGCTCGGATGTGACGGCTGAAAGATCGACACCGGCGGCGGGAAGCTGCTCCTCGATCAGGCGGCGAGCCTCAGTGACACTTTCGGTGACCGTCTGTCGGCGTGGGTCGCCGGAGGCGAGCATCTCCTCCACCGTGGCCAGTGGCATCGTGTTCACGGTGTCGGGGCCGAGGAGATTCTCGACATAGAGGAGTTTCGGATAGGCGGGGTTCTTGGTGGAGGTCGAGGCGAAGAGGGGCCGCTGCGGACGGAGCCCGCGTGCGAAGGCCTCGGCGGCCTCGGGCATGGCCGCCATCTCGCGGAAGGCCACGTAGGCCAGCTTGGCCTGCGCGACGGCGGCCATGCCGGCCAGGTCTCCCCGTCCCGCCTGCACCAGCAGCGGATCGATGGCGGTGTCCAATCGAGACACGAAGAACGAGGCCACACTTCCCAGCCGAGAGGGGTCGCCACCGCTTTCCAGAAAGCGCGTGGCGCCCCTAAGGAAGGCCGCGAAGACCTCACGGTAGCGCTCGATCGAGAAGATCAGTGTGACGTTTACGCTGACACCCTCGGAAATTGCCTCCTCGATGGGGCCGAGGCCATCGGGGGTGGCGGGGATCTTGATCATGACGTTTGGTTCCGAGATTGCCTTACGCATCGCCCGCACCGCCGACATCGTCTCTTGCGCCTGGTAGGCAAGGTCGGGATCGACCTCTATCGAGGCCCAGCCGTCCTTGTGCCCGGTCGCTTCAAAGACCGGCGCCAGGACTTGGGCGGCCTGGGAGATGTCCGACTTCGCCAGTTCGAGCGCGATGGACCGCGAGTTCATCCCTTGTTCCGAGAGCCGCTTGATCTGCGCGTCGTACAGCTCGGTCGAGGCGATGGCGGCGGCAAAGATAGCGGGGTTGGATGTGAGTCCCACGATGCCCTGGGAGACGAGCTCGGCCAGCTTCCCGTTTTCGAACCAGTCGCGGGTGATGTTGTCGATCCAGGGAGACGTTCCCAGTTCGGCCATGCGGACCAGGTTTGTGCGATTGGGGACGGATTCTGCCACGGGCGTTCCTCCTGAACTATGCCCACCATCCTACCCCGGCCTCAGGCCCTGGTTGTTTTGACCCTGATGCGCAGGGGCGCAATCGCCGATCGCCCCGTTCTGGCCGCGGCGGACCCGCTAATGTGTGGCCTATGCCCGGCTCCCAGCAGCAAGAGCGCGCGACGATCCAAGTACCCCCGGCTTGCGATCTCACGCTCGGCATGGAGTGTGTCGACAAGTCGGCGCCCGGGGTTTCGGTCTGGCGGATGCGGGCCCACGAGCGTTTCGCAAACCCTGCGGGCGTGATGCAGGGCGGGTTCATCGCCGCCTTCGTCGACTCGTCCATGGGTGCGGCCACGATCACCTACGCAGGACGCAAGGTCATCTCCTCCAATACCAACCTTTCTCTCAGCTTCCTAAGGGCGGCGCTCATTGGCTCTGAGCTCGTCTGCACGGCGCGGGTCGTCTCCGGGGGCCAGGCCATTCTCTTCGTGGAGGCAGAGGTGGTTGACGATGCAGGCCGGCTGGTGGCCAAGGGCCAATCCACCTACTACCTGCGTCCCCGCTGAGTCGGCTTCGCATCGGTGCAGGTTGTTGGCTGTCTCCCTTCTGCGGCCGGGCTATTGTGCTTTGGGTAAGGACTACGGAGCAAGGGGCGTGGCGGCGTGGCACTCCAGGACCTGTTCAAGACCAAGAGCCCGTTCGACGAGTTGCGAGCCACCGTCATTGCTTATGTGAAGCAGGAGACGCTGGGGCCCGCAAAGGCGCTTGGCCGTTACCTGGCCTTTGGCGTGGCCGGGGCAATCACGATCCTTGTCGGCGTATCGCTCCTGCTACTGGCGCTGCTCAGGCTGCTCCAGACCGAAACCGGAACCGCAATGACCGGCAACCTGAGCTGGATTCCCTACCTGGTGGTTGCGATCGTCGGGGCTCTGGTCGCAGTCACATCCTTTACGGCGGCGCGGCGTAAGGCGTCCGCGAAGGAGCTAATGAAATGAGCGGTCCCGGATTGGCGGCCGCGCGTTGGAGAGGGTTGTGATGGCTGAAACCAAGGTCACCAAGCAAGACCTGCGCGAGAAGTTCTCCCAGCTCGAGGGGGGCCTGGGGAAGGCACGGGAAGCGGCTGCGCCGTCGCTGCCCATGGTGGCGGTTGGCCTTGGCGTCGCCGTTTTCGTGGTTGGGATGCTGCTCGGCTTCCGCATGGGCCACAAGAGGAGCGCAATTGTCGAAATCAAGCGCATCTGAGAACAAGCGCATTTCGCGCTTCTCCCGCCTGCTGGGAGCTAGCGCGCAGAAGTTGGCCGCGGGCACCCTTGCGCGCTACTCGCCCGCGGTTCGCTACATCGCTATCGGAGTTTGGGTCTATCGCAAGCTGAAGAAGCGGTCAATTGGCCAGAGCACAAAGATCACCTTGAAACCCGGCGACGCCTTTGAAATTCGCAGCAAGCTGCGCAAATGAACCAAGTACCTAGCGGGGGGCAGGTCGCCTCCCCAGGCGGCGCCGACGGCCCCGGGTCCCTTGATGCCGGCCCCGCCACCGAGGCGCCATTCAAGGCGGGTGAGCGCGTTCTCGCCTTTGACGAGAGGCGCCGTAGCCAACTCATAGTTCTTGTCGCGGGCTCCAAGACGTCCACTCACCTCGGCGCGATCAGCCATGACGACATAATCGGTGCACCGCCCGGCTCGCGAGTCCGGTCGGGCAAGGAGAAGAATTTCGTCGTGGTCCGTCCGACCTTGGCGGAGGGGATCGAGGCGATGCCGCGTGGCGCCCAGGTGATCTACCCGAAGGACCTGGGACAGATCCTGATGGCGGCGGACATCAGGCCCGGCCAGCGGGTTCTGGAGTCCGGGGTGGGCTCTGGCGCGCTCTCGATGGCGCTCCTAAACGCGGGCACATTGGTCACCGGGTTCGAGCTGCGCGAAGACTTCGCCAATCGCGCCCGCAACAACGTGGGAGCGTACCTCGGAGCCCCGGCACTAGCCCGTTATGCGGTCCAGCTCCGCGACATCTACGAAGGGGTCGACGGCGGGCCCTACGACCGGGTGCTTCTGGACCTGCCCGAGCCATGGGAAGTGCTCGGCCACCTCCGGGGCCAGCTTGCGGTGGGGGGAATAGTCCTTGCCTACCAGACGAGCGTCGGCCAGCTGGAGCAGTTCCGGAACCGCTTGCGCGAGCTGGGGTTCATTCTTCCGCGGACCGTCGAGGTCCTGACGCGAAGCTGGTTCCACTCGGCTCAGGCCTTAAGGCCGGAGCACTCGATGGTGGGGCACACGGGCTTTCTGACCTGGGCTAGGATGCCTCCGGCCGGGTGAACCGGAGGGCTGGGTGATGCCCGCCCCGGCTCAGTCGTTCTCCACGAAGATGCACTCGCCCGGGCACTCCTCGGAGGCCTCCACGACCGCGTCCTCGAACTCGGCGGGAACGACGGCCATCTGGGCCGAACCGCCGGGGTTGTTGAAGACGTCGCTGCCGTCCTTCACGTAGGCGAGCCCATCGTCTTGGAGCGTGAAAACGGAAGGACAGATCTCCTCGCAGAGGCCGTCCCCAGTGCAGAGATCCTGGTCGATCCAGACTTTCATTTACGCTTCCTTCTAATTCCTGGGCTCTTGGCGCCAATGCCGACCGAGCCATACGAGGCGGTTCAGGCATATCCGGCCTATGTCACTTAAAACTTAGGGGCGCACCCCGCAGAAGAGGACACCTTTGTTATTTTCAGGGGCGGGAGTCGGTTTTCACACCCCTTAGCGAGGCGTCGCTTGGGCTGCGCCTGGGTGTAGCGTGAAGTCAGGAGGTGGTCTCTACGACTAGCAACGACAAGTTTTCAGACCAGCCGACCGGTTCCGAGGCGGGCGCCGAGGAGCGAATTGCCATGCTCCAGTCCGAGATCGCGGAGCTGCGGCGTACTGTTCAGGACGCCCCCCTGCGGGTGCGCGCACTCGAGGAGAAGCTCCTCGAAGTCAGCGGCCAGCTGGCACAAGCAGTCTCGCGTAACGAGAAGCTGACGGTCACTCTCGGCCAGGCCCGCGAGCATATCGCCACGCTGCGGGAGGAAGTGGAAAAGCTGACCCAGCCCCCCAGTGCCTACGGGATAGTCGTCGATGTCAACGAAGACGGTACCGCTGACGTTGTCAGCTCGGGCCGCAAGGTGCGGGTCTCGATTCACCCCGCAATCGAGGTCTCCGACCTCACCATCGGGCAGGAGGTCGCTCTCAACGAATCTCTGGCGATCATCCTTGCCCGCGAGCCGGATGCCGTCGGCGAGGTGGTCACGGTGAAGGACCTGCTCGACTCAAAGCGCGTGCTCACCGTGGGACGAGGCGATGAGGAGAGGGTGGCGGAACTCTCCGATGCCATGGCCGGCGAGCGGCTGCGCGCCGGGGACTCGATCCTGGTCGACATGCGGACCAACCTCGTACTTGAGAAGCTCCCGCGACCCGAAGTGGAGGAGCTGGTCCTGGAGGAGGTTCCTGACGTTTCCTACGAGGACGTCGGTGGCCTGGACTCCCAGATAGAGGAGATCACCGATGCGGTCGAGCTGCCGTTCCTCTATCGATCCCTCTTCCATGAGTACAAGCTGCCGGCGCCCAAGGGGATCCTGCTCTACGGCCCGCCCGGCTGCGGCAAGACCCTCATCGCCAAGGCGGTGGCGAACTCGCTTGCCAAGAAGGTGGCGGCTATCAACGGCGACGAAAAGGGCCGTAGCTACTTCCTCAACATCAAGGGCCCTGAGCTACTTAACAAATACGTTGGCGAGACGGAACGCCAGATACGCCTGATCTTCCAGCGCGCGCGGGAGAAGTCCGAGGAGGGGTTCCCCGTCATCGTCTTCTTCGACGAGATGGACTCGCTCTTCCGCACAAGAGGAACCGGCATCAGCTCGGACATGGAGTCGACCATCGTTCCCCAGCTGCTGGCCGAGATCGACGGGGTGGAGACCCTGAAGAACGTGATCGTCATCGGCGCCTCCAACCGCGAGGACCTCATCGACCCTGCCATCCTGCGCCCAGGGCGTCTCGACGTGAAGATCAAGATCGAGAGGCCCGACGAGGATGCCGCGGCGCAGATCTTCTCGCGCTACCTTACGCCCGACCTTCCGCTGGATGCCAGGGAGGTGGCCGATCTCGGCGGTAACGACCCCGCCAAGGCTGTGGCTGTGATGATCGAGCGCACCGTGGCCGAGATGTACCGGACCGACGAGGAGAACCGCTTCCTGGAGGTCACTTATCAAAACGGTGACAAGGAGATCCTTTTCTACAAGGACTTCGCCTCGGGCGCAATGATCGAGAACATCGTCCGGCGCGCCAAGAAGCTGGCGATAAAGAGGGCCATTGCCCACCAGGAGGGTGGAATCCGCGTCGAGGACCTCGTTCGATCGATCGCCAAGGAATACAAGGAGCACGAGGATCTGCCCAACACGACCAACCCGGATGACTGGGCCAAGATCTCCGGCAAGAAGGGTGAGCGCATCGTCTACGTGCGCACCCTGGTCTCCGAGGGCAAGCAGACAACGGGTGGCCGGGCAATAGAGAAGGTGGGTACCGGCCAGTATCTGTAGCCGGTCGGGCCCGGGGGAGGAGCGCCAGTGGCAATCATCAAGGTGTGCGGAGTTGAGACGGAGTACGGCATCCAGATGCTGGGAGTGCCTGACCCCAATCCGATAACCGCCTCCTCGCTGTTGGTCAACGCCTATCTATCGCTTGTGTCCAAGAAGGTGGGCTGGGACTTCGTCGATGAATCACCCATGGTGGACGCCCGCGGATTCACCCGGGATTTCCAACTCGCGCCCGAGGTGGAGACCCACCTGATAAACACGGTGCTGTCCAATGGCGCCCGCTACTACGTGGACCACGCCCATCCGGAGTACTCGAGCCCCGAGTGCTACACCCCTCGCGAGGCCCTGTTGTACGACAAGGCCGGCGAGGAGGTGCTCCGGCGGTCCATGGAGGGTGCGGCGCGCGTCTTGGGTCCGGGGCAGTCGGTGGTGGTCTACAAGAACAACTCCGACCGCAAGGGCAACTCCTACGGCTGCCACGAGAACTACATGATGGACCGGGCTGTTCCCTTCGGCAAGATCGTCTCCCAGGTGATGCCGTTCTTCGTCACCAGGCAGATCTTCGCCGGCGCGGGCAAGGTGGGGACGGAGATGGCCTATCTGCCCAAGGAGCAGGTGCCGTTCCAGATCTCCCAGCGAGCGGACTTCTTCGAGGAGGAGGTCGGACTGGAGACCACCCTGAAGCGTCCGATCGTCAACACGCGCGACGAGCCCCACGCGGACGCGGCCCGTTTCAGGCGGCTGCACGTGATTCTGGGCGATGCGAACATGAGCGAGTACTCGACCTTCCTCAAGGTGGGCACGACCGCCATCGTCCTCTCCATGATCGAAGACGGCTTCCTTGACGGCCTCGACACGACACTCGAGACTCCGGTGCCCTCGCTACGGGCCGTCTCCTACGACCTGACCCTGAAGCGCCCGCTTCCGCTCGCCGACGGCGGTACGGCGACCGCCCTGGAAGTCCAGGGGATGTTTCTCGAGGCGGCCAAGGAATACGCCGCCGCCGGTGGGCTTGCCTCCATCGGCGACGAGGCCGAGGGCAAGGAGATCCTGCGCCTCTGGGAGGAGGTGCTCTCGGACCTTGAGGTCGACCCGATGCGCCTTGCCGACAGGCTCGACTGGGTGGCCAAGTACCGGCTCGTGACCGGATACAGGGAACGCCACGACGTCGGCTGGGACGACTCGCGCCTGGCTGCGATCGATTTGCAGTTCCACGACATACGCAAGAGCAAGTCGCTGTTCTATAGATTGGGACAGGAAAGACTGTTGGCAGACGACGAGATAGAGATCGCAGTCACTGAGCCGCCGCGACGGACGAGGGCCTACTTCCGAGGCAAGTGCCTGGCAAAGTACGCTTCCAACGTGGCTGCGGCCAACTGGGACTCGATGATTTTTGACTTAGGCGAGGACCCGTTGCGCCGGGTTCCGATGATGGATCCGCTTAGGGGGACCGCGGACCACGTCGATGAACTGATCGAAAGCTGCGACACGGCCGCTGAGCTTCTGCGGGCGCTCGGGTCCTAGAATGGAGACTGCTATGGCAGAGCGTGAGATGGTCCGCAAGACGACTTCGAGCCGCTCCACCGAGACGGTGGAGGAAGAGGCCAAGAGTGCTTCGACCGAAAAGTCGGAGAAACTCAAGGCCGAACTCGACGACCTCCTCGACGAGATCGACGAGGTACTGGAAGACAACGCAGAGGAGTTTGTTCGCAACTACGTCCAAAAGGGCGGGCAATAGCTCCTTGCAGAGTGCCGGCCGGGGCGCCCGGCCCGGCGCCCAGAGTGTGCGGCCAAGGCCCATCTGGCGGCGCCGCCCCCCATAGGGGCGGCGTTCGCATTGCCGGGCGCTCGGCGCCTATCTAAGCTGCAATGTGACGGAACCAAGGGCAGCGCCGGTTGCAGGCGTTGCCAGGAGAGCTGAAAGTGAACCTGCCAATCTTCAACCCGGTGGAAGATCCGGGACCCAGTTTCTTCGCGACCCTGGAGCGGCTCGGCATGTCGCCGTTCCGCCGCCTCGAGTCCTCACTGGCGGAATCCATATCCCTGCCCCACGGAACCACGATCCTCGCCTTCAAGTACGCGGACGGCGTGGTCATGGCCGGCGACCGCCGTGCGACCGAGGGGAACTTCATTGCCCATCGGCGCATCGAGAAGGTTTTTGCCGCCGACCGCTACTCCGGAGTCGCCATTGCCGGTGCGGCGGGGCCCGCAGTCGAGATGGTACGCCTGTTCCAGACCCAGCTCGAACACTACGAGAAGGTCGAAGGGGTCGTGCTCTCCCTGGAAGGCAAGGCCAACCAGCTCGCCCAGATGATTCGCGCGAACCTGCCGATGGCCATGCAGGGGCTGGCCGTGGTTCCGCTCTTTGCCGGCTGGGACCAGATTCGCTCCAGTGGGAGGATCTTCACCTACGACCTCACGGGAGGCAAGTACGAGGAGGTGGCCTTCCAGACCACCGGTTCCGGTGGACGAGACGCCAAAGGCACCATCAAGGCTGGACTCAAAGGTGCGCCCCTCGAGCGCCGGCAGGCGCTGGAGCTTGCCGTGTCGGCCCTGGTGGAGGCTTCGGAGGAGGATTCGGCCACTGGTGGACCTGACCTTAACCGCGGAATCTTCCCCGTGGTCGCCACAATCACCGGGGAAGGTTTCGCCTTCGCTTCCGAGGAGGAGCTCGAGGAGATTACCCGCAACGTTATCGAGGCGCGGAAAGGGATCGGAGGAGGCCAGTAATGTCGATGCCTTTCTATGTGGCGCCCGAGCAGGTAATGAAGGATCGGGCGGATTATGCACGCAAAGGGATCGCCAGAGGGCGCAGCCTCATCGGCTGTATCTATTCCGGCGGTATCTTGCTTTGTGCGGAAAATCCCTCAAAGTCACTCCACAAGATTTCCGAGATCTACGACCGTATCGCCTTTGCCGGGGTGGGCAAGTACAACGAGTTTGATCAGTTGCGCGTTGCCGGCGTGAGGCATGCCGACACCAAGGGGTACGCCTACTCCCGCGACGACGTCGACGCTCGCTCGCTCGCCAATGTTTACGCCTCCTATCTGGGCCAGGTCTTCACCCATGAGATGAAGCCACTTGAGGTCGAGATCCTCGTGGCCGAGCTAGGCCGCAACCACCAGGGTCATAGCCAGCTCTTCCATATTCTCTACGACGGGACGGTGATGGACGAGAGCCACTTCACGGTTCTCGGCGGCGACTCCGAGGCAATCTCGCGCAGGTTCGGTGACGCCTATTCGGAGGAGATGTCGCTTTCCGCGGCACTCAAGGCGGCGGTTTCCGCCTTGGCCGGGCCCGAGCGGTCAATCTCCGCAGGCGACGTGGAGGCGGCGGTGCTGGAGGATTCGAACGGAAGGCGGACCTTTAGGCGGCTAGGGCCTTCTGAGCTGACCGAGCTGCTGGCCGGGTAGGCCTGCAGCCGTCAGCGGGCTCCTGTCAGCTAGATTGCGGCTAAACGAGCGTCTAAGGCGGCAAAGTGGAACTTCAGCGGAGAATATTCGGGCTGGAGAACGAGTACGGCGTGACCTGCACATTGCGTGGTCAGCGCCGCCTGAGCCCGGATGAGGTGGCACGCTACCTTTTCCGGCGGGTGGTTTCCTGGGGCCGATCTTCGAACGTCTTCCTCGAGAACGGCGCCCGGCTCTACTTGGACGTCGGCTCTCATCCCGAGTACGCCACCCCTGAGTGCGATTCCCTCGCCGACCTCGTTGCGCACGACAAGGCGGGCGAGCGCATCCTGGAGGGGCTCGTCTTCTCCGCGGAGGCGCGCATGCGCGAAGAGGGCATTCGCGGCGTCGTCTACCTGTTCAAGAACAACACGGATTCAGCGGGCAACTCTTATGGCTGCCACGAGAACTACCTGACCACCAGGGCTGACGACTTCGCCCGCTATACCGAAGTGCTCATACCCTTCCTGGTCTCCCGGCAGATCTTCACCGGCGCCGGTAAGGTGCTTCAGACGGCCAGGGGCCCGGTCTTTTCCATCTCCCAGCGCGCTGAGCATATTTGGGAGGGAGTGTCCTCGGCCACGACCAGAAGCCGCCCGATAATCAACTCGAGGGACGAGCCCCACGCGGACGCCGAGCAGTACCGGCGCCTTCACGTGATCGTGGGCGACTCGAACATGAGCGAGTACACGACCTTTCTCAAGGTCGGGACCACGGCGATCATGCTGAGGATGCTTGAGGATCCAACTGTTGTGCTTCGGGATTTCAGTATCGAGAACCCAATCAGGGCCATACGGGAGATCTCGCATGATCTGACCTGTGCGCGCCGGGTGCGGTTGGCGAACGGGCGAGAGCTCTCGGCTCTGGAAATCCAGTCCGAATACTGCGATCGCGCCCACAAGTATCGTGAGCAGCAAGGCCTTCCACCGGAGGAGAGCCGGGTGCTCGACATGTGGACCTATGTCCTGGACCGCCTGCGGCAGGACCCCTTCAGCCTCGATCGCGAGGTTGATTGGGTGATCAAGCATCGCCTGATCGAGTCCTACATGGCCAAGAACCAGGTGAGCCTGGGCCATCCTCAAATCGCCCTTATTGACCTCCAGTACCACGACGTTTCCCGCGAGCGGGGAATCTTCTATCGCATGCAAAAGCGCAACCTGGTGGAGCGCATCGTCGATGATGGCGCCATAGACAAGGCGATGGAGGTGCCACCGCAAACGACACGTGCCAGACTGCGTGGGGAGTTCATCAAGCGGGCGAAGGAGAAGCGCAGGGATTTTACGGTCGACTGGGTGCACCTCAAGCTCAACGACCAGGCGCAGCGCACAGTCCTGCTGAAGGACCCTTTCCGCTCGGAGGACGACCGGGTGGATAAGCTGATAGAGAGCCTTTAGGCGGCGCTCCACCCGGTGCCTGCCCGGGCCGCGGAGGGAGTCAGCGCTTGACGATCGAGGAGACTGCGCAGGATTCGGGGTCCGTCGCGATGCGCAGGCGTGGGTTTCGCCGCATCATCGGGCCGAACCTGGTTGCCGTCGTCATCTCGGTCGCTATCGCGATCCTTATCCGGCTCTTCGTCTTCCAGTCCTTCTACATACCCTCGGGATCCATGATCCCCACGCTTCAGATCGGCGACCGTATCGTGGTCTCCAAGCTCTCCTTCGCCATCGAAGGCGTCCACCGTGGGGACATCGTGGTATTCCGCCGGCCGGCTGCCGACACGGTGGATCCCAGCATCGAGGACTTGGTAAAACGGGTTATTGGGCTCCCGGGCGAGACGATCTGGTCGAGCAAGGGGCATGTCTATATCAACGGCAAGATGCTCTCTGAGCCATACCTTCCCCCAGGAGATCTCACCTATCACCTCAAGCGCCAGACGATTCCCAAGGGGGACTACTTCCTGATGGGAGACAACCGGGGCGATTCTTATGATTCGCGCTACTTCGGCCCGGTGCCGGGGAGCCTCTTCATCGGCAAGGTTGTCCTTCGCTTCTATCCTTTCAGCCGCTTCGCAGTCCTTTAGTCCGCCACGCCGCGCTCAAGTCGCTCACTAAGAGTGTCGATGAGTTAATGACGGCAAGTGGCTGCCTGCACCACCTCGTTCGATGCAGTGCATGGAAAGGACTCCTGATGCCGCTTATCAAAGCGAGCTGCCCCACGTGCGGGGACGTCGAGCTGACTCTGGACCAGATACGGGTGCTGGTCTGTTCAAGTGATGGACAGGCGTCCTACAACTTCCGCTGCCCTACTTGCGCAGTTCGGGTGTCCAAGCCGGCTGAGAAGGCGGTAGTCGACATCCTGGTCTCCGCCGGTGTCGCCCTCAGCTTCTGGCGGATGCCTTCGGAGCTGGAAGAGGAGCACGCCGGCGATCCGATTTCCTATGACGAGCTGATGCAGTTCCACTACGACCTGGCTGATGGCTCGTTCTTCGAGTGGCTCAGCGAGTCCGCGCGCAAGCGCGAGGAGTAGAAGGTCAACCGCTCTTCAGCGGTAGGTCAGGAGCTTCTCGGCACGACCAAGCAAGTGGGCGTGGTCGTTGTAGCTGAGCAGGTTTTTTCCACTCGAGCCCGCCACCAGCACCGTGATCGAGGCGTTGACGGCCATCCGGTTGAGCGCGACGAACGAGTTAGGTGTTGCGGCGATCGCGCGCATGCACAAAGCGGCTATCACGCCGCCCGAGGTAACGATCACCACGTCTCGCCCCGGGCCGGCGCGGGAGATCACTTCGTCTAGCGCACCGACCGCACCTGCTACGAAGGATTCCCATTCTCCACCGGCATCGGCGATCCAGGCGGTCAGAGCTTGATCCAGCGCGGCCTGAACCTCTCGATTGTCCCTTCCTCCGAGCGCTCGCTTCTCCGAGTGGGCCGAAAGTATCGCCTGGTGATCGAATTCGTTGAAGCCAGGCTCGGCGGGGGCGGAGAGCTTTATGCCTGTTACCAAGGAAATGATGGCCGCCGTGTCGAGTTGGCGCCTGAGGGCCCCGGTTATCAACACGGGCATGCGCAGTCCTCTCCGCTGCAACTCCGCGGCCGCCGCCTCGGCCTGTCGCTCGCCGAGTTCGGTTATTCCAGGATCGCCCTCCGCGAGGCCACCAGTCTGACCGTGACGCACCAGATAGATGGCCGGCATTCATTCTCCATCTTGGCAGCTTTCCGTTCCCAGGCTAGCCGGACCCCACAAGCCGCTACCTGCGCATCCTTGATAGTGTCGGGACTGGTCCTGCGCTGAGGCCCAGGGTGAATTATCGTGGAGGGTATGTTCAACCTCGACCCCACCAAATTCCTCATCGTGGTGGCGGTGGCCCTCGTTGTGCTGGGCCCGGATAAGGTTCCCGCCGCTGCGCGGAGCATGGGCAAGTACTGGAGTGAGTTCCAGCGGATCCGGGGGCGTCTCCAGGCGGAGATGAACGGCGCACTTAGCACCATCACCGATGCCGTAGGGCCCGTCGGTGACGTCATCAACATGGGCATGACCCAAGTCAAGGGGCCGATCGGCATGGTCGGGTCGATACTGGCCGGCTCACCTCAGGCCCCGCTGGGTGCCCAGCCGGCTACGCCGGCTCCCGCACCGCCTGCGGTCTATCCCTCCGCTACGGCGCCGGCGGCGGGAGCATGGGATGCCGGCGGCGTCTGGTCGACCGTGGATGGGGTCCCCCATCCGCCGGTGGATTCGGATCCGTATCTCAATTGACTCCTGAGCCAGACGAGGATCGGTCGGCGTGAAGTTGCCAAGGCTGCAGCGCAAGGAAGCTAGTGCCACCACCACCGGCGGGAGCATGACCCTGCTCGAGCACTTGGCCGAACTTCGTGGCAGGATCGTGAAGGCGGCAGTCGCCGTCACCATCGGTGCAATCGCCGCGTACTTTTTGTACGGCCACATACTCAATTTCTTCACCGAGCCCTACTGCCAGGTTTCAGGCAAGTCTGATTGCGCCCTATATGTCACCGGCCCGCTTGAAGGGTTTGCGCTGAGAATCAAGATTGCCGGTTATGGCGGCGCGCTGCTCGCCTCGCCCGTGATCCTTTATCAACTCTGGCGTTTCGTCACACCCGGCCTGAACCCGCGTGAGAAGCGATATGCGATCCCTTTCGTGCTCTCATCGCTAATTCTTTTCCTGGCAGGTGCTCTGGTCGCGTACATCACCTTCCCGCACGCGCTTCACTTCCTTCAGTCGGCGGGAGGCAGCCAGCTGCACCCTATCTACACACCTAACAGCTACCTAAACCTGATCTTCCTGCTCATGATCGCTTTTGGGGTGTCATTCGAGTTCCCTGTGTTGCTCGTCGCACTGGAGATCGCCGGCGTGGTGACGCCCAAGAAGCTCTCCGCCTTCAGGCGTTGGGCGATTGTCATCATCTTTACGGTGGTCGCAGTTTTCATTCCGAGTTCGGACCCGTTCTCCATGTTCGCCATGGCCATTCCCCTGGTCGTCTTCTACGAGGCCTCGATCCTGATCGGGAGGATGGTGACGCGCAAGCGTGCGCGGGCGGAAGCTTCGGCCCAATAACCGGGGCCCTTCATTTACCGCAGCAGGCGGTGCCAGTTAGGATGAACGTTGGAAGCCTCACCTGTGTCTAACCCTGAGCTGAAAGAGATCGGCCACGCCTCGTTCATCGAGCGGATCGGCCTCTCGCCCGACCCATTCCAGCTGAAAGCATTCGCAGCGATCGATATGGATCGCTCGGTGCTGGTGGCGGCGCCGACGGGAAGCGGCAAGACACTGGTTGCTCAATACGCCGTTGACCGCTCCCTTTCCCTAGGTTGGCGCTCCTTCTACACCACGCCGCTCAAGGCGCTCTCCAACCAGAAGTTTCAGGAGTTTACGGAGATCTACGGCGAACGGCGCGTTGGCTTGCTGACCGGTGACAACGTCATCAACCCCGGGGCCGACGTGGTGGTAATGACCACCGAGGTGCTGCGCAACATGCTCTACGAAGGGGCATCGGACCTCTCCCACCTTGGATACGTGATCATGGACGAGGTCCACTATCTGCAGAACCCTTACCGGGGGGCGGTGTGGGAAGAGGTGATCATCCACCTGCCCGAGACCGTCTCCTTGGTGTGCCTGTCGGCGACCGTCTCCAACTCCGATGAGTTCGGGGACTGGATTCGCACAGTACGCGGGCCGACCGACGTGATCGTCGAGACCGAGCGTCCCGTGGAGCTGGTCCACCTGTATGGGGTCGGAGATGGCCGCGGTCGTGATCTTCGAGTGTTCGAAGCGATCGTCGATGACCGGCCAAACCCGGATTGTGCGCGCTACGACGATCCTCGGGCAGCGGGGGCGTTCGCGCGTAAGCGTGCCGTGGGCAGGGCAGCGACCCCGCGTCGGTTGGATGTGCTGGATTACCTTCGAGAAGGCTCGATGCTGCCCGCGGTCTTCTTCATCTTCTCGCGCCAGGGCTGTGACCTTGCCGTGGAGCACATGGTGCGCTCGGGAGTCCGTCTAACCAGTTCCCATGAGCGGGCTGAGATACGCGCGATCGTGGACGAGACCATCACAAGCCTTTCCACGCGCGATCTGGATGCGCTCGGATTCTCGTCCTTCATCGCCGGGCTGGAGGCGGGTGTGGCGGCACACCACGCGGGGATGGTGCCACCACTCAAGGAGGCGGTGGAGAAGTGCTTCGCACGAGCACTGGTGAAGGTCGTCTTCGCCACCGAGACGCTTTCGCTGGGGATCAACATGCCCGCACGAACCGTGGTGATCGAGAAGCTGACCAAGTTCAACGGTGAGTCCCACGAGATGCTTACCCCGGGCGAGTACACGCAGCTCGCGGGAAGGGCCGGGCGTAGAGGGATCGACGAAATTGGCTACAGCCTCGCGCTGTGGTCGCCGTTCGTCCCCTTCGAGCAGGTCGCCCACCTGATGGCCACCCGCTCCTACCCCCTGACCTCCTCGTTCCGACCCACTTACAATATGGCCGCCAACCTCGTCAAGAGCTTCGATCCCGAAGTTGCCAGGAACCTCCTTAACCTCTCTTTCGCTCAGTTCCGCTCTGATGCAGAGGTGGTGCATTTGGAGGCACGCCTGGCCAAGCTGCGGAGCGAGGAAGAGGGCTTGCTCGACCAGGCGCACTGCGAGTTCGGCGACGTAGGGGCGCTTTGGGCGTTGACCAAGCGTGATGGCGAGAGGTCCGAGCCTCTGGCTACAGCCCCGAGCGAGCGCAACATCCGTTTCCATGCTGCGCGCCTGCGCCCGGGTGACGTCCTTTGCGTGCCTGCCGCCAATGATTCCGGACTGCCCACCAGGGTCGTGGTGGTGGCGACCTCACGCAAGAAGGGCGGACGGATTGTCGTCTGGGTGGTGACGGCCGCAGGTGAAAAGCTTGCCATGCGCGGAAATCAAATCGACTTCATCCCCAAGCCCGCTGCGCGCCTGGATGTGGGAGTGGAGTACAACCCCCGTGAGCCCTCCTACTTGAGCGCCATGGCCGAGGCTCTTCGGGAGATTCGCATAGCCAACTGCTCGACCGACGAGCCGCGATTCAGCCGCCAGCCGGGGGCCGCGTCCCGCCCAAGCGTCTCCAAGGCGGAGGTGGCCGAGCTACGCGAAAAGTTAAGGCAGTGTCCGGATTTCAACCGCCACCTGAATGCGGTCAAGCGCCTGGAGCGAATCGCAGAGTCGAGCGCCAAGATCAAGGAGTCGGTGAAGCGCCAGACGGAATCGCTGGCGCGGCAGTTCGACCGGGTGTTGGCGGTGCTCTCGGAGCTTGGCTTTGTCGACGGGTGGGAGCTGACACCGTCCGGGGAGCGCCTCGCGGGCCTCTTCCACGAGTCGGACCTGCTGGTGGCTTTGGCTCTCGAGCGCGGAGTCTTCGACGGGCTCGAGCCGGAGGAGCTTGCCTCTCTGATTTCGGCATTTGTGTATGAGCCGCGAAATTCGGCGCCCGGCTCCGACCACTTCCCGTCCTTGCGGCTGGAGGAGCGCTTTCGCGAGATCGCGGCGCTCCGAATCGAGCTGGTCAAGGCCGAGGGGAGGCTGCGTATTCCTGCCACCAGGCCGGTGGAGTCCGGATTCATGGTGTATGCCAGTGCGTGGGGCCGTGGAAGGGATCTGGAGACGGTCCTGGGGGATCGGGGGATGCCAGGAGGCGACTTCGTGCGCAACGTCAAGCAGATAATCGACTTGGCGCGCCAACTCGGCAACGTGGTTTCGGACCCGGAGATGGCCAGGAGGTTCCATGCCGTGGACAAGCTCATGTGCCGCGGGGTCGTCGAGGCCTCCATTCGCGTGAATCGCTGAAAGGGCCTCAGTCTCCGAAAGCCTTGGCGCAGTGCCACCGACATCGGCAAGCCCTGTAGTTTGTTTGCCAATGAGCCCTGAATTCACGGCCGAGGAGCGAGAGGTACTCTCGCGGCACTTCTCCAACCTCGACAGTCCCGTATACACCTTGACCGACCTGCCGGACGTGACCAAGGCGGCCCTGTTTGCCCGCTATTCGCGCTCGCCAAAGTCTTTGCGTCGCCTGTTTCTAGACGAGTTCTGCTCAAGCGGGGATGCCGAGCCTGCCAGAGGAACCGACCAGGGCGTCGCTCGTTCGGAGGCACTCTTCTCCCGAGTGCTCGCCGACTACGGGGACGATTCGGTTGCACAGCTTGCAGGGGTGCATGTCGCGCTGGAGGGGATTTCCAACCTGGCCACCAAGGTGGTCGAAAGGCCGAGGCTTGCGGCGTATCTGGAGCAGTCGACCCGCTACATCCCCTATGACTTCCGGGATGCGCTGGGTCGTTATCGCTATGTGCGCCCACCCGAATTGCAGGGGAGTGACCTCGATCGCTTTGAGAGCGAGATGGACGGCCTTTTCGAGTCCTACTCCTATTTGACGGCGCGCGTCACCGATCGTCTCTTCGCCGCCTCCGGCGGAGTGGAAGCGTTGCCGTCGGCAATGCGCGCAACTCTCCGCGCCTTCGCGCTCGACGCGACTCGCGGGCTGCTTCCGGCGGCGACCGCATCAAATGTGGGCGTCTTCGCCTCCGCCCAGGCATTGGAGCAGCTTGTGCTGCACCTCGCTGCGCATCCTTTGGGCGAGATGCGCCTGCTGGGGGATCAGCTCCAGCGCGAGCTGGAACGGGAGATTCCCTCCATGGTCACGAGGTTGTCCCGCCCCGAGCGCCGCGATCCCTGGGTTGAGTACTTGCGTGCCACCAGGCACGGCCTGGGCGGTCTGGCGAAGGAGATCGCGGCGGCGCATGCCGGCGCCGAGCCGCTGGGCTCACATCCCCTGACGGGGCCGCTGGGTTCGTCGGTTGCCCTTGTCGGCTGGGACTCCGACGCCGAGTCCCGCGTCGGTGCTGCGATTATGGCCGAGACGCTGGGCATTGGTGCCGCTGAAGCGGCAGGGCTAGTGGCGTCGATGAGCGAAGCCGAGCTGGACAAGCTTTTCGGTGCCTATTGCGGGCAGCGTGAGAATCGTCGCCATCGTCCCGGAAGAGCCTTTGAACGTACCAGGTATCACTTCTCCATCGAGGCGGATTACGGAGCCTTCCGCGACCTGCAGAGGCACAGGATGCTCTCCATCTTCTGGGCCGACCTGGGATGTGAAATGGGTTACTTCACTTCGCCAAAGCTCACGGAAGATGAAGCGGATGCGTATGCTTCCTCGCTGGAGCGAGCTGCGGAGTATCATCGAGAGCTCCGCCTATCGCACGGTGCCAAGGTGGCCGCGTACGCCGTGCCCATGGCGTACCGGATCCACTTCGACATCGAGCTGAACGCGCGCGAAGGGACACACCTTATAGAGCTCCGATCTGCGCCGCAGGGCCACGAAAGCTACCGAGAAGTGGCACAACTGATGTACCGATGCATTGCCGAGGTTGCCCGCCATCGGCGCATTGCGGAGGCCATGACGCATGTGGACATGAGTGCCGGCGAGAGTGGCCGTCTCACCTCGATCCAGCGACAGGAGCACAAGAAGCCGGAAGGACCCGGGGCTTCCAAAGCGGACGGCGCGAGTGAAGGTGTCGGTCGCTAGAGTTTTGCGGGAACAAAGCGGCTCCGGAAGTTGATTCAATTGGGCGACAAGCCGCGAATGGTTTTTTGATGCGTCTGGGGGACGGGTGACGCCCCCGGCGGAAGGGAATGTTTGATGCCTAGGAAGAAGGCGAACGACGGCGATGATGTGGTCAGCGCCGAGGATATGCAGGAGTCGGTCGACGACGAGTCGTTCGAGGACTTCGAGGATCCTGAGTTCGAAGAGGAAGAGGAACTCGACGAGGAGGAAGACCTCGCAGATCTCGAGGTGGACGAGTTAGAGGATCTCGAGGAGCTCGAAGACATCGACGAACTCGACGAGGAGGAAGACCTCGAGGTGCTCGAGACCGAGGAGGAGACCGAGGAAGAGGTCGAGGTCGAGGTCGAGGTCGAAGAGGAAGCCGAAGAGGAAGAGGAGGAGCTCGACGAAGAGGTCGAGGCCAGTCTCGATGACATTCTCAAGGAACGCCTTGTCGTACTGGACGAGGAGGAGGAGAACTACGACGAGGACGAACTCGACGAGCGCTCCGACATCGCCTTGACTGTGCTTCCCAAGCAGCCGGACGAGTTTGTTTGCCAGAGCTGCTTCCTGGTCAAGAAGCTGACTCAGCTCGCTGACAAGGAGCGTAGCTACTGTAGGGACTGTGTGTAATATCCGTTCCGTATCGGGGCCAAGGCCTCGCGGGCGCCGGGAGGGTTGATGGACGACGGCGATCTGAAAAAGCTCATTGATTATGCGGTCTACGCGCCCGTTGGGATCATCCACTCGATTGCCGAGGCATTGCCGCGTGCGGTGGAGGAAGGTCGGTCGGTCGTCGAGTCCCGAGCGGCAGCCGCTCGATTCATCGGCCGGATGGCCGTTGGCATGGCGGAGACCAAGGCGCAGGCGCAACTCGCCGAGGTCCGCAAGCAGGCTGAAGGACTGATCGACCTGGTGCTTCCTGAACCTTGGGCCGATTTGGCCCACATGGTCCTGGGTGACCAACGCGAGGAGCAGGCGTCCCCTGCCGCGCGGGAGGAAGACTTTTCCCCAACCGTACCGGCGGAGAGTGCGATCCCCAAGGCGCCTCGCATTCAGGTCGACCTCGCGGAAGTCGAGGCCGTGATACCCAACTACGCCACTCTCTCGGCCACCCAGATAACGGCGAAGATGGACCTTCTGTCCAAGCGTGAGCTCAGGCTTGTCTACGAATACGAACTGGGCCATAGGGGGCGCAAGACAATTCTTGCCAGGGCCGAGAAACTCCTGTAAGCGCTATGGCGACCTCTGAGTCGCGGGGCGCTCGTGCGCCGGTCGAATTCGAGCTGAAGGTGCTGGAGGCCCCGGAATGCGATGCCGCCGTAGCCCTGGCGATTGCGGCCTACGAAGAGCTTTGCGCATTCAAAGGTGGCGACGAGATTGCTCGAGCTATGTGGACTGCCCTCATGGCCGCGCTTCGTAGCGCGTCATCGGGACTTGAGGCTATCCGAAGTTCGGCGGGGCGCAGCGTGGCGTTCGAATTCAAGGATGGACCGGCCGTCATCGGCTTGGGGGTCTTGACACTGGAGCCGGTGGCCCGGGAAGAGGAGGCTGAAGCCTTTATCTATCTCCGCGCCGACCAACGAGGGCGGGGGGCCGGCTCCGCGCTGCTAAAGATGCTCGACTCGTGGGCGCGTTCCCAGGGCGCGTCCGGTGTCTTCTTCCGTGTTCCACCTGGATCGCGAGAGGGGAAGAACCTGGGCGAGCGCAACGGCTATCGAGCGAGGTCGCTGAAGATGAGGCGCGCGGAATCCACTTGAGTTGGGTTATTAGCGGCCCTGCCAATGGGGATCGCGCTTCTCAATGAAAGCTCGTGGCCCTTCCTGAAAGTCCTCGGTAGTCGCAAGGCGTGCCATCGCATCCCCGCTGAGCGCGAAGAGGTGGTCTTCGGAGGCGGAGAAGGCCTGGTTGCTAATGGCTAGCGCCTCGCGCACCGCGAGCGGGGCATTCGCGGCGATCCTCATCGCCAATACGGTCGCTGCTTCCTCGAGTTCGGATTCGTCGCATAGCACATTGACCATTCCGAACTCGTGGGCACGCTCAGCTGAAATCGGGTCCCCGGTCAAGATGACCTCGGTGGCGAGATTGCGCGGTAGAACGCGAGGCAGCCTGAACAGCCCGCCTGCGGCAGCCACCAGAGAGCGCTTGACTTCCGGGAGACCGAATTTTGCCCCCCGGGATGCAACGATGAGGTCGCAGGCCATGGCAATCTCGCATCCGCCGGCCAGCGCCGAACCATGCACGGCCGCGATGATCGGCTTGACCCGCTTGCGGGCCACGATCCCGGCAAACCCTCCTCGCGCCGTGCGAAGGGAAGCTACGTTACCGGCGGCTATCTCCTTTAGGTCGGCTCCGGCAGAGAAGTTCGTGCCGGTTCCCGACAGGATCGCCACCCATGCTGATTGGTCGGATTCGAATTCATCGATCGCGGCTTCCATTTCCGCGGCGACAGCACCATTAACCGCGTTTCGAGCCTCGGGCCGATCGATCTTGATTCCGAAGATGTGGTCGGTGATTCGGTGGGTGATGACGGCCATCTAATACTCCTGGGGTTGCTCGGTGTTCCGAAGCCCGCTGCGTTTCGGAGGCAAGCTTAGCCTTGTGGATAGGGTCGACGAGGGAGAATATGCAGAACGGCCAGCCATCTCTGGCTGGCCGTCGCGATGTAACAAGCGCTGCGCAGTCGCTCTAGCTTTGGTCAGCCTCTGTAGCGGGAGCTTCTTCGGCCACGGCCTCAGCCTCTGTAGCGGGAGCTTCTTCGGCCACGGCCTCAGCCTCTGTAGCGGGAGCTTCTTCGGCCACGGCCTCAGCCTCTGTAGCGGGA
>JAJYNL010000022.1 GCA_021786375.1 Actinomycetes bacterium
ATATGGCTTGACGGCCCACGCAGCCTCGTGGGCAGGGTGAAGGGCGAGGCGAGAGCGCTCGCCCGGGAGATGGCGCTGGGGGTCGTCCGCAACTCGCCTCCTGAGCTGGAGGACGACGGGGTGGCTTCCTGGCCGCTGCTTCCGACGCTCGACGCACCCATCACGATCCTGCTAGGCGACCTCGACGTGACCGAAGTTCTCGCCGCTTGCCCGGTGGCGGCGGCCGCCATTCCCGGATGCAGGCTGCTCACACTGCCCGATCGGGCGCACATGCCTCAGCTCGAGGATCCCGCCCAGGTGGCTGCGGTCCTGCGCGAAGCCATTTCAACCGGCAACTAGACATCGAGGCTCACGTGCAGGCGACCGGGTGCACCGGGCAAAGGAGCGCCTCCGGCTTCGGGTCGGTAAGTGCCGCCGGCTCCTCGCCCCGGTTTCGCTCGGCTCTGGGCGGCATCCTGGCCATCTCGGCATAGCTGATCCCGAGCGGGGATGCTGTGGGCGTGGACGCGAGCACTTCCTGAAGGTGCAGTCTGAGAATATCTGCGATATCGGGCCTCCACCAACCGACTCGGCCGGCTCGGCATTTTGGCTCCCGGAGTAGGGGCTACTTTGCGGGTCGCAATATGGCTGCTGGATCCGGCGGAGGAAGCCGACGCATTTGGGGAGATCGGTCAAAAGTGCCGAGCAACTCTTTGCTCCGATGGAGAAGCACCTCCGGGCATTGTCGACGGGACTTCCGAGATTGGAGGCTAGGAATGAACGGTAACCAGGGTGCCGATGTGCATGTAGGGCCAGGCCACTTGAGCGGTGGCGAAAGGCAGTTCGACGCAGCCAAGGCTTTGGGGGAAACCATAGGAACTGCGAACGAAGCCGTGGACGGCATTGCCGCCATTGAAGTAGGACACCCAGCGCACGAAATCGGCGTAGGGGGTGCCGTTGGGGTTGGTGCCGCGCATGGTCTGTGACCGATAGCGCAGGTAGACCGGATAAGTACCGTCAACAGTCGGATCGAGAGGTATTCCGGTGTTGACGAGGGCTCGAAGTACAACCGTGCCGTTGTGCCAGAGAACCATGTGTTCCGGCAAGGCCTTGGAGACATCGGCCCAGCTATAGCCGTAAGGGTTCGTCTTACCGGCGTTGGCCGCGGCTGCCAGGTATGGCCAGAGCAGTGGATTCGCCTGGCCGATGGGGTCAAGGCCTTCCACGTTTTCGAAGGCCCTCACAGCCCCTTTGGTCATGACGCTGTCGACGCCCGGACTCCAGAGTCCGGCCAGGCGGGCGGGAGGTGTCCAGCGCCAGGAGAAGGAACCGATCGGCGGACTATAGGCCATTGCCACCTGGTCGCCGATAGGCACCACCGTTCCCTGTGCGGCGCTCGACGGAGTCCAATCCAGCGGCAGGTAGCCCAAGACGGCAAGTAGCTGTTGCAACCGCGTCTGTGAGCCCTGGGGCATGGCGTAGGTGATTGTCGCGGTTTGGATCAACTTGCCGCCGCTTGCGAAAGCCACCGGCCCCGGCAGGGTGATCTGCAGCTGCTGGCCGGGCCAAAGGCTGCCGGCGGCGGGCTCGAACTCGAGGGTGTAGGGGTTCGGCCGCGTCCAGTGCCCCGATGGCCCGGCGTGGAGCTTGGCCACCTCCAGGCTCGGCAGACGCTGCCCGAACACTGCTGCCACAGGACGGGAGAAGGAAATCCGCAGCGGTGCCTGAGGTGACAGTACTTCGGTGCCCGGGGTGGGGGTGATGACCGCCATGAATCCGCGACTGGCGAAATATGGCAAAGGAACTGGCGGGCCTGGCGCCTCCCAAGTGTAAGGAGAGGCGCCTATATCGGTTATGCCGGTCGAGTTGGTCGACAGGATTATGGGCAGCTGCACGACCCGGCTAGGGGCAGCCAGGTGGATCAGGTGGGTCGACCCGCCCCCGGACCAGTCGACGAGGCGCACAGCCCTTACGAAACGCACCACAAGGGGGCTCCCCGGGCTCGCCGTTGCGATCGGAGAGGCAAGGGCGGGCGAGACGGGTACAGGTACGGACAAGGTGGTGCGCACCTCGTTGCCGGTCAGCCATGATATCCACCCTGGGGTCCGGGCGACCACATTCACGACGACGGTGCCGCCAGGAAGGACCGGCGACGCGGGGTCGAGGCTCGACCCGCGTTGCAGAAGTGCTACGGCGCGCCCGCCGTCAGTCGCCTGAATCGATGTGACCCGTACACCGCCACGCTCCGACAGCGATGCCAGCTCCGGTCCTCCCGCCTTCAGGGCGATGCGAGGCCACTCGAGTACTAACAAGATGGCAATACCGCCGGCAACGAGGAGCCCTAGGGTCCCTAGCCAGAGTACCCGGCGGCGCCAACCATGACCGCTGCGACCTCCGCCCGCAGACGAAACCTGCTCGTCTGGGGTGGCGCCCACATACGGGCTTTCGGGAGCGACCTGCTCCGGCCTGGCCGTATCGCGGAACCCCAAACCCATTTCGCCTCCGCACCAGCCGAACTAGCCGTATATACGCGCTCTTGCCAAGGGCAAAACGGCCAACGACTTGCCAAGGGGGATTCCCCTGTCGGCGCGCCGAGGACCGACGATCACACCCGCCGGCCGCCTCCACCGAGCGCGAGGTCAACCGCTGGGCGGGGTCGCTTTGCCAACCCAAATTACCCGAATTGCGACTATTAACTACCGGCACCCCTCACTGCCAGGGCGGCTATCGCTCGAGCAAATTGCGCCGTTTGCGCTCCAGCGGATCTTGAAACAGGCACCGCGAACCGCTCGGCTCCACCGGGAAGGGCCGCTTCCAAAACCCGACTGCCCGGCCGGACTCCATCCGCGACGCCTCCGGTGAACCCGGAAGCTACCTTACGAGACAGAGCTATGGCGATCTCGTCATCTATTCATCGGCCGGGACCGCAGTGGTGCCCTCCCGAAGGTACGGCATCGCTGGCGATGCCGGTTATCAGACCATCCAGGGCGAGGGAAACGAGATAAGATACAAATCACATCACGACTACGCAGGGGACTGCGTCAGCGATAATGCCGTCAACACTATCGAAAGTACGGCAATGAACCTAGGCATTACGTTCGGAAGTTTATCGGACTTTAGCAAGTCGAATGCGTCTCCGAATATTTGCTTCATAAACTGCAACGCTAGCGACGCGCTGGATTGCCACAATCTCGGGCTGGGGGCTGCCAACAGCCAGCTTCTCCACGTTGGAGGCGGCTACGGACTGGGGGAGCCGGGGGTTAGAAATGATTCATCGTGCTGCGAGACGTTCCTTGTTAGTTTTGACTCTTATTGGATCAGCGTGCGGTACTCAGGCTTCCATCGGTCCAAGGATAACCGCCGGCAAATCGGCTGTTGTGTCTAATATTCCCAAGAGAGCTCTCAGCCAGTTTCCATCTCCAATATCTGCTGCGCTTGCATCTCTTTCTTCACGCATGCCGATGCCTTTGGTAGCACCGCTCGCTATTCCAGCGAATCTGTCTGCCAAGTCGACCATTGCTAAATCGGGATATGCAGTCAGTCTGTACCGGTGCGAATCAAGATTCCCCCTGAACAGCCGTGAGATAGGCAGCCCCCCTAATTGTTCCGGACTGGCCGCATATTTCGGCGCTTTCAGCGGAACCCGCTTGACAACAACAGCTGCCGCACACCGTTTGTTATCGAATGCGCAAAGGCAGCAAACTAGATTTTGTGGTCCGAATACCAACTCGCCGCAACGTATCAGCGTTATCCGAGCAGTCCAGGGCGTTCTCATTGGCACCAATCGCTTTTCCGGCTATTGCGAGATGTATTTCGATTTGAGTGGATGGAGTGTTTTCATAGGTGGAAATGCTGCTCTCCATTCAATTGCTGAGGCAAGGCAGGAAGGCCTTAGAGTTCTCGACATCATGTCCAAGGTGCGAATGCCTACAAATAGTGGCAATATAGTTATTGAAACAGCAGGAGATGGAAACCATACCTGGTTGACTTGGACAATCGGGCAGAGCCTTTATACGGTTAGCGGGTACCACACTTCAAGTGCCGCGTTCGCAATGGCTGGATCAATGGCGTTTGTTGCTAGCGTTCCTCGAAAATAGGGCGCTAGTAACCTTCATGTGGACGGATTATTTTGAAACGTCCGTTCGCGAAATCTCATTGGGGCAAAAATCGAACGAAGGAGACTCCAGAACTCGGGACAATGCTTGCGCACAAGGTCCAAGCGATTGCTGCCTCAATGCTTATGTCCCGCCCTGGCCCGAAAGCCGCTGTAGCCCAACCCGACGCCCGGCGGCAGAAGCAGAACCTATGTGACAATACCGCGCCAGGGCCGGCTAGCCCCGGAGCCCGCCCGGCGAGACAAACCGGGGCGCGTCAAGGATCAGGAGTGGTGGAAAAAACGTCAACGTAGGGTTGACAGACCCGGCTTGGCAACCTAAGGTTGACACATGCACGATTTTCCCGTCTCACTCGACAATCTCATCGCCTACGTGCTGGGCAGGCATCCTCAGAGCGGGCCCCTTCAGCATCTTTCAGACGCCATACTTGCCGCCGAAGAGCTCGAGAGCCAGTCAGACGCCCTGATCGGGCACTTCGTGGATCAAGCCCGAGCCTCGAGGGCGTCCTGGAGTCAGATCGGGGCGGCAATGGGTGTAAGCAAGCAGGCGGCGCAAAAGCGCTTCGTCTCCCGGGACGACGAAGCGGTATCCACCGGAAAGCCCTATTCCCACTTCACCCCGCGGGCCAAGGCGGCGCTATTGGCAGGGGAGGAACTCGCCTCAGGCTCCGGCGCTGATTCGATCGCGGTGGAGCACCTGGTGGCAGGGGCGGTGGCCGATCCACTGGGCCTGGCCGCGCGCATGGTCCACCGCCTGAACGTAACGGATGCCGCCCTACACGAAGCCCTCGGCGTAGGGCGTGCGCCGGGCGTGAGCGAAGAGCGAACCCGCGAGATGCCAGACCTTCAATTCACTTCCGAGGCAAAAGCTTCGCTGAAGGAGTCCCTGAAGGCGGCCCTTCGGCTCGGCCACCACTATATCGGCACCGAACACTTGTTGATGGGAGCCGCCGCAGCCAATGGTCAGGTCGGCGAGAAGCTGACGGCACTGGGACTGGGGACGGCTCAGCTGGACGGTGCGTTCGCACTCGAGCTGGCCGAGCTCAAACTGAAGATGCAGCAGCTATGACCGGAGGCCGAACAAGTGAATGCGCAAACGCCTCCGGCCCTGATCGCCGGCTGTCATGATCACCTAGAGGCTGGATATCCTCGAGATTGCGCGTGATCAACGGGGACAACGTATTCGTCGCGCGATCAAACCGGAGGGAACCTTGAGACTTGCAACAATAAGGACGGGCGCGGGACTGCGTCTTCACGTTAAAGGCGCCCAGGGCTACGTTGACGTGGCCGAGGCTACGGGGGTGGCGCATTACGCCTCGCTCCAGGGTGTCCTGGAGGCGGGGGAGGCCGCACTCGAGGCCATCCGGCCGCTCACGTCGCGCAGCGGAGTGGAAGTCGCCGCCGACGACTTCGGACCGGCGACCCCGGACGCGACCCGCATCCTCTGCCTGGGCGTCAACTATGCCGAGCACGCCCTGGAGGGTGGCCGCGACGTGCCCAGCTGGCCCGAGTGCTTCATCAAGACCTCCGGCACCATTCTCGGCCCCAACGACGACCTGGTCGCCCCGGCACTTTCCGCGACGCTCGACTACGAGGCCGAGCTCGGAGTGGTGATCGGGAAGGGCGGACGATATATCCGAGCCGAGGACGCCCAGGCGGCAATCGCCGGCTACGTGGCCCTCAACGATGTCTCGGCCCGCGAATGGCAGCGTGCAATGACCCAGTGGACTCCCGGCAAGAACTTCGACGCCTCCATGCCGATCGGTCCAGAGATGGTCACCGTCGACGATCTCGACATCAGCGACATCCGCGTGCAGAGCATCCTGAACGGCGAGGTGATGCAGTCCGCATCCACGGCGGACATGATCGTAAACGTCCACAACGCCGTCGAGTACTTCTCGAGCTTCACGACTCTTCGCCCTGGAGACGTGATCGCCACCGGAACTCCTGGAGGCGTGGGCTTTGGCCGCAAGCCTCCGGTGTGGATGAAGCCGGGAGACGTGATCGAAGTGGTCATCGAGGGCGTAGGAGCCGTCCGCAACAAGATCGTCGCCGAGGAAGGTGCGCCGGTCGACTGGCCCTGGCATCCCAAGAACCCTTGGAGCGAATGGAAGATGTGATCGCGGAGCCTGCGCGTGTCGTCGGCAACTTCGGAGGGCAGGGCGGGCGAGAGCCCGCCTTTCTCTTCGATCTTGATCTACTTTACATAATATTGATTTTCGGCCTTTTGGAGTATTCACCGACAACCGGCCCGTGGGGACACATTTGGCCTGGAATCCCAACCCTGGACACCGCCGAAACCAGTGCCGTTTACCCGCTGCCAGGTAGGAATACCCATCGGCTTCTCCAAACACGCCTTATACGGCCTCTCAGCGGGTGCCCTCCGCAAGGAATTTCAAAATCTCCGCGGCGAGTTCCCGGTGCCGAACCATCAACAGCGAGAAATGGCCGACCCGCAATGCGCTCGCCCTCGCTCCGGGAATCCCGAGGAGCTCTCCGCTAAGCCGTCTCGGGATGATGAGGTCGCGGGTCGCCCGGATCACCAGCGTCGGTGCTCTTATCGCCCCAAGCAGGGATCGGCCGTCAAAGGCCCTGGCTGCATCGCGCTGATTTACGAAGGCGTAGCTCGGCTGGGAGCCGGCTCGCTGTCCCATCGGCAGGTGCGCGCCGATCTCGATCAGAATCCAGCGCAGGCCGAGGGGTCGAGACTTCCCCTCGCGAGCGGAAGTCGCCGCCAGGACCAGCCTGTCCACTTGCTCAGGATGGGTCGCGGCGAGACAGATCGCGATTCGCCCACCCAAGGAGTATCCCACTACGGCGGCCGGCCCGATCCCGATTTCCGCGATCAACTCGCTGACGTCCTCGGCCATCTCCTCTATCGTGTAGGGCTCGCGCGGCTTGGAGCTGCGTCCTGCTCCGCGGGGATCCAGGAGTACCACCGAGCCCGCAGCCGCCAGGTCCCTGCCTAGGGGCATGAAGACCTTGGAGTCCGTACCCAAGCCGGGTATCAGCACGATCGGCCGGCCCGCGCCCAGGCGTTCGTAGTAAAGATCGATACCGTTCACCTGCGTAAATGGCACTACAGGTCCCATTTCCAGATACGAAAACCGGGCGCTTCCCCGGCAGGGGGGCTAACCCGTCACCGGTGGCCGGACAAGGCCGACCGGCCCTTCAGGTGGCGACACTGAACGGGTGCTTAACGCCCGGAGCGCTAGTCGCATATGCTTGGTGCCGCGCTTGGGCGAATTTTACTGGAAACCCGGTCTGAAATATGGCGCACCTGCCAGTAACTACGGAGCGTATTTGAGAGATTATCTTCCAATGGGGCTCCTGAACAGGCTTAGGCGCGACAAGATTGCCGGGTCCATCAAGCGATATGCAGTGCTGGCATGTCTCGCCGCCGCCTCTACCGCCTGCCTCTCGCAGCAGGCAGCCGGCGCCCCATCCTCGTCCACCTCGAGTTCGACCTCGACCACCGCGGTCACCAATAACCTTCCGGCAGCAAGCGCGGTCTTTCCGGCAAATATCTATCCGCTTCCCACCCGTACCGTGGGCAACGGAACCAACGCGGCATGCCCATCCATGGAGGGAGTCCAGGCCGCTGTGGCGCCCAGCGTTTCCACGCTGGTGGACATCCTTAATCAGTTCAACTCCGCCAGCTCGGCCGAGCAGGCCAAACTGCTCGCTGACCGGGCGGCCTGGAGTTACATCGCGCCGTCGGCCTCGAGTCAGGGAAGCTACCCACCCGTGGCCGTGGATCAGACCTTCCTGGTCCCTCCGGGCTCCCTCGGCTCAGCTCCGCAACCGATCACGGCGAGTTGCTCCCCCGCGGTGATGTCGGCCAGCTGGTTCCTGGAAATATGCACTCAAGGCGGACCCTTTGCCGCCTGCAACCAGGAGCATCCGGCCCTGGTCGGCACCGCCGGCTTCGTCCAGCGCGACGGTCACTGGCTGATCTGGTTTCTCAGCTAGTCAGCCCCACAGCTGCACCTTTTGGGATCGTCGGCGATGCCTGAGCTAAGTTGGAGGGCAAGGTGAAAGGGGTTTTCCATGCTCTCCGCCGAGGCGCAAGGTATTAAGGACCTGCTCTTCTCATTCAAAAGTTCGGGTGCGGTGACAACCGTCGAGGACCAGAGGATGGCACTCGAAGCGCTCGCCGCGCTATCGCCAATGCCCGCCGGGGTGCACACCGAGATGGTCACCCTGGGGGGAATGCGGGCGGAGCTGATACGGGCCCAGGTTCCCAGGTCCGAAATGACGCTGCTCTACCTGCACGGAGGAGCGTACTCCGCCGGGTCGATAAACACCCACAGGTCCCTTGTCGGCCGCATCTCCGTTGCCGCCGGAATCCAGGCCTACCTGCCCGAGTACCGCCTCGCCCCCGAGCATCCCTTTCCTGCCGCGATCGATGACGCGGTCGTCGCCTACAAGAGCCTGCTTGACGCAGGCATCGACCCGGCAAGGCTGTTCGTCGGAGGCGACTCGGCCGGAGGCGGCCTCGCGGTCGCGCTCATGTTGGAGCTCAAGGAACTCAGGCTCCCACTGCCACTGCGAATCGTACTTTTGAGCCCGTGGACTGACCTGACAGGATCGGGCAGCTCCATAGTGGAACGCGCCGAAGCGGATCCCTGGCTCGAGGCTGAGTCGCTCAGGCCCGCAGCTCTCGCCTACCTTGGCGAAGCCGACCCCACCAATCCCCTCGCTTCGCCTCTCTTCGGTGACCTTGCGAGCCTGCCCTCGGCGCTGATCCTGGTGGGCGGAGACGAGATACTCCTCGACGACTCCCTACGCCTTAACAAGGCGCTGGTCGAGGTCGGCTCACCCAGCAGGCTCCTGGTTGCCGAGGGCATGTGGCACGTCTACCCCGCTTTTCCAGACATGCCCGAAGCCGACCAGGCCATCGAGGAGATCGCGCGTTTCCTGGAGGAAGCGGCCTCTTAGAAAGCCTGCGCTCCCCCACTGTCCTGGCCCTCCGCGTAAGTATCCCAGGCATGAGACCGTATTCACTTGTTTAGGGTCTATTGGTCCCTAATTGCTTGTGTCACCCAGCTAAAAGCTTTCGCCGTAGCCCGGGGTCCGGTTTCGGGCGTGGGCAACTTGCCCGCCCGGTCGACAAGGATAAAGGCAGGTGTTGATATGAGTAAGATCAGACTGGTTTCCACCAGGACGATCCGTCCTTTTAGGTGGTTATATCACAGTCAGGGCGCCGCATGGCTGTGGCTAGTAGTCAGGCTTTGGCTGGGCTACAAGTGGATCGATGCCGGATGGCAAAAGATGTTCGGCGCCGAGTATCAGTCCTTCTGGAATGGCGGCTCGGGGATCAGCGGATACGTGGCAGGCGCGAAGGCGCACACCACCGGCGCGCATGCTTCGGTCGTCTACGGTTGGTGGGTTTCCTTCCTCACCAACGTGGTTGGACCGAACCATTCGGCGCTGGCAAAGATCGTCGCTCTCGGCGAATTCGCCGTTGGGCTGGGCTTGATTCTGGGCCTCTTGACCGGTGCTGCCGCGTTCTTCGGTGTCGTATTCAACTTCATGTACATGTTCTCCGGGACGCTCGGAGTAAACCCGATGTATGCGATCATCGGCTTGTTCCTGATCGTCGCCTGGCAGAACGCCGGCATGATCGGCCTCGACCGCTGGGTACTCCCCTTGTTCATGGGAACCCACGAGAAGGAGGAACCCACGACGAGCGCGACAGTTCCCGATACTGTTGCAGAAATCGAGAAGCGGCACTTCCAGACGCACTGAACAGATTTACCGACGCGCAAATAGGAAGGGCGCTGCTGGAGCCAATCACACTAGTCAGCACCTGACCGCGGAGGGCCGGGATTTCCCGGCCCTCCCTCGTACTCCGAGAAGGCTTGAGGAAGTTGTGTCCCTCGGGGCGGCCTGCAGGAGCCCGCGGTGAGCAGAGCCGGCACCCCAGCGCCCCCCCAGACCCTGTACTCCGAACCACGGGATCTGAGGCCTTCGTCGAGGGCGCGATGGCTCAGGGCTTCGGCGAAGTTACTTTTCCGCGTACCCGACGTCCCGCGCACCTCTTGCGCGGATCGAGCCCCTGCGCTGCCTCGGCACGGTCGATGCGGTGCCATTGCCTGGAACTTGTCACAAGATCCGGAGACCGGTGGACCAAGAAGATCCGGGTCATGGCGCCCATCGACAGCCCTTGTTGGATGGCCACTGCCATACGAGAACTCGGTGCCGACGGAAAGGCGGTTTCAGCCGGTCAGCGCAACGAACTCGGCGAGTTTGTCCTTCGGCATCATACCGCCGGGGGTCTCTCTGGGCCTTCCGTTGAAGCCTGATGGAAGTCGTCCCGATCGCTATCCACTGATTTATCGGTGCCGGGTGCCTGCCTACCTCGAAAGGCTGGTCGGCACGCGGAGACGTTGAGTCTTGCGAGATCCCTACCGAAATTCCCGACGGAACGTTCTCGCCACGATTCGCCACCTCGATCTCGCGGAGGGTTCCTCGCAGCGCCGTATCGCTGTGAACCCGGGGCTCTCACGCAATACTGTCGTCGGACCTTCGGTCTGAGCGCCACCTCAATCAGGACAGCTACACACCCCTACCCCCGCCTTCGGCGCTCCCGACCTGCAAAATAGGGCGTTTCGGAACCGCATAGGGGCGAAAGTCGTTCCAAATTGAGACGCCTATCACCAGCACGAGGAGCTATCGGCCCTAATTAGTTGTTTGTAGCAGACAAAGACTTTCTCTGTGGTTCGGAGCAAGCGGAGAAGGACCGAGAGGTCGGCTCCATCCGAACGAAGGCATAAGAAGGCAGGTGCAGTTATGAGCAAGATCAAGCTGGTATCGACCAGGACGATCCGTCCGTTCACCTGGCTATACCACAGCCAGGGAGCCGCATGGCTATGGCTCGTGGTCAGGCTTTGGCTCGGCTACAAGTGGATCGATGCCGGATGGCAGAAGATGTTCGGCGCCGAGTACCAGTCATTCTGGAATGGCGGCTCAGGGCTTGCGGGTTACGTGGCGGGCGCCAAGGCGCATTCCACCGGTGCGCACGCATCCGTGGTCTACGGTTGGTGGGTCTCTTTCCTCACCAATTTCGTCGGACCTAACCATGCGGCCCTTGCAAAGATCGTTGCGCTTGGCGAATTCGCTATAGGCCTCGGTCTGATACTCGGCCTCCTCACCGGTGCGGCGGCATTCTTCGGTGTTGGCCTGAACTTCATGTACATGTTCTCCGGGACGCTCGGAGTCAACCCGATGTATGCGATCATCGGCTTCTTCCTGATCGTCGCCTGGCAGAACGCCGGCACGATCGGCCTCGACCGCTGGGTGCTCCCCTTGTTCATGGGAACCCATCAGAAGGACGTGGCCAAGGAGGGCGTGATCGTTCCCGAGACGGTCGCGGAAATCGAGGCGCGCCACCTCCAGAGGCACTGAACGAGAACCATCTACGAGCGACGCCAGGCACTGACGTCAGGAACAAAGAT
>JAJYNL010000052.1:0-17925 GCA_021786375.1 Actinomycetes bacterium
CCGTGGCCAGGGAGAAGTGGCCGGATGCCTCCACCGACCGCTGGGGGTCAGGGCTGCCTCCTCGGCGAGCTCGCCGACCACGGCGGCGATGTTGGAGATTCCCGCGCCCAGGTCAGTGTCGGCGCCAAGGTCGAGGACCGTGACCTCCTGGGAGGAGACCCGTACCCGCCCGTGGGCACGTTGCGCCGTTGGCGGGGCAGAACCCTCAGGCCGGCGCTTTCGGCGAAGCACAGCCGCACCCGTTCTACGTTCCGGCCCCTCACGCTGCAGTCCACTGTGACCTACAGGACCTGGGGGCCCTCTGATGGCTGCACCGTGCAGCTCCGCTGCGGACAACCACCCGATGTAGTAGTCCCGGCCGAGGTGGGACATCCTCGTGTCGATGCATTGCAACCCGGGCGTGACCTTGCAGGTCCGGCAGTCGGGCGGGCACCGCCACCCACAGGCCGCACTCGTGAGTAAACACCACCCCTGAGTGCCCCGGCGGCTGCATCCTTACTCGGAAGTGACTCGCCCCGGCACACCGAGCAGGGCGGCCGCCTCCTCGGTAGTGATCGATGTGCGACCGTGTGCGAGCAGCTGGCCGACGGCATCAAAGGTCCGGCTCCGCGGCATCCGGACGTTCCTTCCCAAACGTAACTGTTATCGTCACGTTGCGGCCACAGGCGTCCGGCCGTCGCGCGTTTCCGGTCGGCTCGTCAGAGACCATCGCCAGCGAACACGACGACGTCAACGCGTACACCGACTTTTGCTCCCTCACCGCGCCTTGCCGCCGAACTCAAGCGCTCCTGACTCCGGCCACGTCGAAGAGATGGTGGATTGGGTCATGTATCAGGTACATCCCCAGCGTCTCGACCGTGAACCGGCTGCCGTTGGAGCGTATCCCGGCCCGGCTCCACTCCTCGGTGCGGACGGAGTCGAAGCCCTCGGCCAGCGTCTCGGCCGCAGCGACCAGCTCGTCTCCGACATGCTGGGGCTCCTCCTCCGCGTAGCGGCCCTCGACCGCCGCCGCGTCCTGGTCCCAATTGGCAAAGTGAGGGGAATCCTCGGTGCGCATCAGCCTAAGCCGCTCGGCAAAGATGCGAAAAACGTCGCGGACGTGGCAGGCGTATTCGAGAGTGGACCAGCGGTCTTCACGTGTCCGGCTCGGTGCGCCCGGCGCGGCGAGCAGCGCGGGCCACTGGGCGGCGTTTTCGCGGATAACCTTTCCAAACCCGTCCCGGGCGAAGTGGCCGGGATCGAATCCGCACTCGGGGCAGGGGCGCTCAAGCACCCAGGTCCAATCCTTGGTGTCAGGGGGAATGGTCATTGCGCCAATCTATTGCCTTCACCTGGCAAGAGCCTCGGAAGCAGGTGGCGCCTCACTGCGAGAGTGGACGCTCAACCCACACCAATCCCGCGTTCGGCCCGTGGGTAGCGTCAACGCTCCGCCCGTTGGCATCCTCGCGCGGCGCGCCCGACCGCAGAAGACGCAGATGGCGGGCTCCGCGACCCACCAGCTCGGCCTGGACACGAGTACCTTGCTTCGTCCCCGACAACACCCGCCTGGTGCTGATCGCCAACGCCACCTTGTCCGGCTTCGAGCACGAAGAGACGGTGACCAAGGCCTCGTTCGAGCCATCGCGCCCTTGCGCAAGCAGACCGACTGTACCCGACCAAAGCCGGCCCCGGCACGATCTGTGCCTCCGGCAGCGCCGCCGGAGGGATAAGCGTGGTGGGCACCACCGCCTCCGAGGCCTAGGTGGACACGGCCACCCAACGCCTTGCCTTGCGGATTGCTTCCGTTGCACGGGGCGAAGCCCAGTGCTATGACAGCATGTTGAGAACCGTCAAGGCTCCAGCGCCAGCTGCAAATTGGACGGCGCCTTCAACACTGACAACGAACAGGAGATGGCCGCATGGAAGAGAGGCGCCTCGCCGTAACCACCAGTCGCGGGCTGATGGGCAACATCTACCTGAAGAATGGAAAAATAACCCACTCCACCCGGGAAGTGGAGGGCTTCGCGCAGGACCTCCTCAAACACCTCCCGGCGGGCACCAGCGTCGAAGACCAGTTTGAGAGCCTGATCGGCTCGGACGGCTTCGTCAACTGCGAGGAGATCACCGACGGCGTGGTGGTCAACAAGATGGCCCTCCCGCTGCCCAAGCCGGACGATCCCGCCCACAAGAACTTCTCCATGCCCTCGGCCGAGGAGATCGAGGCGATGAAGGAGGAGATCCTGGGCAACACCCACCCGGAGTGGCGGGCCAAGTACGGCGAGGCTTCCTGGGAGACGGCCATGGTCCTGCTCGGCATCCGGCCCAGCAACCCTGCAAGAGATGAAGGGCGCCGCTAACTCGACTCATGACACCTGCCCGGCCCGCGCTGTAGTTGAAGAGCGCCGACCGATGCCGCCGCGACCGGGCGCGGCCGCTCTGGCCGCCGGGGCGAGCTCCGAGCAGAAGCGCTTGATCGCACAGCAGGCAAAAGGCTGGGTCACTATCGGCGGCGGCCACGTGTTGATCGCTGGCACCGGCGGAGGCGGAGGTGGGCGCGGCGGCGGCCGGAAAGGGGGCGGCGGCGCAGGCGGCATGGGCGAGACGTCCCTTGCCAGCGAGAAATTTATCCCTCACGACCACTCCACCACCATCCGCAGCAAGACGGCAAGGAGCGGCTACGGTCTGACCCCGGAACGCCCAGCATTGCACAATGATCATCAAGCACTTCGCCGAAGGCGTGGCTGGTAGCCGCTTACCGATCACCACTCCCGATGTCTACTCTCTCGCTGCGCCACCCAGGACCGGCCGGCGCGCCATCCCCTTATAATACGAAGCTCAATACACGAAGTATTGTTCGCCTGTATGGTATGCTGGAACCGTGCTTCGGAGAAGACAGACAGATGATACATCGGTGTCCAGCGGCGAGTCTGGGCGCCTGGCTGCGACAATCCGCCCTTCCCACAGGTGGGAGCAGGCGGACCACCCCTACGCTGGCTTGGTGGCAGTTCTCGCCACCAAGCACGAAAAGCTTCCCCTAATCGGTCCTCCACTCGAAGAGGCCATCGGGTTGCAGGTCAAGGCGGTCGCTGTCAACACCGACGTGCTCGGCACCTTCGCCGGCGACATCCCCCGCCGGGGGTCGCCCCTCGAGACTGCCATTGCAAAGGCGCGCCTGGGAATGAGCGCCACCGGCCACGCCATCGGTCTTGCCTCTGAAGGAAGCATCGGCCCCGACCCCACTATGCCGTTCATCAACACCGACAAGGAACTCGTCGTCCTCGTCGATGACGACAGCGGGATCGTTGTGTGGGAGATTCACTCCAGCTGGGATATCGTTGCAGCCGCAACGAGCGTGGGAACCGGTGACGACCTCGGAGCGTTCCTCGCCAAGGCGTGCTTTCCCGACCACCAGCTCATCGTGCGGCCGAATATCGGACCGGTACATCCTATCCACAAGGGAATCTCCTCCATCGAGAAGCTAGGGTCCGCTATAGCCGAGTGTGCCGCGGTGGCCACCGATGGCCTCGCACGTGTCGAGACCGACCTGCGCGCTCACGGCTGCCCCTCTCGCCGGGCCGTCATAGCCGGTGCCGCTCAGCGTCTCGCCAGTCGGATCGCCGCACGTTGCCCTGCCTGCGGCGCGCCCGGCTGGGGACCTAGAAGCGTCGTCTTCGGCATCCCCTGCGCTTGGTGTGGCACGGAGGTGGCCCGCCCACGAGCCGAGACCTATAGCTGTCCGGCCTGCGAACACCTAGAAACCCGGGGCCTCGTCTCCCCCGAGGAGCGTGCCGACCCCGGAGAATGCCCTCAGTGCAACCCGTAGGAGCATCGGGAGGCGCACCGATGAGAGGTCCGGGCCCAGAATACACCGCTCCGCATCCGCTCGCTTTCCCGAAGGATCCAACCATCCCATCGCAAGTTAGACGAGCCACGAGGTGGACGGCGAGGCTCTTAGCCCCCAGCTGAAGGGTCCTCCATGAAGAGGGATCCGTTGTCAATGCTCGCGCAGTGGTACCAGGCGAGCGCGCAGCCATCGAGCCGGGGCCTCAAGGACGGCAAGCGGAGCCCGGCACCCGTAGGAACTTGAAGGGCTAAAGAGCGCAGAGACGTCGGTCAGCCCAGTGGCCTGGCGCTTCGCTGTGCCACAGGAGATCATCCACAGCGGCTTCTGAGCCGCATGCGTGGCGGTACGTCCTCCCTTGCTGGAATCGGGCGCGCCCCCGAATCTTCATGACCGGCTCTCTGCTACCGCGCTCGCAAAGGTCCACTCCGGCGCCGAGCATCTGACCGCCGGCACTGCAGGCTGAGTCGCTCTCGCGATTGCCTTTGGGCCGGCAAGCCGCTCAGGGCGAGTGCTCTTGCCGCGTGCCCACCAGCGCCCCTCTCGCTGCGCTGTCGACCAGACGTGCGTACTTGGCCAGAAAACCATTGCCCTCCGGCAGGGGAGGTGGACTCCAGTGCTCGCGCCGACGGGCGAGTTCGGCGGAATCGACCAGGAGGTCGAGGCGTCGATGCTCGATGTCGACGAGGATTTGGTCTCCATCGACGACGAGCCCGATAGGTCCCCCGACAGCGGCTTCAGGGGCGACATGGCCGATGGAGATCCCGGTAGTGGCGCCAGAGAAGCGGCCGTCGGTGATCAACGCGACATCCCGGCCATGCCCACTCCCATTCACGGCCGCAGTAACAGCCAGCATCTCAGGCATCCCGGGACCTCCGCGCGGACCCTCGCCGCGGATGACAACAACATCCCCGGGGACCAGCGCCCCCGAGCGAACATAAGCCATGGCTGGCTCCTCGCCATTGAATACACGGGCTGGACCGGAGAAGCGGCCGACCTTCAATCCAGCCACCTTCACGACCGCTCCGTCCGGAGCCAGCGTGCCGCGGAGGATGGCGAGACCTCCCTCCATGTGTAAGGGGCTGTCAATATTGCGGACGACTGCGCCATCAGGCCGTGGAGAATCAAGAGCAGCAACGTTCTCAGCGAGGGTAGCACCGGTCACCGTGAGGCAGTCACCGTGGAGCAACCCGGCGTCGAGAAGCACCTTGAGCACCACCGGTACGCCGACTACGTGATCGAGGTCCGCCATCACGTATTGGCCCCCGGGACGGAGGTCCGCCAGGTGCGGAACACGCCGACCGATCCGGTCGAAGTCGTCGAGTGAGAGCGAAACCCTCGCCTCATGTGCGATGGCCAGAAGGTGGATGACGGCATTCGTAGAGCCGCCGAGCGCCATCACAACCGAGATCGCGTTCTCGAACGCCTCTCGGGTAAGGATATGGCGGGGACGTATTCCCGCGCTTGCGAGCTGAACAACAGCAGCGCCGCTCCGATAGGCGATGTCATCACGTAGCGGATCCACTGCGGTCGGCGTGGCTGAACCGGGCAACGCCATACCGAGTGCTTCGGCCTCCGCAGCGACGGTGTTCGCCGTGTACATGCCAGCGCACGACCCCTCGCCTGGGCAGGCCACACGCTCGAGCTCATCAAGTTCGTGGACTGAAATGCGCCCCGCGCTTAGCGCCCCGACTCCTTCGAAGACATCCTGGATCGTCACCGGACGACCGTCAAGCTGGCCAGGCAGGCTACTGCCGCCATAGACGAATACGGTGGGCAGATCGAGACGGGCTGCGGCCATCAGCATCGCCGGGAGGCTCTTGTCACACCCAGCAAGGGTGACGAGGGCGTCGAATCGTTGCGCATGGGCCATGCACTCCACCGAGTCGGCGATCAGGTCCCTGCTGGGCAGCGAGGCTCGCATCCCGACATGGCCCATCGCGATACCGTCTGACACCGCGATCGTCGAGAAGGCGAGGCCAGCGGCGCCGGCGGCAGTGACGCCGAGGCGTGCGGCTGCAGCCAGCCGTGAGAGTGCGATGTTGCAGGGTGTCACGTCGTTCGCCGCAGATGCGATTCCAACCTGGAGTTTGTCGAAGTCGCCGTCTTCGAAGCCCACTGCTCGCAGCATCGCCCGCGCCGGTGCTCGCTCCGGGCCAGCGGTAACTTCCCGGCTTCGCCATCTTGGTTCCGAAACGCTATACATACGCTCTTTTTATCACGAATCCTGGTTCGCGATCCAGTCCATGGGGTGGACGGGGCCTACAACATCGGGCACCGGCTTGAATCGGCCGCAACCTACGAGTAACGCCTCTGGCGCCGATTGCCGGACGCCCCTCACGCGGACGTCCTTGTGCGCGTCAACCCCGCCGAACACGGGGGTGATGCCTTTGCCATGATGGTTCTGTCATCCTGATTGACGGGTTTGCGCCGCCGGCGGGTCGGCGGACAGGAGAAAGACGGTGTTTGTCAAGGCTCATATCAGCTCACGTCCGTCCGGCCAATTGATGCACGTCCCCGGCGCGGAGTTGGGTCGACAGATCACGCGAAAGGCACGAAGCCAGTCACACAATGAGGGCCAGGCCCAACCCCTTGCCGGGGACCTAGCCAATATCTGTGTCACACCGGCCGAGACAAAGGCGTCCATGACGTTGAGCTGGTTATAGATCTTGGCCGTGACGGGCACCGCCAAGACCGGTCCAGCCGAAATGTGAGTCCGGGCCTCCAGAACGGAAATGGAGGTCTCAGACGGCGAAGTTCAAGTACCACACCCTCGAGCAGGTGATCCGAAAGCTAGCTGAAGACGACGAGATGCTCGACGAGGGAGCCACCGTCGCTGAGGTAGCCCGCTCCTTCCGAACCACCGGGGCCACCTGGAACCAAAGGAAGAACACCTACGGCGGGATTGTTCCGGCCGACGCTTCCGGGTGCCCTGGTAAGCCGGCGGGCGACGCCCGGTCCTTGGCTTGACTCCAAGCTTCACCGGGAGGGCAACTCCTCCGAGGTCGCCTGCGCTGACCATCAGTGGCCAGCGGGCGAGGTTAACCGCCACAATATCGTCCCGGTCCTGGACGGCGTGGCAGCCCTTCCGTCCACGTCTTGGCCAGGCTGATCTTTAGGAGGTGTCCGCAGCGATGACACATCTTCCAGGAGGCGAGCCACCAGTCGGCCTCGACCACGGTGGCCCGATACCAGGTGGACTTGTAGCGGAAATGGCGGAGGGGTTGCCAGAAGGCGGCATCGGAGTGGCCGCGCCATCTGGCACTGACACCGCTGTCCCCCTTTTGGCCCAGCATTCCTGCTGCATCCAACTCCCTCGACCACAACGGCGCCACAGGTGTTGACAAGCCGGGTACTGAGGGCGTGAAAGCGCGCATATTCGCACAGCTGCAACACGCCAGCGCGTAACGCAACCCCTCTATGCAGGTCAGATGCGTTTCGTCGTAAAAAGGTAAATGGTTTCGACGCCGAGTGGCAAACGCCTCCACCATCGGTCGCATCACGCTCACGCAAGCTGACTGGTGGTGCGACCACAGCGACGCCATGGACGAGGCCATCGCCGTTATCGAGTGGGAGGAGCTTCGTGTCGAGCGGAGGACTGTCGGGCCGGTCATCGAGGAGCGGCCACAACTGCGCTCGACGATGACGGTCGAAGAAGCGGCCAAGGCCCTTGGCATCTCCCGAGCGACCGCCTACGAGGCCGTCTCCCGTGGCGAGATTCCAGCCATCCGGATCGGGCGACGCATCCTCATCCCCAAGGTGGCCTTGGAGAAGTTGCTCGGACGTGAGACCGGAACGGCAGCTTGCAGCTAACCTTGCCTCTCTGCTTGCTAATCACTTGCATCGGCGTATACTGAGACCATGATCAGGTACTCGACCAGCGAATACGGGGTGCACAGCACCCTCGGTCGGGCGCTCCGTGTGGACAGCGCTGAAGAGTGCGCCAAGCTGCTCTCTGATCTTCCCGACCAGTTCAACGTCTTCCGGGAAGCCATGCCCCATGCACTGCGCGGCGAGTGGCCTGCGGTCACCGTCCTCGTCAGCCGCTGGCGCTCGCTCGTCAACAGCATTGCGGAGTCTGCCGCAGAAGCGCTCCCCGACCTGGTGCAGCGGATCAACGACGGATACGGCATGGTGACCACCTCCCACGAGCTGAGTCACGAGCCGCTTCACTACCTCGATCACCTCATCAGCGAAGTGCCCTTCTCGCCCCTGATCGCCCAGTTCGGACGCGACGTCGGTGTCGGTGTCATTGCCATCAATGAGTTTCGCTGGCTGCTTCCCGGTTGCCCGCAGCTGAATCTCGGCGTATCACCCGGCTGGCCCGATCTTCCAGAGGGCACGGATGCTGCCCGCTACCGTCGGCTCGTGGACCTTGCGATCCGTTCGATGCAGCCGCCGCTCGTGCGGGTGAAGGACCTCTTCGATCTGACCAACAGCGAGGTCGCTGACCTGTTCGGTGTCAAGCGCCAAGCCGTCGATCAATGGGAGGAGAGCGGCGAGGTTCCAACGGCACGGCGCGAGAAACTCGCCAACTTGCTCTCCGTCGGAGAGCTGATGGCACGCAAGCTCAGTCCCGGCCGCCTCCCGCTCGTCGCCCGCAGGCGAGCCGATGTCTACGGCGGTCTCACGATGCTCGACATGGTTCGCACCGACCGAGACGGCGAACTGCGCACGCTGACGCAGCAAGCCTTTGACTGGTCGGGCACGGCCTAATGGAGGTCATCGAGCGTGACGGTGAGTACTACCGCGTCGCCGATCCAGCGTTGGAGGACCCCCTCGACGGGTCCTACTCGATGCGCTTTGGCGCACGCTGGAATGCGGCTGGAAGTTTTCCCGTCACCTACCTGAACGCTGACCTTGGGACGGCTCGGGCCAATGCCCGGCACTTCCTCACTGAGAAGCTGCGCGGCCAGCCCTTTGCTGCCGAGGACTTGGAGCGTTCGGAGCTACCAGTGCTCATCTCTCTCGACGTTCCCGATCGGCGCTACCTCGACGTCGTAACGCGCGAAGCGATCGTCATCAACGGCCTCCCGCCGACGTACCCCGCCGACGGAATGGGCAACATCGTTCCCTGGGATGTTTGCCAACCCGTTGGGCAGAAGGCATGGGACGAAGAGTTGCCCGGCATCGCCTGCCGGTCGGCTGCAGCGCACGCACCGTCGGACGGCGAGGAGCTGGCCTGGTTTGATAGGCACGAGGTCGAGTTGCAGGCCAGGCAGACCCAGTCCTTCGAGGAGTGGTATGGGCCGTTCGACTGGTAGTAACTCTGCAAGACCCAGCCAACGGGATTGCACTTTGTTTATTGACAAGAACCGCCTGTGACAGGCCCCACGAAAACTGGTCCGGCCGAAATGTAGGTCCAAGCCTCCAGAATGGAAATGGAGGTTTCCGACGATGAAGTCCTAGCACCACACCTCCGAGCAGGTGATCCGAAAGCTCAGCCGTTGGCGACGAGATGCTCAACAAGGGAGCAACCGTCGCTGAGGTGGCTCGCTCCTTCGCGATCACCGAGACCACCTGGTACCGCTGGAAGAACACCTACGGCGGGATGAAGGCGACCGATGGCAACCCTGCTGCTCTCCGTGATGGGAGCCTTTGCAGAGTTTGAGCGTGCCCTGATCCGAGAACGACAACGAGAAGGTGTCGCCCTGGCGAAGGAACGTGGGGCGTACAAGGGTCGTCGTCCAACACTTTCTGACGAGCAGCGAGACGAGCTGAGGAGCCGTGCAGCGTCCGGCGAGTCGAAGTTGCAGCTCGCCAAGAACTACGGGATCAGCAGGGAAACGGTCTACCAGTACATTCGGTTAGATCACATCCCGGAAGGTGCGGCCCGTAGAGTGAAGGCGTGAGGGAGGGTCACGGGTCGATGACCGTCACCTCGCTCCGACGCACCTGCTTCGTCCAATGGAAGACTGGGTATATGGGCTACGCCTTCACTCGAACGGTGCAGAGGATCATCCCGCTTCTCGTTACGGGTCTCTTGTTGACGAGTTGCAGCATCTTCGGTCAGGCTCGGACGTTCTCGGAGTTGGCCGCTGACGCTGCCGCCGTGCCCGTGCCCGCAGGGGTGACGTTTGTCCGTCAGGTTCAGAGTACCCAACACGGGTCGGGCTTCACGACCGCGACCTTTGAGGAGGTTGACCGTCAATTTGTCACTACCCAGTCATGCCAGAACGTGGAACGTTCGTGGGCTGCTGTTCTTCAACGAGCACATCGGGAATTCCGGTACGACAACGTTCCACACAAGTTCGGTGCGTTTGGATCACTGGGCATCGTCATTACGGACCGGCCAGAGAACCTAGGAATCACAATTGGAACGGATAATGGCGACTGCAGCAAGCCTTTCATCTACGCCTTCAATAACGCACAGTAGCACCTTCGTGAGTGGCGAAATCCAAAGGATTCGCACACCTGAATCTCCGTTTCTGGTGCATTGCACCCTAAACCCCAAACTCGCGGAGAGCCGGAGGTGCTGAGAACAGGATACGAGAATGGGTTTTGAGAATGTCTGCTGAGATCGGATGCGCCGCAGCGTCATCATCTCCGGCGCGACCGGATGCGGCAAGACCTACCTGGCCTGCATACTGGGGACCGAGGCTGCCACCCGGGAGCTGACTGTGCGCTATCACCGCACCTCGGAGCTGATCGAAGGGCTGGCCATAGCCAGGGCGGAGGGGACCATGCGCTCGGTGCTGTCGTTCTATCGCAAGCTTGATCTATTGCTCTTGGACGATTTCGGGCTATCGGCAGTGCCGGTCTCGGCCTCCAGGGAGTTGCTCGAGATCCTGGACGAGAGGAGCGAGACCGCCTCCACGGTGATCGCCTCCCAGTTCCCTCCCGAAAGCTTTCCACGCCTGATCGAGGATCCAACCGCCGCCGATGCGATCTGTGACCGCATCACCGCCGGAGCCATCGTGGTCAGTCTCACCGGCGAGTCCATGCGCCGGCTCAAGAGCCGCGCCCAGGTGGCAGATGTCGGCGCGCGATGGCAGCTGGACCCCACACCCCGGGTCGAGGTCCGAACCGGGCGGCACTCCTTCGGCGTTCGCATCTTCCTGCCACCGCGGCTCTCCCGCAACCGACCCATCCGCCAGCGGCGCGGCTCCCTCGGGCCAACCAGACGCGCCGGACTCCCCTCAGCCGGGTAGTCCGGAGTCCTTGGTTTCCGTGGGAATCCCCGGGAAGGCTCTTGGCGGGCGACAATGCCGGAATCCGCGACGCCCTCCGCATCGACTACGAAGCTGATATACTGATTTCTAATTCGCGTATTGAGGAGCGTCGAATGGATAACCTCGACGTGCCAAGCGTCCAGCTGATCAGCACTGCACGGGCAATATGTCGGCGGCGTGTAGTAGGGATCGACCTGTGTTTAGAACGACCCTACGACGAGGGCCAGACGCTGGCGATAGCCCGCTCTGCGGCAAGTGCCACCCACCTGCGCCTTGTGGCCGCGATGGCGGAGGAGCCCGACGAACGAGTGGTGCGAGCCGGAACGGACGGTGGGCTGCGGCTGCGCTTCATGGCCAGAAGCGAGGACGTTCACGTCGCCGACGAGGCCATTTGCGAGCTCCTGACCAGCCTGCCTGGCGCACTGCGATGGTCACGGCTGGCCAAGTTGGAAGAGTTCGACGGCATCCCGGACTTCTCCCCCCTGCCTGCCTTGTGATGACCGCCATCGACCGCTCGCCCGACTGCAACCAAGGAGAAAAACGTGGGCACTGAAACCATCGCACCGGTTCCCGTCACCGTCGCATACGGCGACGGCATCGGTCCAGAGATCATGGAGGCTACCCTTCGGATCATCACGGAGGGAGGTGCCGAGCTCGATGTGGAGACCATCCGTATCGGTGAGAGGGTCTATGCGCTAGGAAACACCGCGGGCATCGGTCCGGAAGCCTGGGAGTCATTGCGGAGAACCAAAGTGTTCCTCAAAGCTCCTATCACGACCCCACAGGGTGGTGGGTTCAAGAGCCTGAACGTGACGATACGCAAGGCGTTCGGCCTCTTCGCCAATGTGAGGCCCAGCCCGTCGTACTCACCATTCATTGCGACCAAGCATCCCAACATGGATGTAGTGATCATCCGCGAGAACGAGGAGGACCTCTACGGCGGGATCGAGCACCGCCAGACCGAAGACGTGGTCCAGTGCCTCAAGCTGATCTCCCGGCCCGGAACCGAGCGGGTGGTGAGGTACGCCTTTGAGTACGCACGCCGCTATGGACGGTCCAAGGTGACCTGCTTCACCAAGGACAACATCATGAAGATGACCGACGGGCTGTTCCACCAGGTCTTCGACGAGGTGGCTTCCGAGTACCCGGACCTCCAGTCTGAGCATTGGATCGTGGATATCGGCGCTGCCAAGCTTGCCGACACCCCCGAGGCTTTCGACGTCATTGTCCTGCCGAACCTCTACGGCGACATCCTCTCGGACGTGGCAGCACAGATCGCAGGGTCAGTCGGGCTCGCTGGCAGCGCCAACATCGGAAACGACGTCGCGATGTTCGAGGCTATCCACGGCTCTGCCCCTCGGCGCGCCGGCCAGGACAAGGCGAATCCCTCGGGTTTGCTGCTTGGTGCGGTTCAGATGCTGGTCCACATCGGCCAGGGCGAGGTAGCTGAGCGGGTGCACAATGCCTGGTTGCGCACCATCGAGGACGGCATACACACCTACGATGTCTACGACGCGGCGGTCTCGAAAGCAACCGTCGGAACGGCGGGTTTCGCCGACGCGGTCATCGCGCGCTTGGGAGAGATGCCTAAGACGCTCAAGGCCGCCAGCTACCGCTCGAGTCAGGAGAGGATCGCCGTCGCCGTCTCGGAGCGTCCGCGCGCACGAAAGGAACTCGTGGGAGTCGACGTATTCCTCGACTCGCGCCAGCCCGTCGAAACGCTCGCCAAGGCTCTCGAAGACAACGCCGGTCCCCTCGAGCTGGTCATGATCACCAACAGAGGCCAGAAGGTGTACCCGGGCGGAATGTCGGAGACCTTCTGCGTAGACCACTGGCGATGCCGCTTCCAGGGCCGGCGACCTGAGCACTCCCTGCCATACGAAGAGGTCACCGCTCTGCTTGGTCGGCTGATCGGCGCAGGCCTCCCCTTCATCAAGATCGAAGGGCTCTTCACGTTCGACGGCCAAGCAGGCTTCTCTCTCGGACAAGGGCAATAACCATGGCCCGGGGCCCGGGCGATGTGCCATCCTCTGCGCTGGCCAGCCGCAACGGCGTGGCCTCAGGGATGCGGCCCCGCGTGCGGCTGCGCCGCCAACCCTCCGCCAAGGTGGCGATGGTCGGCGCAGGACAGCTTGCCCGAATGACCCATCAGGCCGCCGTGGATCTGGGCATCGACCTGGTGGTGCTGGCCGAGTCATCCGACGACAGTGCGGTGGTCGCTGGCGTGCCCTTCCGCCTGGGGTCTGCGACATCCCTCGCAGACATCCGAGCGACGGCAGCGGGCGCAGACGTCGTCACCTTTGAGCACCCGTTCGTTCCGAGCCGGCACCTGAGGGAGATGGAGGACCTCGGATATCGATTGCGGCCTGGGCCTGCGGCCTTGAGCCTGGCTCGAGACAAACTCAAGGCCCGTAAGGTGCTCTCAGCATCGGGGTTCCCAGTGCCGGCTTTCGCCCCCGTCTCCTCGCCAAGTGATGTCCTGCGCTTCGCACAAGAGCATGGATGGCCGATCGTGGTGAAGAATCCGCGGAGTGCACACGACGGTCGAGGTGTGCACGTAATCGACAGCGAAGACCGGTTGGCTCACCTTTTCGTACAGCCACCCTGGACCGGTCGTGTGTGGCTGGCCGAGCAATTCGTCGAAATCGCCGCGGAGCTGGCTATCCTCATTGCCCGGACAGCCCAGGGATACGTTGCGCTGTACCCGGCCGTCCAGACTATCCAGAGGGCGGGGATCCGTAGTCACCTGCTCATGCCGGCCCTTCTGCCCGGCTCCATCATCAAGCAGGCTGGTCAGATGGCGAAATCGATCGCTGACGGCACCGACGCCACCGGGATTCTTGCCGTGGAGATGTTCCTCGACACCCGCGGTGAACTCCTGGTAAACGAGCTGACCCTGGGACCGCACGACGCGGGTCATGCCACAATCGAAGCCTGCGAAACCTCCGAATTCCACCAACACCTGCGGGCCGTGCTCGACTGGCCCCTCGGCGCAACCACATTGCGAAGTGCTGCCGCTACCGCGAACCTCATCGGCGGTCCCGACGCCACCGGGATTGCTGCGCGGCTCCCCCTCGCCCTCGGAATCCCCGGGGTGTACGTCCATCTGTACAGTGGGGCCGCCCTCCACGGGCGAAAGCTCGGGCATGTCACGGCCCTTCGGGGCAGCACCGAGGAGGCGCTCGAAACCGCCCAGGCTATGGCGGCGCTGCTCACCAAGCCCTGAGCGGATTGATCCGCCCTGCTAAGCCGAAGTTCCCCCGAACCCCACCACGACATACTCGTTTCCCCAGGCCACAGAGCCTCATGTTCCGAAGATGCATGCCTACCACGCACTCAGGCGAGATAAGCGTGTCCCCAGGTGGAGAGGCTATCCGTACATCGGCAGGGGAACTTCGGGCTAAACGGGGGGTTCGACATTGCCACCCTCTGTATCAAGCTTGGCTGAGGCAGATCGAGCCCCCGATTCGTTGAACTGAGAGGGCGGGGAAGAGACCCGCGAAATGACAACGACCATCAACCACTCTTACGATGAGCACCACCATACTGGTGGAATGGAACACACCGCCAATGCGGACCCCGAGGTCCCCGAACGGACAAGCGGGCCACGCCGGTTTCCCGCCGGCTACAAAGCCCAGATCCTGACCGAGTACGAGACACTCGACAAGGCCGCCAAAGGAGCGTGCTGCGCCGGGAGGCCTCGGACACTGCTGGGCTCCGACGAACCCACGGAGAATGCGCTCAGGCCGCGGGCGTTAGCTCAGAGGTACAGGCCGGGCAGCGCGTGGCAGCGAGGGGGATGTCCGTCACGCAATACGGGCAGGGCTTGGTAGTGGCCGGGGCCGCCTCGGGCTGCTTGCGCCTCGACATGAGGTGGTTTACCGGCTTGACCACGAAGAAGAAGATCACTAAGGCAAGTATGAGAAAACTCACCACAAGATTAAGGAATTCACCGACGAGAAAGACACTTTTGTTCACGGTGAAATGGAGGCTGGCAAAGTTAAAGCCGCCGACGATACCCACCAAGGGGGTCATCAAGTCCTTGACGAAACCTTGGACCACCCCGTTGAAGGCTGCACCGATCATGATACCGACCGCCAGGTCGACCACGTTGCCACGCAGGATGAAGTCCTTGAATTCCTTAACCACCGCCATGCCACGAAGCTAGCATTTCACGAATCGCACATCGGCTTACTCAGCGGATTTTCAGCTAATCAGGCAAAAAACCAAATCGCCGAGTTCGCCGCGATCGAAATCACCAGGCGATTTGGATAGCCGTCGCACTCTTGCGGCTCCGACACTTTCTCGCCCATATTCCCAACCCCACTTCCCCCGTAATGGCGCGAGTCTGTGTTGAGGATCTCGATCCAGGTGCCGGCCTTGGGCACCCCGATGGGGATGTCCCGCCACTCCATGCCCGAGAAGTTGGCCACGCACACCAGGGTTCCGGAGTCAACGCCCGGCACCCGGCGCATGGTCACGAAAAGGTTGCGGTCCCTGTCGGCGGCCCTTATCCAGCCGAAGCCGCGGGGGTCCAGGTCGGCGGTATGCAACTCCGGATAGGAGCGATAGAGCCGGTTCAGGTCGGCCACCAGCCGGCGGACCCCGTCATGGGCGGGATCCTCGAGCAGGTGCCAATCGAGTGAGCGCTCGTGGCTCCACTCCGCGACCTGGGCGAACTCGTCTCCCATGAAGAGAAGCTTCTTCCCCGGGTGCGCCCACATCCAGGCATAGAGCGCGCGCACGGTGGCGAGCTTGGTCCATTTGTCCCCGGCCATCTTTGTGTAGACGCTCCCCTTGCCGTGCACGGACTCGTCGTGGGAGAGCGGGAGGACGAAGTTCTCGCTGAAGGCGTAGTACAAGCCGAAGGTGATCTCGTCATGGTGCCAGCTGCGATAGGCCGCGTCGCGGGACAGATAGGCAAGGGTGTCGTGCATCCAGCCCATGTTCCACTTGAAGCCGAAGCCAAGCCCGCCCTCGTAGGTGGGGCGGGCCACCTTTGGGAATGCGGTCGACTCCTCGGCGATGGTGGTCGCCCCGAGCTCGTGCACCGCCTCGTTCATCTCCTTCAGGAAGGCGATGGCGTCCAGGTCCTCCCTCCCGCCCAGCGGGTTGGGTACGTACTCGGAGCGCGAGTAGTCGAGATAGAGCATCGAGGCCACCGCGTCCACCCTGAGCGCGTCGAAGTGGAACTGCTCGATCAGGTAGAGGGCCGAGCCGATCAGGAAACTGCGCACCTGAGGCCGGGCGTAGTCGAAGACCAGCGTCCCCCAGTCGGCATGGCTGGCCATGCGCGGATCGGACTTCTCGTACAGCGCCTGCCCGTCGAAGTCGGCCAGGGCGTAGGGGTCGCGCGGGAAGTGCGCCGGCGCCCAGTCGCAGATCACCCCTATCCCGGCCTGGTGAAGACGGTCGACGAAAGCGCGCAGCTCGTCAGGGAGCCCGTAGCGCATGGTCGCGGCGTAGTAGGAGGTGGTCTGGTACCCCCATGAGCCGTAAAAGGGATGCTCGGTGATGGGCATCACTTCGACGTGGGTGAAGCCGAGTTCCCCGACGTAGTCGATTAGGAATTCCGCGAGCTTTGCGTAGCTGAGCGGCTCGTCGGGATGCCGGGGGTCGCGGCGCAAAGAGCCGAGGTGCACCTCGTAGATGGAGACGGGCTTATCGCCCAGCCAGTGGCCCCTCGCCTCCATCCAGGCGGAGTCTTCGAAGACGTGCCGGGAAGGCGGCGCGATCACCGATCCGGACGAGGGCGGCTCGGCGCTCTGGGTGGCATAGGGGTCGGCCTTCTCGTGCACCGCGCCATCCGGGCCGACGATGCGGTACTTGTAACGCTGTCCCGGGCTCGCTCCGGCGATGAAGCCCTCCCACACCCCCGACTCGCCCAGGGGCTTGAGATGGTAGGCCTCCTCGGGCACCCAGCCGTTCATGTCGCCGATCACGGCCACCGCCCTGGCGCGCGGCGCCCAGGTGGCGAAGTGGGTGCCGGTGATCCGGTCGTGACGGCCCCAGTGGGAGCCAAGTGCCTCCCAAGGCCGGCGATGCTGCCCGATGCCGAAGAGATAGAGGTCGAATTCCGAGACGAAGCGCACCTCGCTTGCCATTGCCCGACCTCCCTCAGAATCCGCCGTCCGGTCTGGACGGGCCTTAGCGAGCATATTCACGCCGCGTTAGGGCGGTCAAGGAGCCCCGCATCTGGTTTGCCGTTCGCGCCAGCCCGTCCAGCCTCCAGGAGAGCCTCTCCACCGCCGCCGCCGGGCCGGCCGCCATGCCCGGCCTGAACCGCGTCTCGTAGGCCAGCTCGTAGAGGGCCTTCTCCGCCTCGAAGAATCCCAGCAGTGCGACCCGCTCCGGCAGGGCAAGCATGCCGGCGCCGACACGCGAGGTGACGTATCCCTCCAGAGCAGCCGAGCGCAGCAGCTGTCGCAAGCCGTCATCTCCATCAGCCGGGGCCAGGTAGCCGATCGAGCGCAGCAGGCCGGCCAGATCGCGCTCGGCCAGTTCCATCGCCCCGGCTCCCGCCTCGGGCTCGCCCTCGAAGTCGATCACGAAAAGAGACTCTCCTGAGCGCATCACCTGGCCCAGGTGGAAGTCGCCGTGGATGTGCAGGCAGGGAAACGGGCCCGCAAGCTCGGTGGCCAGCTCGCGCAGCGCCGTCGCGGCGATGGCGAAGATCTCGCGCTTGCCAAGCACCGAGATGTGGCGTTCCAAACGTGCCTCCAGCCACTCGGCGAGCCGTGCCGGGGTGATGGCCGCCGCGTCGGGCCAGGAGCCCTCCAGGCTGTCGTGCATCTCGCCCAGTGCGTGCCCGCACTCCAGCACCAGCCTGGCCGTGCCCTGCAGGTCGCCTTGGTCGAGCATCGAGCCGGCGATCTCCCAGGCCGACCGGGGATCGGCCAGGCGCTCGGTCACCAGGCCGGCGACCGAGCCGTC
>JAJYNL010000052.1:18259-49703 GCA_021786375.1 Actinomycetes bacterium
CCCTGGGCAAAGGTAAGCTCGGCCAATGCCACCCCGTGTTCGGGTCCCCCAAGAATCCAGCTGACCCGGGCCCGCTCGAGGCGGGCCTCCGCGGGCAACCAGCGCCGATCAGGCCCGGCTTCGGAGAGCAGCGCCTCGATGGCCGCCTCCAGCGCTCGGGAATCGGTCACCGACTACGCCCCTCCGTAGGCGAAGTTCTCGACGCCTTCAGCAGTTTGAACGGTGGCGCTGGTTCCGCGGCCGGAGGCCGAGATGTCGAACCAGAAGGTCCCGTAGGGAGCGATGGTGAGTGGGTAGGGTTCGTTGCGCACCTGCGGGAAAACCACCCCGCCCAAGAGCTCGCGCGGGATACGCCCCACATAGTTGTGGAGATCCAGCGATACCGGCATGGCGTTGCGGGCGAAGTTGTTGACACAGAGCACCGCGGTCCCGGTCGCATCGTCGCTGCGGATGAAGGAGAAGATGGAATCGTTGTCGTTCTCCACGTCCTCGAACTCGCCAACGCCGAAGACCAGGTTCCCCCTGCGGATCCAGAGCATGTGCCTGAGCCACTGCAGGAACGAGCCCGGGTTGAGCAGCTGGGCCTCGACGTTGAGGGCTTCGTATCCGTAGACCGGGTCCATCAGGACCGGCAGATACAGAGAGGCGTTGTCGGCGCGTGAGAAGCCCGCGTTGCGGTCGCTCGACCACTGCATGGGGGTGCGGACCGAGTCGCGGTCGCCAAGGTAGATGTTGTCCCCCATCAGGATCTCGTCCCCGTAATAGAGGACCGGGGAGCCGGGCAGGGAGAGCAGCAGGGAGTGAAGCAGCTCGGCGATGCGCCGGTCGTTCTCGATGAGAGGGGCCAGCCTGCGCCCGATCCCCACGTTGCGCCTGGCGCGCGGGTCCCGGGCGTACTCCTGGTACATGAAGACCCGCTCCTCGTCGGTCACCATCTCCAAAGTCAGCTCGTCGTGATTGCGCAGGAAGGTACCCCACTGGCAGCCCTCGGGAATCGTCGGGGTCTCCAGGATCGCCGAGCGCAGGGGCCCGGAGGACTCCTTCTTGATGGACATGAACATCTTGGGCATGATCGGGAAGTGGAAGGCCATGTGGCACTCATCCCCCTGCCCGAAGTAATCCACCACGTCCTTGGGCAGCTGGTTGGCCTCGGCCAGCAGGATCTTTTTCTGATACATCTCGTCCACTTCGGAGCGGATCCTGCGTAGGAACTCATGCGTCTGGGGCAGGTTCTCGCAGTTGGTGCCTTCCCGCTCGAAAAGGTACGGCACGGCATCGAGGCGGAAGCCGTCCAGGCCGAGGGAGAGCCAGAAGTGAAGCACGTCGATCATGGCCTGGGCCACTTCGGGGTTGTCGTAGTTGAGATCGGGCTGGTGGCTGAAGAAGCGGTGCCAGTAGTACTGCTGGCGCGTCTCGTGCATGGTCCAGTTGGAACGCTCGGTGTCCACGAAGATGATGCGCGCTTCCGGATAGCCCTCGTTGTCGTCGCTCCACACATACCAGTCCGCCTTGGGATTGTCGCGGCTGGAGGAGGACTCGACGAACCAGGGGTGCTGGTCAGAGGTGTGGTTCATGACCAGGTCGGCCACGATCTTGATCTGGCGGCGATGCGCCTCCTCGATCAGCTCGGCCACGTCCTCCACTTGGCCGTAGGAGGGGTGCACGGTAAGGAAGTCACTGATGTCGTAGCCGCCGTCCCGGAGCGGGGACTGGTAGAAGGGCAGCAGCCAGAGGGTGTCTATACCCAACCACTCCAAGTAGTCGAGCTTGGCGATCAAGCCAGGGATGTCACCCACCCCATCGCGGTTGGAGTCAAAGAATCCTCGGACCAAGACCTCGTAGAAGATCGAGTTCTTGTACCACTCCGGCTTAAGCTCAAAGCCCGCCATTGCCGCCCTCAGTCAACGCGCCCTGGGATCAACCGCCTGCCGCCAGCGCCTAGCACCAGACCCATTACGAGGCTACATGCCCAGGTGCGGCTGGCATCGACCAAGAGGAGGCCGTCTCGTTAATGTCCCCCTCATCTACCCTGTTCCGCCTTTCGGGCTCGAGCAGATGCGCGACCTGGGCCACCGGGTCGAGACGGACGTAGGCCCGCTCTCCCTCCCAGGTGAACGTGGCGCCGCTAACCCTGTCGTGCACACGCAGCGTGGGGCCTGAGGCAAAGGCGCGCCGCACCGGCCCGAGGTCGATGGTCCCCTCGCGCGCGTGGTGGGGCGATAGGTTCACCACCACCAGCACCGCATCCCCGCCCGGCTCCGTGCGCAGGTAGGCGATGAGCTCGGGATTGTCACATCCCACCGCCTCGAAGCCGGCCTGGTTGGCGATGGCCGGATGGGCGCGGCGGAAGGAGTTGAGGGTGGCGATGTAGGAGTCGAGCGGGGCGGGAGCGGAAAAGTCGCGCTGGCGGAGCTGGTACTTCTCCGAGTCCATGTACTCCTCGGAGTCCGGGGTGATGGGCTGGTTCTCACCGAACTCGAAGCCGCTGTAGACCCCCCAGGAGGGAGCCATGGTGGCGGCCAGGGTGGCTCGGAGCGCGAAAGCGGAGAGAGGCCCGTTGCGCAAAGGGTCGGCCAGGATGTCGGGGGTGTTGGTCCAAAAGTTCGGGCGCATGGTGGCCACCGCCTCGGGCGAGGCCAGCTCGGCTCCGTAGGCCTCGAGCTCCCACTTGGCCACGCGCCAGGTGAAGTAGGTGTAGCTCTGGGAAAAGCCGATCTCGCCCAAATGGTACATGAGCTTGGGCATGGTGAAGGCCTCGGCCAGCAGGATGGCCTCGGGATGCTCTCGGCGCAGCCGCCCGCAGGCCCACTCCCAGAAGGGAAGCGGCTTGGTGTGGGGGTTGTCGACCCTGAAGATCCTTACCCCGGCCGCCAGCCAGTGCTCGAAGACCTGATAGGCGGCCTCCCAGAGGGCTGGCCGGTCCTCCTCCCGTTCGGGCTGGAAGTTGACCGGGTAGACATCCTGGTACTTCTTGGGAGGGTTCTCCGCATAGGCGATGCTCCCGTCCGCCCGCCGGTTGAACCACGCGGGATGCTGTGCGACCCACGGATGGTCGGGCGAGCACTGGAAGGCGATGTCGAGTGCGATCTCGATCCCGAGCCCGCGCGCAGCGGAGACCAGCTCCGCGAAGTCCTCGGCGCTGCCCAGGCCGGGATCGATGGCGGTGTGCCCGCCCTCGGAGGAGCCGATCGCCCACGGCGAGCCTACGTCGCCCGGCCCGGCCGCCAGCGAGTTGTTCCTCCCTTTGCGCTTGGTCACCCCCACCGGATGGATGGGCGGCAGATAGATCACATCGAAACCGAGCGAGGCCAGCCGGCTTAGCTGGGCTTTCACACCCTTGAAACCTCCGAACGAGCGCGGGAAGAGCTCGTACCAGGCCCCCACCGCCGCCAGCCGGTCCTCGCAACGGATCTCCTGCCCGCGGGCGAAGGTGGCCAGTTCGGCGCGCAACGGGAGGCGGGCGAGTTCCTCCGCCTCGGTGCTCTCAAGAGCCCCCAGCCTTGCCGCAGGCTGGAGCTGGGAGTCATCCAGCAGGTCGGCCAGCCGCGCCAGCTCGCGCCTGCGCGCACCAGCTCGGTCGGCCGATGGCCGCAGGGCGTGGCCGAGCGCGGGAAAATTCGCCACGGCGTCATCGCGGGCCTGGGTTCGCAAAAGGGCGGCAATGTCGGCCAGCTCCAGCTCGCAGCTCTCGCCTATGGCCAGCTTGCGCCCGGCCAGGTCGGCCAAGCGGCCGACCTCGTCCATCCAGGCCACCACGACCGGGACGTATTCGCCGGGCGTACGAGGCGTCCAGGTTGCGCGATAACGATCGTTACCCAGCTCATCCAGCTGCGTCCACTCCGCACTTTCCAGCTCCGCGGGACTACGCGCACCCAGGGCGTCAGCGGCGGGAACGACGGCGAATAAAGCTCGCCGGGGAAGCTTGGGTTCTCCGATCAAATCGAACAAGAACTCGAGCGGCAATCCGGCAGTGGCCTTCACCGCGCCGGTCTGGTGAACGGTGCGCGGGGAAACCTGGTACACGAAGATGGGAGCATCCACACTCAGAAACTAGCTGCCCATCACCCGGTGTGGGAATCGAATGCCGAGCCGGGCTGGGACCAGTTGTTCGAGCGCCCTTGCCAGAAATTCCATTCGGAGCGGCCATTACCGGGGACGAAGGCGATATCCAGGTCCGAGATGGAGGCAATGACCTCGCCGCAGGACTTGCAGCGCACCTCGGTGTCGGTCTCACCGCCGCACCCGGCGTGAGTCACCCGTGTGGGTAAACCTTGATTCCCGTAATACCAGCGCTCGCCCCACTCCCGAATCGCCGAGAGCATTATGAAAATATCCCTGCCCTTGGGGGTCAGAACATATTCGTAACGTGCCGGCCGGTCGACATAAAGGCTCTTCTCCATCAGGCCCGCATCGACGAGCTTCTTCATGCGTGACGACAATATGTTTCTCGCGATCCCCAGGTGGTTGTGAAAGTCGTCGAAGCGCTTTATACCCAGCAACGCGTCACGGATTATGAGAAGCGTCCACCAGTCCCCCACGATCTCCAGGGTCTTGGCAATCGCCGACTCGTACATTTCCCTCTCTGACTTGCGCGGCATGGTTCAGCCACCGCCAGATATTGGCCCGCAGTTCACCGCTAAAGACACCCGGTTCATCGCCCCTCCGTTTGCATCCGCCGTGGACAATAATCAAGCCTTGTATCAAAGCGCGTTCGTGTCAATATTCGATGACTTTACACCATATTGGCCCATTGTTGCGCCCGCCTAAAAGCATCGGCCATCCGGGAATTATGGCCGCAGATACGATGGATCAGTAGCATGAAACTACCACCTCGTTGACCTGCGAATTTACATGGCCGAGATAGCAAACGGCACTTCCGGCGCTTCTGGTCGGCGGGCCCCGTCCGGGGAGCAGAAGGGGCCAAACAATACGAAATCTCAATAATCGATACGAAACGATGGCTTTCCTGTGCTACGGAGGGCAGAGGTCCCCCTCGAATAGGGAGGGCCGGCGTAGACTTTGCAGCGCCGATCCGGCGCCCGAAGGCGCCCCTAGGCGGGAACAAAACCGATCCCAAGGAGAGAACATGGCGTCTTCTTCCGGCAACGAGACCGGGCTCAGAGTCGGATTCATCGGCCTCGGACTGATGGGAAAGCCCATGGCCAAGAACCTGTTGGCCGCGGGCAACCACCTCATGGTCGCCTCCCGCTCGCGTGGGCCGGTGGACGAGCTGGTGGCGGCGGGGGCCTCGGCGGCGACCGGCCTGGCGGAGCTGGCCGGCTTTGCCGAAGCGGTGATCACCATGCTCCCTACGCCTGCGGTGACCAGCGAAGTCCTGCTCGAGGAGGGCCTGTTGGAGTCGATGCGCCCGGGAGCTCTCTTGGTGGACATGGGCACCGAGACGCCCGAGCTTGCCAAGCGGATACATGCGCGTGCCGAGGGGCTCGGCATCGAGGCGTTGGACGCCCCGGTCTCCGGTGGGGACACCGGCGCCATTGCCGGCACCCTCTCGATCATGGCCGGAGGCAGCGAGAGCGCCTTCCGCCGCGCGGCTCCCTTATTCCGCGCGATGGGGACTTCCATACGCCACGTCGGTGGGGCCGGCGCCGGGCAGGCGGTCAAAGCGGTTAACCAGGTGATGGTGGCCGGGATCCTTGCCACCGTGGCTGAGGGGCTGGCGCTCCTGGAGCGAGCCGAGGTCGACGTCCCCGAGGCGCTCGCCGCCCTGGCCGGGGGGCGCGCCGGTTCCACCTTGCTTGAGGTGAAGGCGGCTCAGATGCTGGAACACAGGTATCAGCCCGGCTTCCGGGTGGAGCTGCACTTGAAGGATCTGGGGATCGTGGAGGACTTCGCACGCTCAGTCGGGGTGAGCCTGCCCTTCACGGCGCTCGCCACCCAGATGTTGCGAGCAGTGGAGGCCTCCGGAGGGGCGATGCTAGACCACTGCGCAATCATCGAGGCCGTGCGCGGACTCTCACGGCTGGAGGTGAGCGGGGAATGACCTTGGCGCCGGGCAGCGCGGGCCCTGAGAGCCCCGGGTCCGAGATCGAGTTCGCCCTGGCACTGGCGCCGGTGCGCAGCTTTGCCGACCTCACCCCCCATCCCGGCGGAGGTGCCTTCAGCTTCGGCTCGCGCGGCAACGGCCGGTCGGGCATCTACCTCTACGACCTCTTGGAGAGGGTGGAGACCCTGATCGTGGATGACCGGGTGGCGCTGGGCTATCCAGGCAGCGCGACGGGGCACGCCTGGCTGGGTGGTGGGAGCGGGCTGGTCTACACCTCCACCGAGGGGACTCTCCTCCACATGCCGCTCGACGCCGCCGCTCCACGCGCCTGGGGCGGCTTCACCGAGGTGAGCCAAGTCGCACGTGCCGCCGACGGCGAGGCGATCGCGCTGGTCTCCGGGGAGCGCCGGATCTACGTCGTGCCCAACGCCTCGCATCCCGAGCAGGCGCGAGAGGTGTTCGCCCCGGCCTCCCTCCCGGGGGAGGACTACTTCGTCGCCGATCCTGCGCTCAGCGTCACCCTCGGCCTGGTCGCCTTCCGGCATTGGCGCGACACGGCGATGCCCTGGCAAGGGTCGGCCATCGTGGTCACCGACTTCCTGGGAGAGGTGGTCCGGGTCTACGCCGAGGAGGGGGTGATGCACTCCCAGCCCACCTTCTCCCCCGACGGCACCCGCCTGGGCTTCGTCTCCAGCCACGACGGGCATCTGCGAATTCGCATCGCCGACCCGCTGGACGGCTCCGAGCCGCTCGTCACCGGCACGCCCGGGCACGACTACGCCAACGTGGACCAGGGAATCGGACAGCGCACCTGGTGCTTCGACGGGCAGGGAGACGGCCTCTTCGCGCTTCGCCGGGAGGCCGGCTTTGCCCGCCTGGTGCACCACCTACTGGGCGACCAGGGCAGGGGCTTGGAGATAGCCAAGGGGTTCTTCGACGCTCCGGCGGTGGTCGGCTCCAGGCTGGTCGGGGTACGCCAAGGGGCCAAGACCCCCACCCGCATCGCCTGCGTGGACGTCTCCGAGATCCACCAAGACCGGCCGGCCGAGGGCTTCGTGAAAGTGAAGCTCGTGGCCGGGCATCGCCTCTTTGCCGAGCTGGCCCCGCTGGCCGAGCCCGAGAGCCACACCACCCTCACTCCCCCCTTCTCCGAGATGGGCATGGGCTTCCCCGCGGCGGAGATCAACACCCGGATCCATCGGCGCTGGAGAGCGGCCGAGGGGGCGGGAAGGGCTTCACGCGGCACCGTGGTCATGCTGCACGGCGGCCCGAACGACCAGTCAGAGGTGCGCTTCAACCACCGCATCGCGCTCTTCAACTCGATGGGCTTCGACGTCGCCTGTCCCGACTTCCGGGGGACCACCGGCTACGGCATGGCCTTCGTGCGCGCCCTGGAGGGTGGCTGGGGGCTGGTCGACGTGGCCGACGTGGCATCCGCCTTGGAGGAGCTGGAGCGCCGGGGCGAGATCGCGAGGCCCTTGGTCGCCAACGGCGGCTCCGCGGGGGGATATCTCTCCTTGCGCCTGGCCCAGCGCTCCTCGCTAGGGCTGGCCGGGGCCATCGCGGTCTCCCCGGTGGCCGACCCGGTTGCAGTGGACGCCACCACGCACCGATTCGAGAAGAGCCTGCATTCCACCCTGCTCGGACCGAAGTCAAGCCACCTGGAAAGCTGGCTGAGGCGCTCCCCCGCGGCGGATCCCGCCTCGATCTCCTGCCCGCTCCTGGTGATCCAAGGGAGCGACGACCAGGTGGTTCCAGCCGCCAGCGTCGAGCCGATGGTGGAGGCGCTCAGGGAGCTGGGACGGGAAGTCGATTACCTGCTGCTGGAGGGCGAGGGGCACAGCTTCCGCCTGGCCGGCTCTCAGGAGCGCGAACTGGCGGCCACTGTGGCCTTCCTGGACCGCGTCGCCCCCTGGACGGCCCCGGCCGGGGCCTGAGCGGTCACTCGTCTGAGCTGATCTGCTCGAGCTCGAGGCCCCCGGTCTCGGGGAACCAGGTGAAGAGGAGCGGCACCAGCGCCAACATCCCGAAGAATAGGAGCGCCACCGAACCCCCCAGAGACATACGCGAGCTGAAGTACCCCACGAAGAGAACCCCGAGGATGCTCCCCACCCTCGAAGCGGCGGTGATGATTCCCCCGCCCATACCGCGCGCCCTGGTCTGGAACATCTCGGCCTGATAGACACCCAGGCTGGGAACTATGGCCGTGACCGCCGTGGAGCCGACCACCGTGGTTATCCACAGCCACAGGCCACCGGTGGCAAAGCCAAGGGCGATCCCTCCCCCGCCGATGATGATCGCGGCCGCCGCCACCACCCGCCTGCCCTTGGTCTCCGACAACCTGCTGCCGAACGCCAGGCCGAGAGCTCCGGGGATGTTGGTGAGTATGACGAAGAGCCCGATCAGCGCCGCGGAGAAGTGCCGCTCCACCCTCAGGTACTCATTGCGGAACTGGGTGGTGGGAATGAGGAAGGCGTTGACCGCGAAGGCCGCCACCGACAGGACGAAGACCCTCGATCCCGAGAGGGAGATACGCCGGCGCTCCCTGGGCACCTCCGCGACGGCGTGACGGAAACGCTCGCTCTCGTGCAGCAGGTAGGTAAGCCTGACCCCCCACGCGCCCATGGGGATGCCGACCAGATAGAGGATGCGCCAGGAGCCGAGGGAGATTCCGGCGATCGGCAGCAGCACATCGCAAAAGCCGGCGCCCAAGGCGGCCCCCACCACCAGCGAGCCGATCGCCCAGGCCCGTTGGCGCGGGGCCACTATCTCGGCGGCAAGCACTGTCACCAGCACACCCGCTGCTGCGGTGGTCCCCTTGGCCAGCACCTGCAGTAGCGCGAGCATCTCCATGCCCGGGCTGGCCGCCGAGAGCGCAGTGAGAAGCGCTCCGATCAGCACCGAGATCCGCACCATCGCCACGCGTCCGACCCGGTTGGCCAGTGCCAGCAGCGCGAAGCCGGGCAGGATGTCGAAGCGGCTGGCAAGAAGCACCCAGGCTTGGGAGGAGACCCCGGCCGAGAACTCCCGGGCGGTAAAGGTGAGGGTCTGGCCAAGCAGGGTCGCGTAGTAGGCGGTCGAGATCGAGACCATGACGATGGTGGCAAGCTGCCTGGCCGCATCCGACTCCAGCGGGTCGGGAGGGAGCCAGCGGGGTATCGGCACCGCCGTGGATCTGGAGCGGAGCACCCGGCGCAGCGCCAGGGCGACCAACGGCCCGAATCCGGCCAGGGAGGCGCTGTAGGTGACCCGCTGGTGGACCGTCAGCATCCCGTTCTCGCCATCTTCGGCACTGAGCTGGCGCTCGTACTCCGACAGCATCCCCCGCTCCAGCGTGTAACACCCGGGCCGCTCGGGATCCCGCCTTTCCTCCACCAGGCCGGTGCGGGGGCGGGATAGCTCCTTATAGGCCTCCGGGCTGAGGCTGAACTGGTCTACAAGCGTGGTGGGGCGGGACATATCGCGGCCTGCAATCCGACTGGGCGTGCTGGAGGCGCATTCTATGGGCAGCCCGGACGGTCGGCCCCCATCTACCCGCCACCAAGCCGCGCGCCCCCTTTGGGATTGGATATGATCCAACTAACCTGGAGAGGTCCACCGGCGCCCGGGCCGACGACTCCGCGCCCAGCCGCCGTCAGGCGTGCATCTCCCGGCGCCCCCGAAACCGGTCAGGAGGTAGGCAAGCAATGACGAGCGCCCCAGGGCAGGCCAACTACTTCCGGGTGGAGGGTGGAAACCGCCTGGAGGGCGAGTTCCGCGTCCAAGGAGCCAAGAACGCGGTCCTCAAGCAGATGGCGGCGACCATCCTCGCCTCCGGGGAGCACCACCTCCACAACGTTCCGCACATCGATGACGTGGACATCATGTCCGAGCTGCTGGCCTCCATGGGCATCGGCAGCGAATGGGCAGGTGACGACCACCTGGTGGTAATCACCCCCGGGGCCTCCGGAATCAAGCCACTGGCCGACTACGAACTGGTGGAGAAGATCCGAGCCTCGGTTGTCGTGCTCGGCCCGCTGATCTCGCGCCTAGGCAACGCCACCATCTCGATGCCCGGCGGCGACGACTTCGGGCATCGCCCGATAGACATGCACCTTGCCGCAATCTCGGAGCTGGGCGCGGCCTTCACCACCTCGCACGGCTACGTGGAGGGCAAGGCGGCTCGCCTCCGCGGGGCGGACATCGCCCTCGAGTTCCCCTCCCACACCGGCACGGACAACGTGCTGATGGCCGCGGTGCTGGCCGAGGGGACCACCACCATCTCCAACTGCGCCCGCGAGCCGGAGGTCTCCGACCTCGCCCGCATGCTCAACTCCATGGGCGCCCGCATCAGCGGGATGGGCACCTCCACCCTCACGGTGGAGGGCGTGCCGGAGTTGCGCCCCGCCAATCACACCATCATCCCCGACCGAATCGACGCCTCCACCGCGCTGGGCGCGGTGGGCATGAACCAGGGCGAGATCCTCCTGCGCGGCGCCAGGGCGGAGCACATGGAGATGCTGCTTCGCAAGCTGAGGGAGCTGGGGCTGGAGATCCTGCCCGACTCCGCCGGCCTGCTGGCACGGAGTTCGGCCCGGTTGCGGGCGGTGAGCATCTCCTCCCTCCCCTACCCCGGCATCGCCACCGACTTCCTGCCCATCCTGGTCGCGATGCTCTCCACCGCCGATGGTGACGCCATCGTCACCGAGAACATCTTCGCGGGGCGCTTCAAATACGTCGACGAGCTCCGCCGCCTCGGCGCGAACATGACCACCCACGGCCACCACGTGGCTATTCGCGGGGTCTCCAGCCTGCAGGGCGCGCCGGTCAAGGCCACCGACATCCGCGCCGGTGCTGCGCTGGTGGTTGCGGCGCTGGCCGCCGAGGGCGAGAGCCGGGTCTACGGCACCAGCCACATCGACCGTGGTTACGTCGACCTGCCACGGCGCCTCACAGCCCTCGGCGGCAAGGTCGAACGCTGCAGTGACAAGCACTGAGCCCGTCTTTTCGCCTTCGGCGGTGCAAAGGTAGACTTGGATGCCCGGCGGACCGCGAGCGCAAAAGCGAGGTATCACCCACTTGAGAACCACCGAACCCGCCCAGCTCTTCGCAGCGGCCAAGAACGGCGACCGAGCCGCGCTGGCCCGGATCATATCCCTGGTCGAGAGAGGGAGCCAGGCGGGTGCCGAACTGTCGAGGATGGCCTTCTCCCGGGCTCACGACACCTTCACGGTCGGGCTGACCGGCGCCCCCGGCGCCGGCAAGTCCACCCTCACCAACTCCCTGGTGGAGGTAATGCGCCGCCGTGGCCAGGACGCCGCGGTGTTGGCCATCGATCCCTCCTCCCCCTTCACCGGCGGCGCCATCCTCGGAGACCGGGTCCGCATGCAGGACCACGCCCTCGACCCCGGCGTTTACATCCGCTCCATGGCCACCCGGGGGCATCTGGGCGGGCTCTCGGTGGCGGTGCCGGAGGCGGCGCGCATCCTGGCGGCGGTGGGCTTCCCCACCATCTTCATCGAGACCGTCGGGGTGGGCCAAGTGGAGGTGGAGATCGCCGAGGAGGCGGACACCACCATCGTGGTCGTCAACCCCGGCTGGGGCGACGCGGTGCAGGCCAACAAAGCCGGGCTGATGGAGATCGCCGACGTCTTCGTGATCAACAAGGCCGACCGCCCCGGAGTACGCGAAACCCGCCGCGACCTGGAATCCATGCTCGACATGTCCCAGCCAGGGCCCTGGCGCCCGCCAATACTGGAGACGGTCGCCCAGGACGGCAAGGGGGCGGAGGAGGTCATCGAGGCGGTCATGGCCCACCACGCCTTCGCCGAGTCCTCCGGCCTGGCCGGGCGCAGGCGCGAGGCCCGTCTGGCCAAGGAACTCTCCCGATTGGCTCAGGCGATGATCTCCCGCAAGGTGGAGACGCTTCTCGGCGGCGAGGAGTTCTCCGCGGCGATCGCCGAGATGAACGCCGGCAGGCTGGATCCCCGCACCATCGCCAATCGCCTCATCGAGCGCCTCTGAGTCTTGGCGCGCACCAGGGTGCGGCGATAGCATCGCAAGGCGAAGAGCCGGCCCAAGATGTGCATACCGGGCGGCGACTGCGCAACGCAGCGAGAGGAGTGCGGCCATGGCCAATGAATTCGTGAAGGTGGAGACAACCCCGGAGAACGTGGCGGTGGTCCGGCTGGACCGGCCCAAGGCCAACGCCCTCTCTCCCGAGTTGCTCGAGGAACTCTACGAGGTAGCCGATGAGCTGCGCCGCCATCCGGCCGGAGCCGTGGTCATCTGGGGCGGCGAGAGGATCTTCGCCGCCGGCGCCGACATCAGCCGCTTCGGCGGCCCGGTCGAGGCGCTCAAGATCGGCGGCCTCTTCCACAAAGCGCTCGACACCGTCGCCCAGATTCCCCGCCCCACCATCGCCGCCATCGCGGGCTATGCCTTGGGTGGTGGGTGCGAGCTGGCGCTGGCCTGCGACTTCCGCGTCGCCTCGCCGGAGGCGAAGCTCGGTCAGCCGGAGATGCTGCTCGGAATCATCCCCGGGGGTGGAGGCACGCAGCGCCTCCCGCGCCTGGTCGGCTCGGCACGCGCCAAGGAGCTGATCTTCTCCGGCCGCCAGGTGGCGGTGGATGAGGCACGTGCCATCGGGCTGGTGGACAGGGTTGCCGAGAGCAGGGAAACCCTCTTCCAAGAGGCCCATGCCTGGGCGGCCGAGTTCGCCAAAGGCCCCTCAGCCGCCCTCGGTCTGGCCAAGCGGGCCATCGACCTGGGTCTGGCGGACAGCCTGAGCCACGGGCTGAACCTGGAGCTCCGCCTCTTCGCCGAAGCCTTCTCCACCAAGGACGCCGAGATCGGCGTGAAGTCCTTCCTGGAGAACGGTCCGGGAAAGGCCACCTTTACCGGCGAGTAGCCGCCGCTGTCACTCGAGCGCAAAGCCCGGCCGTCGCTCGTCCCATCGCATCGGCCGCCAGGCCGATGGCAAGTGGATGCGTTTTGTCGTTGCAGCGGAGTGAGTAACAGGGAGCACTCGCGCTGCACCCCTTCTCGGGGTTCCCTTGCGGGTTCTGGCCTCACCGGAAACGGCCTCTGCGGGAGCGCAAAGGTCTTAGGCCTCCTCCTCCGGCACCGGATGATCCGGTGTCCGAGCCGAGTCCCCCACCGCTTGCGGTGGGATTGGCGGGCTTCGGGGTCGTGGCTCCAACCGAGCCACGACCGGTATTCTCCGGCCAGTCGCGAAGACTCAACGCTTGCGTTCGTCCCGGTCGACCAGCTCGACGGTGTGTGCACAGACGAGCTGGCAGGCCGGCTTCTTCGGTCCGATCAGGTGGCACCCGCAGCCGTGGTGGATCTTGGAGGAGGCGAACCAACGGTCTGCGACCGTGAGGGCCGTCCCTCTCCAGGCTATCTTGCAGGTGAGCTGGGGCCTGATCTTGCCCAAGGCGGCATCGGAGACAGAGCGCCGGAAGGCCCAGCGTCCCATGCTCATCTTCATCGCAGCGAGATCGACGTCTTCGACCACCACCTCGCTGTAGGTACCCGCCGGCATCGTTGTGAGCTGGTGGCGTGCCTCCCGACGCAGGTGCACGACCCTGCGGTCCAACCCGGCGAGCTTGGCTTTCGCCGCCCGGTGGCCGCGTGAGCCGGGTATGAGCCGGGAGAGTTGTCGTCCCCTCCGGCGACCTTCGGCCCGCGTGGCACGAGGGGGGCGGCGTTGCCGACTTCGGTGATGGCACCCGAGTCCTCGGCCATGGTGGCGAGCACCCGAAGCCCGAGATCGACACCGCCCCGCTCGCCTTTGGCCGGGGCCGGATACGGGTCGGCTTGGACGAGGCAGTTGAACGAGACGAACAGCCGTCCCCATCGTTCCGACAAGGTGGCAGAGAATGCGGGCGTTGCCGGTCGTGACAAGTGTCGATGGCCACCAGAAAACGCCCTGGAGCGGATAGTTTCCTCAGCTTCCCAGGGGCACCACCCCCTTGCCGCTGGTGGCGTCCTGCAGCCCGACCGAGCCGCCCTCGGTGACGACCACGTGGGCGTGGTGCATCAGCCTGTCCACCAGTGCGGTGGAGAGGTTCTTCTCCATGATCTGGTCCAGGGCGGAGGGGTAAAGGTCGGAGGAGAGAGCCACCGAGCGGCGCCACTTCTCTCTCGAGTCCATGACCAAGCTGGCCGGTCTTAACTCCACCCCGGCGCTGGTGGAAACCTCCTAGCGCCTTCGGATTCAAATGCCTGATCGGTAGTAGCCATAGGCGGTGGACCCCGTGGGCGAGGCGAAGCGTCGTCCACAAGTCCATCCGCCCCTAACCAACGCCGCCCGAATTCACCCCGCAGGGCGTCGTTGCAGACGCCGTCGTGAATCCAGACCTCCAGACATAAGGCAACGAAGTCCCTCGTAGATCCACCTGTCGCTCGTTGAAATGTCATAGAATAGATGTATGACACTGACGCTGGTGGCCAGCTCTGGTGGATGGTACTGAGATGGCGAGGGTGGCAACACTTCGCAAGGGCCCGCCGCTCGGGTTCGCCCCCGGCGGGGCGTGCCCGATCGCTGCAGGGGTCGAGATGGTGGAGTCTTCCGACGGCTCGGGAGCGGTGTTCCTCTGGGGCATGGCGGCGTGGACGTGGTCGGCGGGCGACGTCGCCGGCCGGCGCCTGGCCGCGGTGCAGCTCGTCGCCACCAACTCCGCTACCGCCCGAGAGGTGGCGGCGGGCTTCGGCGTGGCCGAGCCCACACTCTGGCGCTGGCGGGACGGTTATGCACGCGATGGCGTAGCAGGGCTTCTCCCGAAGAAGAAGGGTCCGAAGCGCCCCTCCAAGCTGAGCGAGGACAAAGTCGCCGAGATCACCCAGCTGAGAAGAGACGGCCTGGTGCTGCGGGCCATCGCGACCAGGGTCGGGGTGAGCCACGACTCGGTGCTGCGTGCGCTCGGGCCGATGACGTCGGGTGCAGGTCGCCAGGTCGCGCCGACCAACGTGCTCGAGCCCTTGGCGCCTCCCGCAGACCGTGCCCCAGAGCGCCGGGCCGCCAGAGCAGGCATGCTCGACGAGGCGGCCCCGGTCATCACCGAGGGCGCCTCGCTCCCCCTCGCCGGCTCGCTTTCGATCCTGCCCGCCCTTGTCGCGACGGGCCTTGTCGAGGTGATGGCCGGCGTCTACGGGGCCGGGCGCCGGGTCGCAGGCGTACGACGGCGCCTTCTATGGGTTGCGCAGCCTCGTGCTCTGCGTCGTGTTCTGCTGTCTTGTAGGAGAGCCCCGGCAGAGGGCCTGACGCGCTTGGACCCCGTCACGATCGGGCGGCTTCTCGGCCTTGATCGGGCGCCCGAGGTGCGACGCATGCGGGCGCGCCTGGCCGAGCTGGCCGCAGGCGCATCACAGCCCGAATGGTCGGCGACTCCTCCACACGTTCATAATACCCGCCGAACTACCAATACGCGGGATACTCCATATACGCGCCAAGTCCAAGGTCGCTAGAACTCCACCCTGTATCGCGGACGGAATGCCGTCGCGGTTGGCCGGATGCCTGCGATCCGATCCACTCGGTAGCTCCGCAGCTCTCCGTAATCGTTGACAACGAACAGGACGAGGTTCCCGTTCTGCGTGAGCCGGAGCGAGTACGGCTCGACCCGTCGAGGCCCCTGGCGGCCCCGCTCCGCTCGGTAGTCGATATCGACCTTGAGCCGGTTGGCACCGGCATAGCGCAGCAGTTCAAGCGGGACCCCTTGTCGCCAGCTCGTGATCGCCTTCGGAGCTTCCCACGCGGCATCGAGCTTCCCAAGCTCCGCCCGGGGAAGGAGCGTGATCCGGAGGTCTCCGCTTAGCCACCCCAACACGTCGTCGAGCGTTGACCAAAAGCTCTCGAATGGTGGGAGCGGCTTCGGGAGCTGGTGGCCCAGCATGTTCTCCCACTCGCTCTCGATTTCCGCACGAAACTTGGAGGACCGGATTGCTTCAACGGTGGGCACATCGATCCCTGCGTGTGCACATTTCTTGCAGAGCACGCTTCGGACATCGCCAGCAAGTCCGACGAGGTCCGGATGGCGATGCATGTGGACGACGTCATAGAGGTCGCGTGGACGGCAACGTTCAGCGAGTGCCCAGAGCTTCTCGCCGAATAGCTCGGCGATCGAGTAACAGATGACGCCTTCGCGTGGCAGCGTGTTCCGATCGCTGTAGGGGTGGCCGATCGCACGAAGCACCGGCCGGTCCACCAGCACCTCGTCTGACGTCAGGTCCAGCTTTACCTTCGGCATCTGCCGGTTCCCGTTCGGACCGCGATAGGCGATCCGCCCTTGCGTCGTCGGCTTGCCTCGCTTGTTCCGCTTGCGTTGGAAGGACGTCTCGTCGAGCACCAGATCGACGCCGGACTCCTCTCGCACCCACTCGGCGATTGCGCCGAAGACCTTCATCAGGTCGCCTGGTTCTTCTGGGCCACCGTCGATGATGGTGAAGTCGAGATCCTCCGAGAATCGGAAGGTCTCGTAGTAGCACTTCCGCAGGCACGTACCGCCCTTGAACACCCAGGTGCGCGCCAGTTCCTCTTGGTGCGCGATCCCGGCCAGTAGCCAGCCGAGAACGTAGTCCTTCTCGATGACGTTCTGGTCGAGCATCCACTCGGCCCGGAGGTTCGCAAGCTCCGGCTGTGGAATCATGAGGCACCCTCGCGAACTATAAGAACATTCACGACAAGCCGCCAGCGCATGATGCGGCGACCTCCCTGCGGCCCGTCCGGGTCCAGGGCCGAGACGCCCTTGGAGATGCGCTTCTGGCAGGCAGCGATGAGGTCCGGCAGGTCGAGTTCCAGTACCTCGATGAGATAGCCGAGGCGTTTGAAGACCGCGCCATTTCCGAGTCGGTCGCCGTACTCGATGAGCGTCGCCGGATCATGCTCATCGAGATAGGAAGTCAGCACCTCGACTCCATGGCGGATGCCACCGCCAAGTTTCGGCGTGTCAAGAACGTCCACGACCGTGCGGGCCGGATCGGCAAACCGAAGCCGCGTCCCTCCCCTCCACTCGCTCGTGAGTCCCCACGTGAGAGCGTCGGCACCGGCATGCAGCACCAGATAGTCGTGGTCGAGCATCTGTACTGACGAGCTGCGAACCCGCTCCGTCGTCTTCAGTACGGTCGTCCGGAAGACCTGTTCCGTGAGCGCCCAGTAGTGTGCAGCCGTCCAGCCGGTGAAGTAGCAGGGCGTCCAGACCGCGGAGGCAACGAGCAGAGCATCCTCCGACCAGGCCGCCGGATTCGTCGCATCGACGGGCACGCCGATGTACAGCCCACGTCGGACTCGACGGACCCAGCCCTGTCCAGCCCATCGGGAGAGCCTCTTGGCAGCAGTCTTTGCATCCACGTCCAGCGCCTCAGCAACATCACTCGGCGTGAGGAACGTGCGGCCGGGCGCAAGTACGCGTGCCAACTCGGCTCGTCCTCTGCCGCTGATCCCTGCCGGTCGAGACATCATAGATCCAGTACTTCTACCAAGGTGCGAACTACTAGCTGCAGGATAGCACAGACACCCGATCACCAGTAGTTCGCAGAAGGCACGAGCTACCGGATCATCAATGTTTCACTCCGCAGCAGGGGCGCCCTGGCAGACTTAACGCTGTGCCTGATGACGCCCCTTTTAGGTCGGCTCCATCTCGCTGACCCATCCCCAGTGGTGGTGGGAGCACAGCGACGAGTGGGACAAGGTCATGCGCATCGCGGCCGACTGCGACGTCATCATTCAGATCGAACGCTGCCTTGCTGGTACCGAGGAGCCAGAAGTCGAGCCCACTTCTCCCCGACGGCTTATCCTCACGGTCGAAGAAGTCGCCGAGACGCTCTGCATCCCCCGGGGGTTCGACTAGGACTCCCCGCGCCTAGGCGATATCCGAAGCATCGGCATCGGCGGATGCATCCGCATCCCCAAAGTGCTCTGGCCGGCGACCACACCGGTGGCATCGTAGGCATCGATGTGGTAGGAGCCGTGCCCCGCGGCGAACTCACGGCTCGCGGCCAAGGCATCCCCATAGAACCCCTCCACAAGGTGGAGGCACGCTCCATACCCCTCGATCAGAGAGATCCTGGCTGGAGGCGCGGAGGCGGGTACGAAGATATCCGCGGGGAGCCCCCGCCTGGCGGGAGGCCCAAGCCACAGCCGCTCCGTGATTCCCCCCGGAGGCCGCCGACACCGACGCCACCCCCTCCGGTGCCGCCAGCACGGCATTCAGCGCGCCCCTGGCCTTGAACGCCCCCGTGTACTGGAGAAACTCCAGCTTGATGGTGACTGGTCGCAGGCCAAGATCCCCAGCGGGCAGATCGGCTACCGGGGTCTTGCGCATCCTGCCGAGGAGGCGCTTTGCAGCCAGCGAGCACTCCTCCCGGGTTGGCGGGACGTCTGAGCCGGGGATCACTCCTCAACCTCCGAGGCGCGGTACGCCTGCGGTGGAGCGTCCATCGGAGACTTGGAGGACCCGTCGATCTCCAGACGGAAGATGTCGGCCCGCGCGTAATGCCCGACGACGTCAAAATCGCACTTGGCACGCGCTATCTCATCCAGGTCGAGATCGGCGACGAGCAGGGCCTCCTCGTGATAGACCGGCCCGGCGAGCACCTGGCCAAGGGGTCCGATGATGCTGCTCCCACCCGTTGAGACCACGAGGGCTGGGTCATTGCCGAAAGGCCTGGGGTGCTCGGGAGGGAAGTCGCCGACGCGCATCACCTGGTTGGCCACCAGGACGAAGCAGCGGACCTCCTGGGCGATGCGCATAGTGGCATGGTGACCATCACGGCCGTCCGCCGTCGGCGCGCAGTAGAGCTCGATGCCCTGGCCGTACATTGCCATGCGAGCAGCCGGCATGAGATTCTCCCAGCAGATAACGGCTCCCAGCCTGCCGATGCTGGTCTGGTAGACGCCCATGGTCGAGCCGTCGCCAAAGCCCCACACCAAGCGTTCGGCGGCCGTCGGCATCAGCTTGCGCCGCTTGCCAAGCAGGGTGCCGGCCGCATCGATGCAGACAACAGAGCAGTAAAGCGTCCCGCCTGCACGCTCGATAACCCCTACCACCAGGTGCTGGCCGTGGCGGCGCGCAATGACCTCCAGCCCTTCGGTGGCCGGGCCTGGCACCTCGATTGCGGCGGTGTGGTAGGGGTGTACACAATCATTGCCCGGCACGTTCGAGCACCCGAGGCAGACGTCACGAGGTTCGTCCGGCCCTGACCTGCAGCCCGGAGGCAGTCAGACGTCTCATTGCGGAGTCCATCTAGCGCTGGCCCTTCTCTTTTGATAATGCTATTATTATCATGTGGCAAGCAAGAAGTGGGAGGTCGAGTTCCACCCGCTCTGCGAAGCCTGGGCCAGTAATCTCGACGCCCCGGATGCAGAGGCCCTGCTCGCTGCCATCCGGGTGCTCAGGGATGGAGGTCCAGCATTGGGAAGACCGTTGGTGGATTCAGTAAAGGGCAGCCGGCACGCAAATATGAAAGAGCTCCGACCCGGCTCAACCGGTCGCAGCGAGGTCCGCGTGCTATTTGCCTTTGACATCCAACGACAGGCGATCTTGCTGGTGGGTGGTAACAAGAGCGACAACTGGTCGGGTTGGTACAACACAAACATCCCGATAGCCGACGAGAGATTCGAGCGGCACCAGGCCAAGCTGGCGAGCCGCAAGCCGCGGAGAGTGAAGAAAAGATGAGCCTGAAGGATTGGGAAAAGAAGGTATTGTCCGCTCCCGGAGCCGAGGAGCGGGTAGGCGAGATCGAGGGGGAGCTGCGCCTTGCAGCGGGACTCACCGCCCTGCGGGAGAAGGCGGGGATATCCCAGCGGGAAATGGCGGCACGGCTTGGCGTATCCCAGCCCCGGGTGGCCGCCATAGAGCGCTCGAAGAACGTCACCTTCCTAGTGCTCCAGCAGTACGTAGGCGCCCTCGGTATGCGCGTTGAAATCAGCGCCGTCAGCGATGAATCACGCACAACGCTCGTCGGCGAGCAAGGACCGGCGACCAGCAAACAGCTCCGCCGGCACAGAGCCAAGGTCTGAGCACTCGCTCTTTCGACCCGCGCGTCGCTGCAGGCCGACCTCCACGCCGCCCAGTCCGTCTGTGCCCACTTTGCCACCCGTGTGCAACAGCTTTAGCGTCGCCTCTCCGACCTGATGGGCAAGCAGACCGGGCGGAATTCCGGGCTCGGCGCTCCTGAGGATGACGGGACCCTCGTGGCCTGGTCCGGCTGAAATATGGATCCGAGCCTGGTCGGCACTTGCATCTCCTCTCGTTCAATATGGCGATTATCGCGATGTCGCCCCTGACGGTCGGCGTAGAGTTACGATGTCCGCCATCCAGGTTCTCCGCGGTTCGAAGGGAATGCGACAGCGCTCGTCGACATTCGGCTTTCGGTTCAGGACTTTCTTGGACGATGGTGCCGGTCAAGCCCTGGCCAGTGGTTGGATCGCCTCAAGGGTGAGCAGTAGCCGATCTCGTTCGACTTCTAGGTCATAGCGACCTTGGAGGTTCAGCCAGAATCGTTCGGTGGTGCCGAAGTAGCGCGCAAGTCGCAGAGCCGTGTCGGCACTAATGCGTCGCTTCCCGTGCACAATCTCGTTGATGCGACGCGGAGGGACACCAATAGCCAAAGCCAGCCGACGTTGCGTGACGCCGAGCGGCTCTAAGTACTCCAGCAACAGCACTTCACCGGGATGGATCGGAGAGATGGTCATATTCGCGGTCAAAGGTCCTCCTCAGTGGTAATCGACGATCTCGACGTCCTCGGCGCCAGCAGCGGTCCAGCGAAAGCAGATCCGCCATTGCTGGTTGATGCGGATGCTGTAGCTACCAACACGATCACCCCGGAGCTTTTCGAGCCGGTTGCCTGGTGGCACAACGAGGTCATCCAGTGCATCGGCGGCATCGAGGATAAGAAGTTTGCGCAACGCCATCCGCTGGGTGTTCTCGTCGAGCTTTCGGATTCGCTGTCGCTGCCAGACACGTTCTGTCTCCTTGTCCCGGAACGACTGCAGCACTCTATTAGCATAACGCATTGCGTTATGAACGTCACGCGTTACGCCGGGACGACGGAGTGGCAGATTGTCTTCGTTGCGCAATCACTTGCCGATAGAAGCGCAGGACGGCACTTGTTGCGAGAGAGGTAGAGAACGGAAACGACATTACGACTACTTGCCCGGCTGCAAATATGCCCATGCCTCGTCCTCTTCCGGTTTGAGCCAGTCCTCGGCGAGGGCCGCCTAAGAGTGGACAACCGTCTCGATCCCCGCTGACGCCCAAAAAGGTCAATAGGGCGGGTCGCGGTGGAAGTTACACCGCTTCACCGATGGGATGGACTCGACCTTGCTCATCGATTTCCACTTCTAGGGTTTGCAACATAGATGACACCACCTTTCCATAGTCAAGATCGGAGCTAAGTCATCGCATACTCGACTCCAAAAGCTACGATCATCTGGAACTAAAGAAGATACATTGAAGCTGAGACAGCTGTTGCTCCAACCATCTTTCTTGATCCGAAGAAGAGCAAGAACCATGTCCCATGGGCAATTCAGACCGGGCTCACTCGATATGTCTCTCGAGTGATGTCCTTCTGGTATGTCGCGACCTGGGCACGCGCCGTTGAGCAGGCCATCGCTGGGGTCACGACATAGTAAGAGCGCCCCTGCAGGCAGCGTCCTCCCTGTTGCAGCCCCTTGGGGTCGAACTCGAGGTGGTGTTGCCAGCGGCGTAAGCCGCCCCGCTCGGTCCTCCGGAGTGCGATAACCGATCCATGAACGATCGGATCTCTCCGCACCCGCCTCGAGAGGGCCTTGTCCCCGGCGGTCGTCGGACGAAAGTCACGCTCCAGCTTCGCAAACTCGTAGGTCCTGGTATTGCGCACTTCGACGGCGACGCGTGTGCCCTCATGGACGATGTCATAGGGGATCGGCTTTGGCCAAGGCAACCCTCAGCGAGGATCGCCAAGGGGCAACCAACGCGCTTTAGCAGGTCAGCCCCTACAAGCAAGGTGACAGTGTCCAAGAAGAGGTCTCAGAGCACAAGACATTGGCCAGCGATTTGAGCTGCGCGCGCCGAGCATCTCTGGGTGACGGTCAGCGACGGTTGCCCCCTTGTTGAGCATCTCGTCGCCAACGGCTGAGCTTTCGGATCACCTGCTCGGGGGTGCGGTACTTGGACTTCATTGTCGGAGACCTCCATTTCCATTCTGGAGGCTTGGACCTACATTTCGGCCGGACCAGTTTTCGTGGGGCCTGTCACCCGACGAACGGCCGAGGGCAAGACAAAGCGTGACGTCACGCGCTGTCGCAAGTGTCACCTCGCCCGCGAGGTCTCCTTCCTGCTGCAGAGCCCCGCCTACGAGGACCTCGGGCCCTGGCTTCGCTCAACCAGAACAGCAGCGTAGGTCTCCCTGCAGACCGTCTCGGACGACCTCGGCGTCTGGCCCGCCAAGATCTCACGCATCGAGCGTGGGCTGGATCACGACGAGGAATTCATTGCCATCTGCCGGGCCTGCCTCAACGAACATTTAGCGGCTTGACAAACATTGGAGCCTGGACTCAACGGTTGGCAGCCCCTTGCTGCCAGCACAGCACCGGGCGGGCTGCTCCTCCTCGGCTCGCTCGGTGAAAACGCTGAGCATGGAAAAAGGCGGCTTCCTGTCCGGTTAGCCCTCCTGGGCCGCGGAATCCCCGGCAGCCAGGGCGTCGATCCAGGGCTTGGTGCTGGTCACCTCGAAGTGTTCCGCCGCCACCAGTTCCGCCACCGCGTCGTCCCCGAGCTCGATCGCCGCCACCAGCGCCTCGTGCTGCTTTAGGGCGCGGCTGTGAAGCTCGCTTGAATACGGATGCGCGGCGAAGCCCAAGTTGGCGGCCGATGCGAGTTCACCGTTCAGATGCACCAAATAGGCGTTCCTGGTGGCTTGGGCAATTGCCTCGTGCAGCTCACGGTCGGCGTCGCGGGACTCGGTCGCGCTGCTCGATTCACGGTAGGCCTCCAGTGCCAGGCGCATCCGGTCCACATCCGCCGCCGTCCTTCTCCGCGCCGCGGTCTTGGCGATCGACTGCTGGATCAGGTTGCGGTAGTCGAGCATCACTTGCAGCTGCTCCCGGATCGGGCCGAGCGCCCTCTGGATGGCGGCCAGTTCCTCTTGCTTGTAATGCTCCCCGGCGACGAACGTCCCCCCTTGCCTGCCCCTCCTGGCCTGGAGGACGCCAAGCGCCGAAAGGCGGCTTATGGCCTGGCGCAAAGTCGTCCGGCTCACGTCGAAGGTCGCGGTCAACTGGCGCTCCGATGGAAGGCGGTCTCCCGGATTGAGGATTCCCACCGCTATGGCGGCAAGGATGCGATCTGCAATCTGCTCGGGTGCCGTCTGCGTGCGCAGGTAGCCCAGCAGGTCGGCAGAAGGCATCGGTCGAATGCGATCCTTAGCGGCTCTGCCCGTCTCTCCCACGTGAATGAATGCTATCGTGCGGGCTCCACTATGCCCATGGAGCCGCGCTCGGGGAGCCAAGCGCAGGCGGCGCGAAGAGCGAACGGGCGGGCGGAATGTTAACATCAAAAAAACCAGTGGTTTTTGGTCTAGCCACTATACCTTTATGCGCTACCATGGCGCATCAGCGGCAATTCCCAACCAGGAGGCTCGGATGTCAAGCGAAGGATCCGCTTTGGCGGGCGGCAAGGAGAGGCCCCCGGGCCTCGCCAAAGGCGCACTGAAACCCATCAACGTACTGGCCATCGCCGTGGCGGCGATCTCGCCGACCACCTCGGTGTTCCTCGTCTACGGCGCCGGGCTGGCTTCGGCCGGCACCGGGGTGATCCTTGCCTTCATCATCGGCGGGGTGATAGCCATCGGAATGGCCATGTCCTACGCCGAGGTCGGTTCGCTCTTCCCGTCCGCAGGCGGCGCGTACACCATCGTCAGGAAGGCGCTGGGGCCGGTCGCCGGAGGAGTGGCCAACGTCCTGTTCCTGGTCCTGGGGATCGTGGTGACGGCGTCGATTCTGGTCGCCGCAGCCAGTTACCTCAACTCCCTCGTGCCGGCGTTACCGGTGAACTGGACCGCTTTCGGGATGATGGCGCTGGTGACACTGCTCTCGCTCGAACGCATCTCGCCCACCAGCTGGGTGACAGGTGCCATGCTCGTTCTCGAGCTGGCCGTGATCGCCATCTTCACCGCCTTCGCCTTCGCTCATCCCGCACTGAGCGGCAACCCCTTTACACATCCGGTCGTGCCGAGCGGCTCAAGGGGCGCCCTGGTCACCGTAGGCGCCGGAGCCCTTATGGTCGCGGTGGTCCCGGCGCTGTTCGCCTACAACGGTTACGACTGGCCGCTCTACTTCGCCGAGGAGTCCCAGGAGGCCAAGCACAAGCTCCCGCGTGCGGTTCTCATGGCCGCAGGGATCGCCATCTTCTTCGAGCTGGCCGCCGTGATCGGGGCGACCTTCGCGATCCACAACCTCGGCGCCGCCGCCGCCAACGCCTCGCCTCTTTCCCTCATAGCCCAGCAAGTCATGGGGGCAACGGGAGCGAAACTCCTGCTGATCGGCGTGATCATCGCCATGTTCGACACCGGGCTGGCCGGCAATCTCGCATACTCGCGCATCTACTATGCGTCTGCCAGGGACGGCATGTGGCCTGGGCCGCTCAACAAGTTCTTCGCCCATGTGAGCCCGCGCACCCAAGTGCCCACCTACGGCTTCCTTGTCTTGTTCGTCGGGAACGGCATTCTGTCCATCTTCACATCGCTGAACAACCTCATAACTTTCACCGGAGTGGTGATCGTGGTGATCTACCTCCTGGTGGCGGTTTCGGCCATCGTCTCGCGCGTGCGCGCAAAGGAGGCCGAGCGCAGCTTCCGCATGCCGATCTGGCCGCTTCCCCCGGTTATCGCCATCGTCGGCGTGGCCATCGCCCTCAGCCAGCAGGCCAGGCGCGACCTGATCATCACCGCCATCATCCTTGCGGCCTCCGCGGCGTACTATGGGCTGCGCCGGCGCAGTTCCGATGCACCGGCATCGGCATCGGCGCCGGACGTCGCAACCGCGGGGGAGGCATGATGAACTCCAACTCGGGCCCCAGGCACGTCGCCGTCGTCGGGGCCGGGATCGTAGGGCTGTCAGTCGCATGGTTCCTGCAGGAAGCCGGCGTCGAGGTCACTGTCCTGGAGCGAAACGAGGTGGGCGCCGGCTCTTCGTGGGGCAACGCCGGATGGATCTCCCCGGGGCTCTCCATCCCGTTGCCGGAGCCAAGCGTGCTTCGCTACGGGCTGAAGTCGATCCTGGACGGCGACTCGCCTCTCTACGTTCCACCCACGTTCGATCCGGGCATATGGCGCTTCCTGGTCAATTTCGCCCGGCATTGCAACATGCGGGATTGGAAGAGCGCGATGGGCGCGCTCATGGCGCTTAACCGCTTGGCGATCCCCGCCTACGAGCAGCTGGCTCAAGCGGAGGAGGGCCTGGAGGTTCATACGGCTCCGATCGTCGCAGCCTTCCGCAACAGCTCGGAGGCGGCCGCACTTTTGCACGAGTTCGAGATGATCCGCTCATCCGGCCAAGCACTGGAAACCTCGGTCCTGGAAGGCCGCGAAGTTCGCGAACAGGTACCACAGCTCAGCACCAACGTCGGCTTTGCGATCAGCATCGACGGGCAGCGTTACATCGATCCGAGCACCTTCACCGCCGCACTGGCCATGGCGGTGACCAAGCGAGGTGGGCGGATACTCACCGGACAAGCGGTCACCTCCATTGGCCGGGCCATGGGGAGGGTGGAGGTGTCGACCGGCGGCGGACAGGGACTCCGCTGCGACGCCGCCGTGGTTGCCACCGGAGCCTGGATGGACGCCTTGGCCCGGGGACTCGGCGTCAAGCGCCAGGTGCAGGCGGGCAGGGGGTACTCTTTCGTGGTTCCGACCAGCCGCCCGGTGCCTTCGCCGATCTATTTTCCAAGCGTCCGGGTGGCCTGCACACCCAGCGGCTCCGACGCCCTGCGGGTTGCCGGGACCATGGAGTTCCGGAGTCCGGACGCCGCCTTCGACCCCAAGCGCGTAATGGCCATCGTCAGATCCGCCACGCCCCTGCTGGACGAGGTGGACTGGAGCGCGCGCCGTCTCGACTGGGTTGGCCCGCGGCCGGTCACCGGCGACGGCCTGCCGCTGATCGGTGAAAGCGCGATACCCGGGGTTTACGTCGCGGGCGGGCACGGAATGTGGGGCGTCACCCTTGGCCCCGCAACCGGCCAGGAGCTCGCTCGCCAGATCGTCGAGGGCAAGACGCCACCGGAGCTGCTCCCCTTCCTGCCCACCCGCCGCTGACAGCGGCAAACCGCGACCTGAAAAGGAAACGCTTGACGGATCACGCACCACGCCAGGATGAACCACCCGTCCTCATCGGAGAGGAGGCGGTCGCCCGCATCCCCTTGGTCGAGATAGACGAAGCGATGGTGGATTTGGCCACGATTCCCCGCATCGCGATCGACCCGCGGCTCGCCGACCCCGTCGGCCACCACCGCATGGTCAGAGCAGGGGTGGCCAAGCGGCTCGGAGAAGCGGCCGCCTCACTCCCTGGGGAGCTCGAGCTACTGGTCATCGAAGGATACCGCCCGCTCGAGACCCAGCGCAGGATCTTCGAAGCGCACCTGGCCGAGCTGAGACCGATCTATTCGCAGGTTTCCGAAGCCGAGCTCTCGGTGCTGGCCAGCCGCTTCGTGGCACCGCCCACCGGCATTCCCCCGCACTGCTCCGGAGCCGCGGTCGACCTGACTCTTGCCTTCACCGACGGACCCGAACTCGACATGGGCACGCGAGTAAACGAGGGACCCGAGGAGTCTCACGGGCGCTGCTACTCCAATGCGACGGACATACCCGCCAATTGCCGCCAGAACCGGGCAATCCTTTTCGAGGCCCTCGCCGGCCAAGGACTCGTCAACTACCCTCCCGAGTGGTGGCACTGGTCATGGGGCGACAGGTACTGGTCCCTCCAGAAGGGAGCGCCGGCCGCCCTTTACGGCCTCGTTGACGAATTCCGGTGGCGGCAATAGGCGCTGGGAGCGCAGGTCAAAACCAGTTCCGGTTTCGGAGCTGATTTGCGCGTTCCAGACGAAGTGTTCCGTTTCGCTCCCCGGCACGCTTCGGGTCGGGGAGTCATTGGACCTGGGCGAGCGCGGTAGCATGCCTTGCGCCCTTTGTTGGCCCCTCGGAGTCAGCTGAGCGCCACCTGCCCGGTTCGGGTGGGGCTATTGGCCGGCCATTCTCAGGTTGTGGCTCTCACGGTGCTCCCCTGAAGGTCCTGTAACTATTTGCTTGGCCGGGCCGAGGCAGGCTGGCAGGGTTGGTATCGGCACTTCGTGGTGGTTGTGGCTCGTGAGAGTCCCGGCTCCCTCTCGGGGGATGCACTTGGGTGGATATGCCCAACCGCCACGGAGGCCGGTGCCAACCCGGCCCACGACGATGGCTTGATCAGAAGCTTGCCCAGCCTTTATGGCTGTGGCTCATTACAGGATTGCCTCGCCGTGAACTTCTCCGGGCCGACACCGGCCACGATGACGTGCCCTTAGTGAGAGAAAGACGCCACCATGTCCATTGTGGCAGAACACTTCGCCTTTGTCGTCGGAGGCGACTATCCGGTCGCGTCCGTCCGACAGGCTGGTGCGCGTACCGGGACCGGGAAGCTCGAGCGACAAATCAGCTGCAAGGCATCGAGCCGGTCGCGCGCTCCGGACGCCAAGCCAAACACCCCGTTCCCGCGGACCTTGCCGGCATGGGAGTCACACCCACACAAGGTTCTCGTGCGCCCAGGTACTTTGGTCGGCGGCACCCGACAGAGCCGGGTCGATCAGCCGTGTGACGAGTTCGCTGGCTGGTCCGACCGTGCGGCAGACGGCACAATACCGCACCGACTTGCTGAGCTTGGCATATCCGACGCCCCACGAAGCAGGAACGGTGAACCGACGAATCGGCTCCATCCGGCGCCGGCGCACTTCGGTGGCTATGGCGTGACGGAGTGCAGCGCCCTCGATGTCCTGGGTCACCGCGAGCACTACGAGGTCAACCAGGTCCTTCTCCCGGCTGGATGAACGCTCGCTGTATTTGGTCATCGTCGCGCAGACCTTGTCGGCGATCTGATCCACGATCGGGTAGAGGCGGTAGCTGTGACTGACCAGCCGGGGCAGAGCGAGCGCGCCAGCCGGCTCTGCGGTCGTGATCTCTCCAGTGATTCCTGCACCGATTGCAAGGTCCACCTGAAGCGATCCCTTCGCGCTCGGCCCGATGAAGATGTTGAACTTCACCCGGTAGCCTTCGGTGTAGGGCTGGGTGTCATTGCCGATCGAATCGCTGTGGCGGTCATACTCGAACCGGAAGTGATCGCCGATGTCGATCCCAGCCAGACGGACGAGATCCTCGAGCGCCTGGGCGGCAGTAAAGCTCTGGCGGTACAGATCGATGTCACGAGTCGCCCGGGCGGACGACACCCGGGCAAGGATACCCGTGCCGCCTTTCAGAACCCACTCCGAGCCGCTGCCGCCGGAGAAAACCCGGCTCAGAAAGCGATTGAAATACTCGAGCTCGATGCGTTTGTTGGCATCAAGAGATGGGCCGCAAGAAGCCGCCACCCGAGCGGCGTGCCTGATTGCGGCCTCCACGCTCGCCGGCGTCGGGTACGGCTCGTGTTCAGGCATCCGCCAGCGCCCTCTGGGCTCCTCGAATAGCTGCGAGCGTCTCCGGATCGAGCCCGACACTGTCGCGCAGCGACTTTCCCCAAGCCCGGCTGAGCTCCCTGATTACATCGGCGTTCGTGATCAGCTCGAACATCTTCCCCGTGAGGCGGTAAAGGTCTTCGGTCTTGATCAGGTTCGCTCGTATGAATTCCATGGCCGCGCTCGCGTCGGCGAATTGCTCATAATGACCGGCTCGAGGCATCGCTGCGATCGACTCCCGGATCGAACGAATGGCCTTTTGCATCTCGGGCATCATGACGAGCCGGTCAAGATCGGCCTTGCTGAGGTTGCTGATGTAGTCCGCGGCGACACGCGAACCCAGCGACGCGTTGGCCGCGACCCGATGTGCAACGGTGTCAAGGTCGATGCCGGCGATCTCCCGCAGCCGGTTCAGCAGCGCAGTCCCATCACCCTTGTTGAATCCGTGGCGTTCGGCCAGAGGAGAAAGCAGATCCCGAAGTCGAGCCAGGTCGACTACACGCTTGAGCCAGGCATCGCGGAGCGCGTCGGCAGCCAGGCTGAGATCGCCCAGATCTTCGACGAGGTCGGCGATGGTGCGCTCCATCGTCATCGCGGGCAGCCCCTCGACGAGCGTCACGTCCCGCGGCTCGAGGACTCGCTGCCGGTAGCGGATCTCCGCCCGCTGGCTCTGACGGCGTTTGGGGTAGACGAACTCATGCCGTCCGGCCCACAGGTCACCAATCCCGTGGAGCCGCCCGGCAGATGCGCCGGCGACCACAACTCCGTTCGCACGGTCCTTGATCCGTTCGGCCCCCATCATCTTGGGATCGGTGCTCAGCCAGGCGACACGCAGGTCCTCGAACTGATCGCCTGGCGCGCCTGCGTCCATGTAGACGCCGTGGGCGAGTCGCTTGAGATGACCAGCCTGGGTAAGCCGCGATATGTCCAGCCGAGTGATGCCGAGCACGCCCGCTTGAGCCGAGGTCACCATACCCCACTGGTAAGCGGTGACCTCAGCTAGCAGGCGGAGGGCATGGTTCGATTTCATACTTGAAGTGTATATCTTATTTGATACATTTCAAGCCAACTACTGGGGCACTTGACGCCTGTTGCCCAGCCAACGGCTTCAGCTCATGAGACCTCGGGCGCGGAGCCTTCTCACCCGAGGGCCTTCTCGGACAGGTGGCGGCAGGCCCCGTAATAAGAGATGGCTTGGGCGATGGCGTTGGTGACCTGCCAGCCTGCGGACGTGAGTTCCTCGGTCACCGTTTCCAAGGTGGGCCCGGGCAACGCCGAGATTGCCCGGAACGAGCTCGCCACTAGCCTTGCACGGCCGTCGGCGGTGCCGACAGAGCGAACCTGCACGGCAGCCACAGTCATGCCGGCGCCACCTGGAGTGGTGGTTTGCTGGACGACGTTGCAGGCGGCGGGCTCGGCCTCATCGCGGGCCCAATAGATGTGGGCCATCCGCTTCTTCTCCTACAGGGTGGAGTGGCAACCACTGGCCGGCAGGGACCCGATTCCCTCTGCCCATCCTGGCCGGACCCCTGCCCAAAGCCCGCCACTCGGGAACCTCGATCCGTCATACGGGTAACGCGGTCGCGGCTATTGCCTGGTCTTGGCCAACCTGGTATCGCGGGGCGCCAGGCGCCACTCCGCGCGCGGTCGCGGCTGGTTGCCGAGACAACCGCTGACACGCAAGCGCTTTGTGGCGTCGCCAGGGCGACGTCCCAACCTTTAAATCCGTAGGTAGTCATACTCTGGACATACCGGTCGTAGTATCCAAGTATGAAGGTCAGCGTCAGCCTCCCGGAAGAGGATGTGGAGTTCCTTGATTCCTATGCGCAAGCTCAAGGCCTGACATCGAGATCGGCAGCGCTTCACAAGGCCGTACGGCTGCTGCAAGGCGCGGAGCTGGCTTCGGCCTATGAAGACGCTTTCGTATCCTGGGAGGACTCCGGGGACGCGGCCGGCTGGGACATTGCGGCCGGCGACAACGTCTGAGTTTGATGCTGCGCGGCGAGATTCTACTGGTGAACCTCGACTCCACCGTCGAGGCTGAAAAGCCAACAAGCGGACGCCGGCGCTCATCGTCAGCAACGATGGGGTCAACGCCTCAGCAGCTGCTCGCCTCGGTCGCGGGGTCGTCACCGTGGACAGTCCCAGTGACGTTGAATGTCGCTCGGGTTTTTCCCTTCCAGGTAAGGCTCTCCGCCAAGGCAACCGGGCTGCACACGGCGTCAAAGGCTCAAGCCGAGCAGGTTCGCTCGGTTGCTGTCCGGCGAATCGGGCCGTTAGTTGGACGGGTCCCGGCAGACCTCATGGAACGGATCGACGAGGCCCTTCGTCTCCACCTTGCGCTCTAACCACACACCGTCATCCTGGCCCGGCTGTTCCAAGATATGTCTTATCTTTCGCTTGCGGGGAGAACAAGCTTCGGTTTTGCCAGCCGTGACATAATCCCCTCTGCGACCATCAGGAACGCCCGACGTACGGCCATCAATTGTCCGTGCGCGCGACCACGTAATTTGCGCGCTGTACGGACAGGTTCCCCGGAATGAAGACTCCCCCTGGGTTTGAATCCAGACATCCTGACATAGCGCTGACCTGATCCTTCTTGACCTGCAAATATCCACCACTTCGGGTTCCAGGTGTGAGAAGTGAGGAAATACTGTTCCGGGAAGGTGGCGGTCAGGATGAGCAACATGACAGCGATGCAGCCGTTGCCCTTGGCGCCGGCTGGTTCGATCCATGTCGCAAGTGGCGTGGACTTCTTGGAGGACGCCGAGGGAAGCGGCTCGGTGTT
>JAJYNL010000095.1 GCA_021786375.1 Actinomycetes bacterium
GGCTAGGACGCAATGCCCCGGAACCACCCCAGGGCATCAAGCTGGTAAAATCGAAGCCAACAAAAGGTGACGTTGGCTGAGTGATATGGGTTTACAGGTACCGGGCTCGATTACCGCGTCCAAAGTAAGTTCTTTCAAGGAGTGCGGACTCGCTTTCCGCCTGTCGGTCATCGACAAGATCCCCCAGCCCATAACCCCCTGGACCCTGCGAGGCACGCTCGCGCACACCGTCCTGGACAGGCTCTACTTCAGATATGACGGCACCAACCGCACCCGCGAACGAGCCTTGGAGCTCGCCGAAGAGGTGTGGGCGGAGGCCTTGACCGAAGGAGCGCTGAGCGGACTCGAATCGACGGCCACCAATCTCCACTCGCTGCACCGGGAAATGCGCACCCTGGTACTACAGGACTTCGAGGCTGAAGACCCCACCAAGGTCACGGCGCTCGCAACCGAGCTGAGACTGGAGACCAGCTTGGGTGGCGTCACGCTGCGTGGAGTCATAGACCGGCTCGACCTGAACGATGACGGCACCCTCACGGTAACCGATTACAAGACGGGGAAGCTCCCCGGCGAGGTCCAGGAGAACGAACGTCTGAGTGGCGTCTACTTCTATGCACTGCTCTGTGAAAAAGTGCTTGGCCAGCGTCCCTCTCGGGTCCAGCTTGTCTATCTCCGCGACGCCACACGCATCGTGGCCTCGCCCACCGAGCAGACTCTAAAGGGCCTCACCTCCCGGACCGAAGCGGTATGGCGCGCTGTCTGCAATGCCTGTGAGCGCGAGGACTTCCGTCCAAGGCCATCGAAGTTGTGCCGCTTTTGCTGCTACCAGGACCTATGCCCCGCCCAAGGGGGTAGCCTCTCACTGCTGGAGACCTTTAAGGTCTCTCACGGTTCGAGGAAGGACGGCAGCCGCGATGGCGGCGCTTCGGACGGTCTTGGCAATTGACGGACGTACACGAGCTTTTCAAGCCATTCGACGACGCGGTCGACACACTCTTTTCCCCCTTGCGCGGCCTGCCCATGGCAAACCGGATCCTGTTCGGAGCGTCGAACGTTGCTGACCACTCCATTCTCTGGTTCACACTTTCAGCTATCCGAGGACTGCGAAAAGGTGGGGAGCGCTACGCAGTTCGCGCGGCAGCAGCACTTTTGGCCGAGAGCGTCTTGGTGAACCTTGGCATCAAGACAATCTTCGGCCGCAGCCGCCCTGCCTGGGAGGGCGATCTGCCCCATGAGATACGCACCCCGCTCACCAGCTCGTTTCCTTCCGGGCACGCCTCCGCTGCGGCATGTGCCGCAGTACTACTCAGCGATAATGACCGGTTCTGGCCGGTATACGTGGGACTCGCCGCCCTTGTCGCCCCTTCACGAATCCACGTCCGCATGCACCACGCCTCCGACGTGGTGGCCGGACTCGCAATCGGCACGGCCTTCGGCCTGCTCGTCAAAAAGATGTTCCCGATTGACTCCCCGGTGGACCGGCATTGACCGTTCGCGCAGCAGGCGCGGTGGTCGTTCGCTACGTGGACGACACGCCGCTCGTATGCCTCGTCCACCGGCCTCACTACGACGACTGGACCCTGCCCAAGGGCAAGATCGACAAGGGGGAGTCCGATGAGGACGCCGCGCGTCGCGAAGTCTTCGAAGAAACCGGGATCGTTGGCACGCTTCTCGCCGACAGACGCGCCGTGACCAGGTATAGGGATGATCGTGACCGCGACAAGACGGTCATGTATTTTCTCATGAGCTACACGAGCGGAGATTTCGCGGCGAACCAAGAGGTGGACAAGATCATCTGGCTCCCCGCCGAAGAAGCTGCCGCCCGGCTGACCTACGAGCATGACAGATCGGTGATTCGTCAACTATTGGATGGCACATGAGGAATAACCGTGGCAAAAATAGGGGTTCAATAACCGTGACCATTTCGAAATTCTCCATAAATTACGATTACCGCTGCCCCTTCGCTCGCAACCTCAATGAGCACGTGGTGGCCGCATTGGAGGAGGGCGAGCCCTACGAGGCGGAGTTTCTCCCCTTCAACCTCTCCCAGGTCCACGTGGAGGAAGGGGACCCCGCAATTTGGGACGACCCGGACCGGGCGGGCGACCGGCTTGCCAATGAAGTCGGCTACATCGTCTCCCAGGAGTTTCCCAACAGGTTCCTGAAGGTCCACCTGGAGCTGTTCGCCATACGCCACGACCGCGGAGCAAGCCTCCGTGACCGGTCCGAGATCGCCAAGGTGCTCGCGGAGCATGGAATCGACGCGGAAGCCGTCTTCTCCCAGGTGGAGGCGGGTACCTATGCACGCCGCGTGCGTGAGATCCACGAGGATCAGGTTGATCGCCTAGCGGTATTCGGCGTGCCCACCGTCTTCAACGGCGACAGGGCCGCATTCGTGAGGGTGATGAAGAGGCCGGCCGACTCCTCGGAAAAGCCCCAAGAAGTCGTCGAACGCATGCTCGACCAGGTCTTCGGGCACCCCGAGTTCAACGAAGTAAAGCACACCCGCGTAGATCGGTAGGTTCGGGGCCACTTGGGCAAAGCGCAGGCGCCGTAGCGCCAAGCTTATGTAGCATCGGGCCATGAAACTTCATGGCAAGTCAGTACTGGTTACCGGAGCGGCTTCGGGAATTGGCCGCGCGATTGCGCGGCGCGTAGCTGCCGAAGAGCCAATGGTCGTCGTCTGCGTCGACAAGAACGAGCCGGGCGCGAGCGAGGTCTCCGACGAAATCGCGGCCGGCGGCACTTCGAGCTACTCGGTCGCTGTGGATCTTGCCGATCGCGATGCAATAGAGCTGCTGGCCGGCGTGGTGACCGAGCAAAGCGGTGGAATCGATGTCCTGTTCGCCAATGCCGGCGTGTCGTTCGGCGGAGGCTTGGACACCCTGGAGGAGGCCTGGCAGGCTTCCTGGGACATCAACGTCATGTCACAGGTCAGATTGGCGCGGAGCTTCTTGCCAGGCATGATCGAACGCGGTGGCGGCTATATCGTCAACACCGCCTCTGCTGCCGGCCTCCTGACCAACCTCGGCGCACTCTCCTACGCGGTGACCAAACACGGATCGGTTGCGCTGTCAGAGTGGATAGCCATAACCCATGGGCGGGACAATATCAAGGTCTCCGTACTCTGCCCGATGGGTGTTCGGACCAACATGCTCTTTCCGGAAGGTGGGCGGCAAAACGAGGAGCACATGCTCGCCCTAGCCGCGGTGTTGCAAGCCGGCGACGTCCTCGAGCCCGAGCAGGTGGCCGACAAGGTGCTGCGGGCAATGGACGCGGAGGAGTTCCTGATCCTTCCCCATGAGGACGTGCGCGGCTTTTACAGCTTCAGAGCCAACGACACGGCAAAGTGGATCTCGGCCATGGCCCGGTATCGGGACCGTCTCGCCTCGGACTGATGCGGCGGCCCAAGGCGGCTAAGACGATTCTCACGGATCAATCATCACCACCTCCCGAAAGCCAGCGAAACTCGTATCGAAAGCAAGGCGGGCGATATGCAAGGAGGGCTGATGAAAGTTTCAAATCCCGTCAAGGTGCTGGTAAGCGCCGGCGGCGGGTTGGGCGTGATACTCGCGCTTCACCAGGCCCAGGTAATCGGGACCACGAACACCTCGGCGGATACGAACGCACCCGGAGTAAGTGCGACGGCAAAGGCGCGCACCTCCCAACTCGAGTCCGCGATAAGTGCCCTCACCAAGCAAGAGCAGGCGATCAAGACCCAGCTCGGCCAGACTTCGTCTGAGCTCGCAGCGAAGCAGCAGGAGCTGGCCCAGGCAAGCGCAGCCGCGCTCGCTGCTCAGCAGCGCGCAGCAGCAGCCGCGGTCTCCAGCTACTCCACGGTAACCAGGGCGCCTGCACCCGCAGCCACTACCAGCGCATCAAGCGCCAAGGGTGACGACTCCGGCGGCGACGACTAGGAAGCAAAATGGCGGAAACCAAGAAGCGCCGCCCCTCAAAGGCAAGGACGGCCGCCCGTCGCCTGGTTCCGGTCGCGATAATCGTGCCAGGAACGGCATACGTAACCATGCAAGCCGTGTCCTTCGTCTCCAGCCCGAGTCACCTCTACAACACGGCTCAGCAGGCTGCAAATGCAGCCAAGCTCAAGGCGGCCAGAGCGGCCGAAAAGGAGTACCTCGCCGTCGCGAGTGCTCTCAACCACAGCGCCTCGGAACTCGCATCGCTACAGGCCGCCTCCGCGCAGGACCAGGCAGGACTTACCAGCATCTCCAACGGAATTACCGCGATCAAGAACCAAAAGCCCGCGCCGACTCCGGTCCGCGCGGGAGCTTCGTCCGGAAACACGGTACGCGTGCCTTCGGTCCCAATCGGAAACACGCCCGCCGCGACTACTACGGCCAGCATGCTGGCAGCAGGATGACGGGATGAAGAAGCAACCACGCACTTGGCGCGTCCACGCCATGGGAACCCATTTCAACTTTCAGCTGCGGCAAGCCACACCTGCGAACGCCCGGCGCCTGGTCGAGGCGACCGAGAAACTGCTGCAGAGCATGGAGTCCTCCTGGAGCCGCTTCCGCGACGACTCCGAACTCGCTGCCTTGAACCATACCGGCGACCTTGCTCACCCCTCCACCTTGTTGAGGCTCGCAGTGTTCGAGGCCCTGAATGCCCACCGTCTCACCGGAGGCTACTTCGACCCCCGGGTGAAGCGTGCTCTCGAGCACCTCGGGTACGAGCGCTCCTTTGCAGAGGTGGGCACCGGAGCCGAGCTGCCGCCTAGGGCGGGATGCTCGCCGACCCGGCCGGCATCGGACTTTTGCGCAGTCTTCGACGAATCCGCAGGAGTGCTGTCGATCGGCCCAGAACCTATTGACCTCGGCGGAATCGGCAAGGGCTTGGCGCTGCGAATGCTGAGCGACCACCTCCGCCATAGCGACTCGGGCAGCCATCTGATCGAAGCCGGTGGCGATATTCGAACCTACCTAGATCCGCACGACGGGGAGCCTTGGTTCATCGACATCGAGAACCCGTTCTCCTCGGCGCGCCTGCCGATGCTGGTACGTGTGGGCACAGGTGCGGTCGCGACCTCCTCGGTCAAGGTACGCAACTGGAAGGTCGGGGGGCAAACCAAACACCATATCATCGACCCCGCGAGTATGGATTCGGCGGAGACCGACTTGTACGCGGTTACCGTCGTCGACACCGATTCGGCACGGGCAGAGGTCTATTCCAAATGGATCTTCCTGCTGGGCAAAGCGGGCGGCATGGCGCTATGCCGCGAGCGCGAAATCGCCGCTCTCATGATCGGCGGCGACGGTGGAATCCAGTACAGCCCGGCGTGGGCGCGATACATGCAAGTTCAAGCCGAGGCCTCCACCCGAGCCACCGGCTGCGTTCTCTCAGAAGTCTCCTCTCCCCTTGAACCCCTCTTCGTGAGTGCTTGAAATGGGCACGCTCGACACCAAAGCGGGACTCCCGGGGCGCAACGAGCGCCTGGGCAGGCGGGGTCCGGAGACCGGCAACAGCGAGGACCAGGCCCCTTCCGTCTTCTTCGCGCTTCTGGTCGGCTCGGGCTCGGTGATTGCCGGCTTCGCCATGGTGAGGGTGCTGGCCCGGAAAACAACTCCATCGCTGGCGCCTTGGGTGATCGCTCGTGGCACCGGCCTCGCGCTGGTGGTTGTCACCACGCTGCTGGTCTGCGTCGGACTCTGGATGACACACCCCAAGCGAAACAAGACGGGTGGACTATTTCATCCGATCACCCTCAACGCCATGCACAAAACCCTGGCCGGTACTGGCGCGGTGCTCCTATTCATCCACATCAGCGCAATCCTCGCCGACAGCTTTGCCAAGGTAGGGGCACTAGGAGCGTTCGTGCCGCTCATGAGCAACTACCGGCCGATTCCGGTTGCCCTGGGGACGCTCGCCCTTTATACGGTTCTCACCGTGGGTATCACCGCCTGGCTGAAGGTTCGCGTAAAGCTCTTCAACTGGAAGATGGTTCATCGCTACGCCGTGATCAGCTTCATCCTTATCATGATTCACGGCATCACCGCAGGTACCGACACGGTTGTAGTTGCCGGCCTCTACGTGCTGGCCACCATTGCGGTGACGGCTCTCGCCGTCACGCGCTATCACTTCGACCGCCCGGCTAGCCGTCCGGCCCCGAGACATGCCCCCGCGCCGCAAGCGGCTCGGATGGTTGGCGTCGATCCCCGCGGGGCCGGGCCGGACCGCCCCACAGCTAGAAGCGCTGACGCAGTTCGGCAGCCGTCTCCTCAGGCGTGATATCCACCATCAGCTCGCCGTATAAGCGCTCGAAATAGGTCACGTCCGAGCGATAGTAAGGATCCGGATTGGAGCGGGCCACTATGCGGAAGAGGGGGTTGAGGCCAAGTGCCGCCGCCTCGGGCCCACCACCTGTCAGGGCAAAGTTGAAACTTCCCAGGTTCCAATCCACGTAGGCCGCCAAAACCATGGCTAGCCCCTCGGCGAGAGCCGTCGCGTCTTCGTCACCGAGGTCGGTGAGGTCGGCACCACCACCCAGCACGGCCCACACCTCCCTGAATCCGCTGGGAGCAAAGGGAGCCAGGAAGTGCGCGTTCCCCAAGCGACCGATATAGCGTGGACCCTCCCGCTCGGCCTCCACGTAGTCCTCGAGAAGTAGGCCCCTGCCCTCCCTGCGATGACGGCGGGCACGCTCGATCAGCACCGCCTGCGAGGCGAGCGGCACGTGGTCGTTGGAAGACTGCAGATGCGGATGTATGAGCGAGCTGCCCGAGGGAGGAAGGTAGTTCGCGTTGATCGAGCTATAGCTGGCCCGGGAATCATAGGAGCGAATATCGCGAACGAACTGGAGCATCGCCCCGAGGGCGTCATGAAGGAGGTTCGCGTCCAACTCCTCCATGGGCACGAAGTGGCGAGTGGAGTCGTACACCCCAACTGCGGAGTATGTGGAGTAGGCAATGATGTTGGGGACCACCAGCGCCCGGTTGCGCCTTATCTTGCCTTCGGGGACCATCTCGGCGGGGAAGGGAAACGTGTACTTCTCATGGAAGTCCGGACAGAAGGGGCAGAAGCCATCGGAGGCAGTCAGCTCGGTCACATCCGCCCTACTCTCCGGCTGGATCTTGGCGCCGCTGATAAATCGCACCCCGGTGCCGAAGATTGGGTCGACCCGCCGGACGAGCGGAATCTCGCCGAATGCGCCGCCATCGGCCAGGACCGGCACCTTGCCCCTCAGGTCACGCTCCTCAAAGCGCAACCCGTTTACCTCCCGCACCGTCACTTCGGCCATCTGCGCCTCCACTGCGTTTTGCATCCGCGCACAGACTAGCAAACCGCCGTCGCGCGTTTTACCGGCCACCGGACACCGCCCCTCCCACCTACGCCTCCGTGACCAGGCCTCACTCCAAGCCCTTCATGGAAGGTAAAGTCTTGACATGCCGCTCAGCAAGATCGACGACCCCCAGCGCCTGAGACGGCTATTGGACGCGGTTCTGGTCATCGAGCGCGACCTTTCATTGCGCGTCGTCCTGGAAACCCTGGTTCGCGAAAGCTGCTTGCTGGCCTCAGCCCAGTACGCCGCACTCGGAGTGCTGGACGACTCCGGGAGCAGCCTCAGCGAATTCATCACCTACGGCATGGATCCGGCCGCTGAGAATCTCATTCCGGAAAGGCCGACCGGCCGCGGCGTGCTGGGTCTCCTCCTCACCGACGCCAAGCCGATCCGGATCAAGAACGTCTCCGAGCACCCGCTTGCCGTGGGCTTCCCTCCGAACCACCCCCCCATGACCAGCTTCCTTGGAGTCCCGGTCTCGGTGGGCGAGCGGGTATTCGGCAACCTTTACTTGACTAACAAGCTGGGAGCCGAGGAATTTGGCCAGGACGACGAGACACTGATCTCCTACCTGGCACGCGCGGCAGCGATTGCAATCGAAAACGCGCGGCTGCAATCAGCGGTCGCCGACTATGCGATGCGAGCCGACCGGGAACGGATAGCCCGGGAGCTTCACGACGAGATCATCCAGCGGCTATTCGCCATCGGGCTCGCCCTCCAGGGGACACTGCGCATAATCATCGTGCCTGAAGCCGCCACACGGGTACAGGCCGCCATCGACGATCTGGACGAAGCCATAAAGCGCATCCGCGCCACCATCTTCGCCCTGGAGACCTCGCGCGAGCGCTTCCGTGAGAGCTTCCGTGCCAGGATACTTTCCCTGGTGCGCGAGATGCAGCCGGTGCTCGGATTCGAAGCGTCGGTGACCTTCGCAGGCCCACTCGACACCCTCGTAGACCCTCCGCTCGCCAACCAGGTGCTGCAAGTGGTGCGCGAGGCGCTGTCCAACATCGCCAAGCATGCACAGGCGTCAACGGCCACCGTATCGCTCAGCGTGGCCCCGGACGAGCTCACCGTCATGGTCGAGGACAACGGGCGTGGCATGGTAGGAGAACGCTCCGCCACCTCCAGGGGCATCGGGAACATGGAAAGCCGCGCCAGGGATCTCGGGGGCTCCTTCGACTACGGAAGCTCAGCCAGCCTCGGCGGAACCTTCATCCGCTGGTCCGTCCCCCTCTAACCCCGATAGCCTGCTCTCTGCTTCTTCCCGCAGCTGGCTTAGACGAGACAGCGCTCGGCCAAACTTCTTCCGATAGCCGCCCTTCATGAAACTCTCCGGAAAGAGCTGCTCCAGCCGGACGTCAGCCAGGACAAGCGAGGTCCCCGTTTCGTAGGCTCGGTCCACCAGGACAACGAAGCGTAGGGCCGCGTCCAGTGAGGAGAAGGTGTGGGCATGCTCGATTAACGCAAGGTCAACTCCATGGATCAGCCGGGAGTACATTACCGGATGGGTATCCGCAAGCTTGGCGAGCAACGGCTCGAACCGGTCCAAGGTGATCACCTCACCTCGGGCCAGCGCCATCTCCACGAGACGCTTCCCGTCGGCCTCGGCGTCGGCCAGGTTAAGCCTGCGATGCCGGTAGTCCGGACCGTCGATCGATATGACCTGGAAACGCGCCGCCAGGCCTTGGATCTCGCGCATGAAATCCACGGCGGCAAACCTGCCCTCGCCGAGGCGATCAGGCAAGGTGTTCGAGGTTGCTGCCAGGTTCACCCCGGCGGAGGCAAGCCGGTCCAAGAGCGAAGAGACCAGTACCGTCTCTCCAGGATCGTCCAGCTCGAATTCGTCAACGGCGATCAACACGTATCCGGACAACTCTTGCACGGCCCGCTCGAAGCCAACCGCGCCTACGAAATTCACCAGGTCCACGAAGCTCAGATAGGCCTTAGGAGCCGGCGCTTCGCGGTGGATCGCGCCCAGCAGGTGCGTCTTGCCCACGCCGAAGCCTCCATCAAGGTATATCCCGCTTCCCTGAGGAAGCGCCTGGCGGCGCAACGAGAGACGGCCTCGCCGGCCCGGCTGGGTCGAAGCAATGGCGTTGACGAATTCCCGGCACGACCTAACGGCCTCGGACTGGCTGGGAAAGCTCCGATTGGGAATGTAGTTCTGGAAACTGGTCCCGGCGAAACGCGGAGGTGGGGACAGCAGCTCAACCGCGGCCCTGATGTCAAAGTCGACCTTGCGTTCCAACAGCGACGAGATTTGCGAGGCCACCCCGCCAGCCTACCCGGCGGTACTAGGTGCATCCGTGGCGCCCGTGCACCCCCGCTTTCACGGGGAGCCAGGTTAGCCTAGGCATATGAGGCAAATCTTCCCCGTCTGCGACGAGGCGGTGGACCTTGGCGCAATCTATCGACCGCCAAGCCTCGCGCACGGGTTCTGGCGCACGAACATGGTGACCACGGTGAATGGCGCCGTCGAAGTCGGCGGCGTATCGCGCCCTCTCTCCAGCGGTGCCGACCGCAAGACGTTCCAAGTGATCCGCGCATTTGCCGACGCCGTGGTGATTGGGAGAGGAAACGCCATCGCCGAGGGCTACACTTCCCTCGCCGCGCCCAACCTCCCCGAGGAGATTCCGATGGCTACCGCGGCCGCTCCAAAGTTGGTTGTGGTGGCCAGATCCCTGGACGGACTGGCCACGGCGCCGCTCGCCGGATCCGACAAGCAGGTCGTTATCGCCACCTCCGCCGCACGGAGAGACGAGGCGGAACACCTCGCCCAATCGTTCAAGGTCGAGCCATCGTTCCTATTCTTGGGCGAGAGCGAGATCGAGATGGGCCTTCTGCGCAGCACTTTGTCGGACCTGGGATATCGAAGCGTGGTGTGCGAAGGGGGACCAACCCTGCTGGGCCTGCTCCTGGCCGGCGGCGCCATCGACGAGATCTGTCTTACGATAACGCCCCTTGCCGCGCCGAGTCACCATGGCGGACCGTTTGGAGCCGGCGGCGGCTTCGGCCTGATCCAATTGAAGCTCTCCTCCGTACTGGAAGAGGATGGCACGCTCCTCTATCGTTACGGCTTGAGGACCGGAGACCGCCCTGGTCAAGATCGAGGGAGGGTGCCGTGAGATTCGAAAGCATTTCCAGACGGCGCAGACCGCTTTCGCGCAATGAGACGGCCGGCGCGATATCCCAGGCGCTCGAGACCTTTCCCGGCATAGGCTTCGACTGGCAACCAGCCGAGCTTCGCCTTGCCTGGACCGATGGACCCGGACCGTCGACGATTTGGAAAACAGCGGGCGAGCCATCGGGCTGGAAATACCACAATCCGGCTTTCTACGCCCCGGCAGCAGGTGCGGCCCAGGTCGTGCTCATGGAACGCACCCACTCTACGACGGCCCTGCGCGAGGCCGCTGTACGCTTCTATGCCATTGTCGAGAGACCCCCCGATCTCGCTCGAGAGCGAGACGTGGCCAGGCTGGCGCAGATACTCGAGGCCGACCAACCGCTACCCGGCTCGTTCCCGATTGTGGAGGGCATAGCCGGCGCACTGGCCAATGGCCTTCCCGCCTCAGCGGATGATCCGGCGGCCTATCTGTTGAAGGCTGCAAACCTGCTCCATCAACTGGGGTACAACCGCCTATGGGCAGAGGCCTACCGGCTGGCCGACTAGCCCCGTTTTCCGCACCGTTTTTGAGTTAGTCCTCTGGCCCCTCGGGCCACGGCAGGGAGATGCCGAGGTGGGCGAGAATGACCCGCTGCACCTTCGTGAGTCGGTCCAGGACCAGCCCTCGAGCGGTG
>JAJYNL010000041.1 GCA_021786375.1 Actinomycetes bacterium
GCTCTCCCAGGCGCAATCGCTGCCCCAGCTGCTCCTCAAGCTGATTCCCTAGGCAGACCCCGGTGGCCGGGGCTTTCTAAGCCCCGGCCACCCCTTCACCTCGTGCGCCCGGGCTGCCTACCTCGCGCCAAGGAGGATCCGTGACCTACGTAAACAGCACCGGCTCGACCTCGGCCTCTTCACCGTTCTCGAGCTACTCCCTGAACACCTCGGGCAGTGGCCCGGCGGTGACCTTCAACGGCCTTATTTCAGGCATCAACACCCAGGCGATGATCCAGGCGATCATGGCCGCCTACAAGCTTCCCCAGCAGGACATCGCCCAGCAGTACGCCAACGTAATCTCGCAGACGAACGACTACCAGCAGATATCAGCCGACCTGACCAGTCTCCAGACGGCCGCCGACGCGCTGAGCCAGACGAGCCTGTGGGACCAGATGTCGGCCACCTCTTCCAACCCGCAGGTGGCCACGGCCACTGCCAGCGCCGGTGCCCAGGCAGGAACGCTCTCCTTCAATGTGGACCAGCTTGCACAAGCGAACGTTCTGGTCAGCTCCAACGGGGTGGCCAGCTCGTCTACGCCGGTGGCCGGCTCTTCGGGGTCGTTCCTCGTCTCCTCCGGAGCGGCGGGGTACGGCGTAACCTCACTTGCCGGCTCATCTCTGACGCTCGGCAGTCACAGCTTCGACGTGACCAGCGCTCTGGCCGGCGGGACAGCAACCGGCCAGAGTGCTCTCGCCTCCGGTGTCACCATCACCTCGGGCGTCAACGACCAGATCACCGCCAACGTGAACGGCACCGCCTATACCTTCACCATTGCTGCAGGCACCTACACGTCCTCCCAGCTTGCCCAGGCGGTGGCTTCCGCGTCCAACGTCAGCGGGACTCAGCTCCTCCAGGCGCAGGTGACGCCTACCGGTCAGCTCAAGCTGGGAACGACGTTGCTCGGTAGCGGGGCTTCGCTTCAACTGACCGGGGGCACCGCGCTCGCCAGCCTGGGCATGGCGGCACAGTCAAGCGCCAGCGTGGGGAGTGCCGGTTCTGTGACCTTCGATGGAACGGCGACCTCCGTCAATAACATCAACGCGAACACCTCCACGACGCTTACCAACTCCTCGGGCGGCAGTGTGGCGGTCGGGGTGGGGGCCTTCGGACTCAGCGCCGGAAGCTTCAGCGCCCAGAACGTCTCGACGGGCTCGGGGACGCTTGCCGACATAGTCAACAACATCAACGCCGCCGGCGCCGGTGTTACCGCCACCGCGGTTCAAACCAGCTCCGGCGGCAACTACTATCTCCAGCTCGCAGCAGGTAACACCGGTGTCGCCAACGACATCGTTATGGACCCGTCGCTCTTCAACTCGACTCTGGGCACCTTCAATACCGTCACGGCGGGCCAAGACGCCAAGATCCAGGTGGGCGGGAGCTCGGGATACACCGTCGATTCGGCGTCCAACACTGTCACGGGTGTGATGAACGGAGTCTCCATCAATCTGCTTTCGGCCCAGGCGAGCGGATCCACACCGGTGACGGTAACTGTCTCGCCTGATGCGAGCGCGATGGCAACCCAGGTTCAGAACCTCGTGAATGCGGCCAACACGGCGCTCTCCGACATCAACCAGTACGCCGGTTACAACAACCAGACCCAGACGGGCGGGCCGCTGATGGGTGACCCGACACTCAATCAGATCACCAACCAAATCCTCCAGGCCGTGTCGCAGGTGACCGGTGGTGGCACTTTGGACGGGTCCCAGTCGGTCGGACTCTCCCTGACAAGCAGCGGTACCGTCGACTTCAACCAGGCAGCGTTCGAGTCCGCGTATGCGGCGAACCCCACCGCCGTGCAGCAGATGTTCGCCCAGACCGGAAGCCTGGCACCGTCGACGACGACGTACGCGGGGACGGCCAGCCTGGTCTACGCGCCCGACGGGACCCCGGGAGGCGCCTATCCGGTCACGATCACGAACTCCGCAACCCAGGCGACCGATTCGGGTTCGGTTAGCTCGACCGGCACGATCACTGCGGCCGAGACGCTTGGCTTCACGCAAGGGTCGGCCTCGGCCAACTACTCCGCGACGGCGGGCGAGAGCCTGAGTGCAATCGCCGCAGGGCTCAATCAGGCGTTTGCCCAGGCAGGGCTGAGCCTGTACGCCTCTGCCAACAGCGTTTCCGGCGGGACCCAGCTAGTGGTTAGCTCGGTTGGTTACGGCTCCGCGCAGAGTTTCAGCGCGACCTCGAGCAACACCGCCGCCGGCCAGACCGGCCTGGGTGGCAGTACCGGCAGTGCCGGCTTCGCCGGAACCGACGTGGCGGGAACCATCGACGGCGTGGCGGCGACCGGCTCCGGTCAGCTGCTCTCCATCCCCTCCGCTAGCTCGACGCTTCCAGGCCTGGCAATCAATGTGACCGCTACCGGCATTACCAGCGCGACCAATATCGGGACCTTCAACTACACGCCCGGGATAGCCGGAAGCCTGGCAAATGTCGGCAATGACGCCACCGCTCCGGCCACGGGCTCGCTGACGAGCACGATCTCGTCGTTGCAGACCCAGGCGGCCAACCTGAAGAACCAGTACAACAGCTATACACCAATGATCCAGTCCGAGCAGACCCTGCTGCAGCAACTATTTTCCCAGATGGAGGCACAGCTGGGGGGATTGCAGAACCAGAGCCAGTGGCTCGCCGGTCAGATCTCCAAGCTCCCGTAGGCAAGAGGCGAAGATGGCATATTCAGCACGCGCTAGAAGCGTCTACAACGAGGCGTCAATACTCTCGAGTTCCCCTCGCAAGCAGCTGGTCATGCTCTACGAACGCCTTCTCGCGGACCTGGTTACCGCGGGTTCGGCGTTCGACGAGGGCGACCTGTACGCGATTCACAACAGTCTCCGCCACGCGCAGGACATCGTGCATCTGCTCATGACCTCCCTACGCCTTGACCTTTGGGACGGGGCGGCACAGGTGCAGGAACTCTACCGGTATTCGCTCAACCACCTGATCATGGCCAACCTGGATAAGGATAGGAGCCATCTCCGGGCGGCGGAGGTGGTGCTAGTGCCCCTGGGGGAGGCTTGGAAGGGCGCGGATCGCAACCTGGACCAGCAAGAGGCCGCAGCCGATGGCGTGGCCTGAGACCCTCGATGCCTTCGAGGCACACTTGAACCTGGTGGAGGCGGCCATTCGCGGCGAAGCCCAGTGGCCCGGCGAATTCCAGCCGCCCACAATCGGGGATCCGATGCCGGTGGCGCTGAGGCGTAGGGCGCACGGCTTGGTGCGAAGAACAGACCTCCTGGCGGCCATGCTGGGTGAGCAGATGCGTACCTGCAGCGAGGTTCTGGAGCGCTCGCGGGAGCGTGAAGCCACAGGCCGCGTCGTGCTTCTCGACCTTCTTGCATAGCGCCGTGGTGGCACTCGAGAGGTTTCGGTCCACTCCCACCCCCTCAGATTGACAAATGGCGCCGCGCCGGCCGGCCCTATTGACGCCCTGGATTTCTCGCCCCTCGGCGTCGGCCGTCAGCCAGGCCACGGCCCGGCGCGCCGAGCGTTCCCCGCTGTGACTTGTGCTGTTGGTCCGGTGCGTTTGCATGGCACCTGGACCCGGCGTGCCCGCGTAACGAGGATAGAGTCGGACGCGTACTCCGCGACGGCTTCCAAGCCGATCGTCCACGCAAAGGAGAGCTGACTTATGGCCGAATCCGCACCTCTGTGCGTCCGCAGCCTTCTCTTTGTTCCCGGTGGCAAACCGAAGATGATCAACGGGGCGGTGGCCATGGCGGCGGACGCCGTGGTGGTCGACCTGGAGGACGCCGTCGCCGCCGGCGCGAAAGGCGAGGCCCGGCTGGTGGCGGCGCAAACCACGGCGGCACTGCCCGAGTCCGATCGGACCCGGGTGCTGCTACGCGTCAATCCAGTCTCCAGCCCCTGGTTCGAGGGCGACATCGGGGTAGTGGCGGCCTCAGGGCTCCGTGGAGTGGTCCTGCCCAAATTCGAGAGGCTCGAACAGTTGGAGTTGGTGCGCCGGAGGCTGGAGGAAAGTGGGCGCGCCAACGCCTTAGTCCTGGTAGGAATCGAGACGGCTCGCGGGGTGCATGACTGTTACGAGCTCCTGGCGGGGGGTGTCGACGGCGTGTACTTCGGGGCGGAGGACTATATCGCCGACCTTGGGGGCAGGCGCAGCACGGCGGGCACCGAGGCCCTCTATGCGAGAAGCCAAGTCCGCTTGGCCGCACGTCTGCACGACGTTCCCGCCATCGACCAGGCGGTGGTGGCAGTGCACGACGAGGCGAAGTTCCGCCTCGACGCGGGTGAAGGGCGCGACATGGGGTACTGTGGGAAGCTTTGCCTTCATCCGCTGCAGGTTCGCCTTGCCAACGAAATCTTCAGCCCGACTGAAGATGAGATCGCTCACGCCCGCCGTGTACTCGAGGCGGCGGCCGGGGGAGCAGGAAGTCTCGATGGGGAGATGGTCGACGAGGTCCATGTGCGGATGGCCGCCGCCATCCTTGCCCGGTCGGTGAGTGAGGAAGGCATCCGAGGAACCGACGGCGGGCATCCGTAATTTATGGCGAATCGCACCGCGGGCTAGGTAAAGACCCGGATTCTACTCTTGACTAGAGAATCATCATGCAATTAGAATTACGTTTCAGCGACTCCTTTTGAGGGACGCTGCAATCGAGGGGGGAATCATGGCGTCAGAGCAGCGTGCGCATTGGAATGCCGACGTGGAGACGATGAGCCGCGACCGCTTGCGTGACCTGCAGAGCGAGCGGCTTGTCGCGCAAGTCGAGAGGGTTTACGGCAACAGCGGCTTTTTCCGCGAGTTCTACGACGCGGCGGGTGTTAAGCCCTCGGACATCGAATCGATCGATGACATCACGAAGCTCCCGATCATGGGTAAAGACGACCTGCGCCGGTATCGGGCGGCAACGGGGGACCCCTTCTGCGGGACGCTTTGCGTTCCGACCGCTTCCCTCGTCAAGGTCCACAAAAGCACCGGCACGTCGGGCGCGCCCAATATCTTCGGAGTCACCCAGGCGGATTGGGACCAGGCCACCGACAACTTCGCCAGAATGCTTTGGAGGGTCGGCCTACGACCCGGTCACCGGACCAACAATTGGCTGGAAGCGGCCATGACCTGGCATGGGTACTCGATGACCGCCTGGGGCGCCAGGAAGCTGGGCGCGACCGTCTATACCTTGGAGTTCGACAACCGGTCGGTCGCCCAGACCAATCTGGAGCTGCTTGCCGGTGCGGATTTGAACGCCCTGTTCATCTATCACCCGGAGCTGGAGGTCAAGTACCTGCGCGAAAAGGGGATCCGACCCAAGGAAATCCATCCAAACCTCGAGTTCGTCTACTCCGCCTTTCTCTGCACCGACGCCCGGAGACGGATACTCGAGGACGCCTGGGGGGTGCCATACAGGAATATGGGGGCGTCAGGCGACCAGTACATTCCCGCATCCGAGTGTGAGTATTCGGCGCCGGCCATGCACTTCCTGGAAGATCAGTTCGCGGTCGAAGTGGTGGACTCGGACACCTTGCAGCCTGTTGAGCCGGGAGCGGAGGGCGAGCTGGTGGTGAGCAATCTTTGGGCCGAGGCCACGCCTTTCCTCCGCTACCGGATGGAGGACGTGGTGACGGCCGACTTTTCCCCGTGCCCATGCGGCAGCACCCACGCCAGGGTCAACTATCGCGGCCGCTACGCCTGGTCGGTGGCCGTACAGGACCGCCGCATCTTCTCCGACGACGTAGAGAATGTTCTTTGGGCCCATCCGGCCACCGAGTTCGCCGCCTACCAGCTGGTGAAGCGCATGAGCCAGCCCCAGGAGCGCCTACGCGTGAACACGACGGTCCAGGGGGAGCCGAGCGAAGGGCTGCGTGATCTGCTCGCTGCCGATCTGGAGCGCGAGCTGCAGGTTCCAGTGGACGTCGTGTTCGTCCAACCCGAGGAGATCGGCATCGGTACTGTGAAGTTCGTTAGGGTCACGACGGCGGAGGATTGAGAGGTCCGGATCTCCGCCATCCCGTAAACTCGGAAAGGAAGCACGTTGCCGACGCAGATCGGGTTCAACCTTATCGACGCGCTACAGCGCGTGCTCTCCATCTCGCCTGAGCGGCCGGCGTTCCACTGCCGGGGGGAGACCTTCACTTTCTCGGCGCTCGGGAGTCGCGTCGGTGGCCTCGCGGCCTCCTTGACGGGGCTCGGCGTAAAGCGAGGGGACCGCATGGCCGTGCTGAGCGGCAACTGCCATCGCTTCGGGGAGCTCTATTGGGCAGCGGCGGCAATAGGTGCGGCCGTTGTCCCTCTGGAGGCCCGGCTGACAACGGAGGAGATGCGCTTCATCCTCGGGGAGGCGGAGCCCAAGGCTCTGTTCGCGGATACGCCGGAGCGCATCGCCCTGCTTTCAGAGCTGTTCCCTTCGGCGTCCATCATGGTTTCGATGAGCTCGGGAGCGGCTCAAGGTTCGCTCGACTACGAGCGCCTGGTCGCCTCGGGGTCGGGCAGGTTGGAGCCCACCGGCGTCGATCCCGACGATCCCGTTGCGATTCTCTACACGGCCGCAGTGGCGGGAAAGCCCCGCGGGGCGGTGATAACCCACCGGAACCTGGTGGCCCAGGCGGCCCAGACTGCTGAACGGACCGGGATCTCCAACATGGATTCCCACGGAGTCTTCCTCCCGCTGTCACACACCTTTGGTGCCTACCTGATGTTCGTGGCATCCTGTAACGGCGCGGCGAACACCTTGCTGGGAGCCTTCGATGCCGGAGCTGCGGCCGAGCTGATCGGCGACGGCCTGGTCACGTTCTATGCGGAGTTCGCGCCGATGGGCGAGAGGATCATCCTGGCAGCTGAGGAGCGAGGGGTGCCCCTCGGGGAGCGGCTTCGTTTCGTGACCGGCTTGGAGATGCCATCGGTCATAGAGCGCTACCTGTCCCTCGGGGTCAAATTCTGGTGCATGTACGGCCAGACCGAGACGGCGGGACTGGTCGCGATGGGCGAGGCTCTTCCGGGATCGGTGGAGGCGAATTTCTCGGGCGTCGCACTGTCGCTTTCGGCCATCTCCTTGCGCGACCAGGACGGCCGGCCGGTACCTGACGGGCAGGCAGGCGAGGCGTGGGTGAGGGGCGACTTTGTGGTGAGCCGCTACTGGCCCGATGTCCCCACCCGTCTGAACAGCGGGTGGTTGCAAACCGGCGACGTTCTGCGGGCGGAGAGCGGCCAGCGGCTCTACTTCGTCGCGAGGACCGGCGACAAGGACCTCATCAAGCCTGGGGGCCTCAACGTGTACCCGGCCGAGGTGGAGCAGGTTCTGGGCCGTCACTCAGGCGTTGAGGCGGCATTCGTCTTTGGCGCGCCTGACCCGATATGGAGGGAGCGAGTCTGCGCCGTGGTCATCCCTTGCGATGATGCCCCGCAGAGCCTCGAAAGCGAGCTTCGTGCCATGTGCGAGAAGGCATTGGCCAGCTTCAAGCGGCCCACCGGCATCGAGATCGCCTGGGATCTTCGTGGCTCCAGCGAGCCCCTGAGCCGCGTGGAGCTACGTGAGCGGTATCTTGCCAAGCTGGAGACTTCGTAGCTCAGCATATACGCTTGGTTCGATGGAAGATCTCGGAGTGCCCGCGGGCGCACATGTCACCCGGCTGAAGGGGAGCTGAGGCATGGGAGCTCAAACGCGGCTGGATCGCAAGAGAGCAGAGAAGATCGCCAGTCTGGAGCGCGTGGCTGCGCGGCTTTTTGCCGAGCGGGGCTTCGAGGCGACCGGCTTCGAAGAGATTGCCGCTGCGATGGACCTGCGTGGCCCCTCCCTCTATCACTATTTCTCCTCAAAGGAGGAGCTCTTCCTCCGCTGCATCCGCCAGTCTGCCTCCGAGGTGCTCGAACGCCTGCAGAAGATCACCGCGGCCGGCGACGAACCGGTCGAGACGCTGAAGCATTTGATCGAGGACCAGGTTTACATCGAGCTACGGGACTATCCGGAATTCGTTCCGCTCTTCTTCAAGATCCAAGTGCCGGTCGAGACGCTGCGTGGGGAGATCCTTGCCTCGAGGCGGGAACACGCCGCCATCTTCGAACTCGTGGTTCGCGAGCTGTTAGGCAGGCGAACCGGCCCGCTGGGTAGCGCGCGGGTGCAGCTGGAGATCGCTTTCGGGGCGTTGGCCTACCTGCCCGAGTGGTTCAGGCCGGGGGGCGCTTTGACGGTTGAGCAGATTGCGGCACAGTTCGCTGAGACCCTGTCGCGTCCATTTGTGGAAATGGCCCGGGCTGACCAGCGAATCTGAGGACGCTGTGGCTGCCGTGTCGGAATCACGGGCCCGCCTTTTTTGGTCGCTTGGCCATGAACCGGAAGCGCCGGCCGATCACTCCTCTGCGGGCCGCTTGCGCATGAACGCCGCGCGGCGGCACTGGCAGATCAGCTCGTCGCGTTGGTTGTACCCTCGGTGCTCGACGACGACGATGCCCGCGTTGGGGCGCGACTTGGATTCGCGTGCCGATATGACCTCGGTCTCAACCCAAATGGTGTCTCCGGCGAAGACCGGGTTCGGGAAGTCGACGCGCTCGAAGCCCAGATTTGCAATAGTGGTGCCGAGGGTAAGTTCGGGAACCGCGATGCCGACCACCAGGCCGAGGGTGTAAAGGCTGTTCACGAGCGGCTTGCCGAACTCGTGCTCGGCGGCAAACTCGACATCGAGGTGCATGGGCTGGGGGTTCATCGTCAGGCAGGTGAAGAGGACGTTGTCCGTCTCTGTGACCGTCCTGGTCACCGCATGCGAGACCACCTCCCCGACGAGAAAGTCTTCGAAGTACATCCCTGAGATTCGCCGGCGCACCGTCTATCCCCCTCCACCTGGATAACGAGGAATACAGTAGTCTAGCTATGAGTTGAAAATCAAGTGATCGCTAGGAACTACACTGGTTCGGGACGCGAGAAGTTCACTGGGGGAGATGAAGGATGACCGGTTCGGCCAATTCCAACGGCGCTTCGAGCTTTGTGCTCGACGGCCACGACGTTTCTTGGGCTTTGACGAGCGACCATCTTGCATGGCAGGAGTCGGTCCGCTCTTTCTGCGCCGACGTGGTTGCACCGGAAGCGGCGGTGCGCAGCATCGAGCGGCGGCTCGATCCCGAGATGCTGACCGCCGTGGGCAGGCTTGGTGCCTATGGCCTTTTGGCACCCTCCCGTTTCGGTGGCGGAGAGGCGGATCTGCGTTCGCTCTGCCTGGCCGCCGAAGAGGTCGCCTTCGTGGACTCCTCGCTCGCGGTCACCGTGCACGTCCAGGCGATAAGCGTCGCGTTGCTGGCACATCTGGCCAAGGGTCGGGATGACCTGCTCGCCGAGATACTGCCGTCCGCCTGCGCGGGATCGACTTTCATCTCCTTCGGGCTCACCGAACCCACGGGAGGCTCGGATGCCGGGAATATTCGCACTCATGCGCGGCGCGACCGGGACGACTGGGTGATCAATGGTTCCAAGCAGTTCATCACCAACTCCGGTACGCCTTTCTCGAAGTACGTCATACTCTTTGCGGCCACTGGTGAGCCGGTACGTGGCCGTCCCCCGGTCTCGGCCTTCCTCGTACCACTGGATGCCCCGGGGGTGACGGTCGGGGAGGCCTACCCGAAGACGGGATGGAAGTCCTCCGACACGCACCCTTTGTTCTTCGACGAGGTGCGCCTTCCTGCCACCGCATTGCTTGGAACCGAGGGGCGCGGATACAGGGAGGCACTGCGCTTCCTTACCTGGGCACGCCTACCCATTGCCGCCATGAGCACCGGCCTGGCCAGGGGCTGCCTGGCGGACGTGCTGCGCTTCTTGGAGGACCGTGAGTCCTTCGGCAAGCCGCTTGGCGAGCATCAGGGCGTGGCGTTTCAGGTCGCCGAGATCGCCTCGTTCGCCTCTGCCGCGCGCGTGATGACCTACGACGGCGCCTGGAAGTATGACCAGGGGATGCCGATCGAGCGAGAGGCGGCAATTGCCAAGCTGATAGCGTCCGAGGCGGCCAACAAGGCGGCCTACATTGCCACCCAGATCGAAGGCGGGTACGGCTTCATAGAGGAGAGCGCGGCCGCGCGCCACTACCAGGACGCCAGAATCCTGACAATCGGCGAGGGCACCTCCGAGGTGCAGAAGATGCTCATAGCACGGAGCCTGGGCCTGGGGGTCTGACGGGAGTGGAGCGAGCGCTGGAAGGGGTCAGGGTGATCAGTCTCGCCCACCAGTACCCCGGTCCCTATGCGACGCTGCTTCTGGCTGACTTGGGGGCTGAGATCATCGTCGTGGAGAACCCTGCCGGCGGCGACCCGGCCCGCTCTCAGCCAGGCTTTCATGCGGCACTGAACCGGGGCAAGGCGTCGGTGGCGCTGGACCTCAAGGATCCAGCCGCGCGGGATGCGTTCCTGCGCCTGACCGCCCGGGCGGATGTGGTCCTCGAGGGCTTCCGGCCCGGGACCATGAGCCGGCTCGGGCTCGACTACGAAACCCTAAGAGAACTGAATCCCGGCCTGGTCTACGTCTCGATCTCCGGTTTTGGGCAAACCGGTCCATACCGCGATCGACCCGGGCACGACCTTACTTATCAGGCGGAGGCCGGCATGCTGCACGACTATGACATCGGAGGAGGACCGCGCCCTCCCGGACCGCTGGCCATCGGCGACCTTTCCGCCGGCCTTTTCGCAGTTCAGGCTGTGCTATTGGGCCTTCTCCGGCGGGCCACGGGAGGCGAGGGCGGATACCACGACGTCTCAATGTTCGATGGTCTGGTTTCGTTGCTTACCGCGCACATATCTCCGGTCGCGAATGGAACCGGAGGGGCGGGCTTTGCTGCTGAACCCGGGTACGGCGTCTTCACCACCGCCGATGGCCATGCGATCGCCCTGGGAGTGGCTCACGAGGATCATTTCTGGCGGCGGCTGTGCGAGGTTGTCGGCTTGAAGGGAGAAGCCGCACTCTCGAGGGAGGCGCGATTGGCCCAAGGGGAGCGCCTTCGGGCTGTGATCGCGGCGGTGGTGGTACAAAATGACGCCGCAACCT
>JAJYNL010000057.1 GCA_021786375.1 Actinomycetes bacterium
CGCAAGCTGGACACGCACGTGGTGCACGATTTCCGAGTCGAGGGCGGGAAGATCGCCGAGGTTACCGAATACGCTTCGGAGCCGACCAAGATTCGTGACTTCTGGTCCTAACCGAACCGGCTTGGCCCTCCAGGTAATTCGAAGGCCGCGCGGATCTCCGATGGGCGATGTGCCAATCGTGGGTCGTCTCGCGGGTTCCGTCCTGTTCGTACGGCTTCTTATGCCGTCAGGGCATTGCGCGCGTGCCTGGCCCGGGTGTGGTCATTAGCGAAGCGGTGAGTCGCGCGACCCCATCCGGTAGTTGCGCGATGGCCATTCGTACGGAATGCACCGAGAGCTAAGAAAGGAAATGCACGGGACGGATCGGCTGATCCGTCCCGTGCAGTCAATTGGCACCAAGGCCGGAACGCCCAAACTTGGTCCAGATGGTCGGGAAGGCGGGATTTGAACCCGCGGCCTCAGCGTCCCGAACGCTGCGCGCTGCCAAACTGCGCTACTTCCCGTGACTGCATCATTCTATTTCCCTTGCGCCACCGCGTGTCGCCCGGGCTTGAGGAGTTATGGTACCGGGACGCTCACGGGCTTGAAGCTCGGATCCTCATAGGTGCCACCCGACAGTACCGCCTTGGCCGCGTCAGCGATCCGGAATGAGTCGAGTGGCTTGACCAGGAACCCTTCCACCTGCGAGCGGCGCGCGAGGAAGACGTCGGCCCGCCGGTCGAGCAGAAGAATCACCGGGATGTGCGGCAGGCGCCCGCCAGACTCCTCGAGATGCAGGTCCATGGCGATCGCCATCCCGCCCATATGTCCGACTTGCATGTCGGCCACCACCAGGTCGGGAGCCGACTGCTTGCAGGCATCCGAGAGCGCATTGTAGTTCGGGAAGCGGCTAACACTCTGGCTTACGAATTCGAGAGCCGAGCCAACCTCTTCCAAAACTTGCCTGGCGTCGCTCACCACGTAGATCTTTGACATCGTGGCAATCTTAGTGGCGCCCGGGTGCCGCACACAAAGCGGACTGAGCAGCTAGAGGAGCGACCGCGCCATCTGTGCCAGGTCCTCGATTGATGCGATATCCCCTTCGAGCAGGGGAACTCGCGCCAATCGGGGTGGTTCCAGTTCTGTAAGCAATCGCGAAAGCTCGGCGTCCTCGGCACTTCGCAGCAGCTCCATGCGAGCCAGGTTGTTCTCCAGCGCGTCCCGGTCCCTGGCCTCCAAGGCCTGCTCCAACGAGGTGCTTCTACTTCCGGTTGCGAAGGCCGGGGTGTGCCGGTTGGAGATTATCCCGGCGATGCCAAAGCCGAAACCGGAGAGCTTCTCCCCGAACGAGAGAGCCTCCGACACGGTGTCGCCCCGAGGTGCCGAGACCATCACGAAGGCGGTGGCGTCCTCGTGCAGGAGGGCTTGCACGCTTTGGGCGCGCTCGCGGAATCCGTCCTCCATGCCCTCGAAGTCCTGGAAGAAGGCGACAGCCTCGTCAACCACCTCGGCTCCGACCACCCGGGATATGGTTTTCAGTACCGCTCGCGCCGCGAATGAGACCGGTCGGAGAAGGGCGGGCCCCGGCCTCATAATCAACCTGAAGACTCGATTGTCGAGAAAGCTGATCAGCCGGCGAGGCGCGTCGAGGAAGTCGAGGGCGTTGGCGCTGGGCGGAGTATCGACCACCAGCAGCTCGAAGCGCGGGTCGTTGTGGAGCTCGAAGAGCTTCTCCATCGCCATGTACTCCTGCACGCCAGAGAGATTGCGTGTCAGGTTTTGGTAAACGCGGTTTGAGAGGATCCTGCCCGCCTGCTCCTCGCTCTTGGCATAGCGGACAACCAGCTCATCGAAGGTGGCGTCAGCATCCAGCATCACAGCCCACAGCTTTCCCGCGCCAACCGCTTCGATCTCGACCGGGTCGTTACCAATGTGCTCGATGCCTAGCGCGTCTGCAAGCCGTTTTGCCGGGTCAATGGTCACTACGCAGGTTCGCACTCCTGAGAGCGCCGCACCCACGGCGATGGCCGCCGCCGAAGACGTCTTGCCAACGCCGCCGGGGCCGGCCAGAAGGACCACCTTGCAATTGCCGATCAGGTCTCCTAGTCCTTCCAAGGGCTTAGCCCGAACCGCCGAAGGCACTTCAATTGTCATCGGACGCCTCCGAGAGCAAGTGCTCGGCCAGTCCGGCGAGCTCGTTGACTCCCAGACCGGTCGCAAAGATGAAGGGCACCCGGGCCATCCGGCAACCAGGAAGCCGCCTGCGTAATTCAGCCAGGTTCTCCCCCTGGAGGCGGGCCTTGGAGGCTACGAAGCGGTACGCATCTGCACGGTCGTCCTTCTCCTCCAGCTTCTCGAGGGCCTTGTGAGCCTCTGGGCTGAGTGGGGTCAATCCCTGCAGGGCGTTAGTGATCACCGGCCCGAGTGCGATGGCGCCTTGTGACTCGACCTCGGAGTAGGTCTGGGAGGTCTCCGAAACCGGGGTCTCCTCCGCCAGGGTTACCAGCACCAGCTTGGACCTTGAGGGATCCGCCAGCAGCGCCTGGACGTCATCCGACTGGGAGCGGAGGAGGCCGACGTTGGCTATGTCGGCGAGGCCCTTTGGGCTGGACAAGAAGGTCAGAAGGTGGCCCGAGGCCGGCGCGTCGAGGATGATGCTGTCGAACTCGCCGGAGCGCTCCATCTGCTTTAGCTTCGCCAGCACCAGAAGCTCACGGATTCCCGGGATAGCAGTCGATACCACCGACACAACCCCGGTGGAGATCAGCCGCCTTCCCAGGCTGGCCATGCCGTGGTCCTCCAGATACTCGACGAGGATCTCTTCCGGGCGTAGCTCGAAGATGCGGAGTTTGGGTGAGATGGCCGCCATCACCGGTGCATCCTCGCCCAGAGCTCGCATCAGCTCGGCGGCCGGCCGCGAATGCGCCAGGCCAACCAAAGCGGTTCGCCTGCCCAAGCCGGCGGCCGCAATGGCGGCTGCGGCGCTGATGGTTGACTTGCCCACGCCGCCCTTGCCGGCAATGATGAGCACAGTCGCCGACTCGATGGCTTCTATTAGTGGCGGCTTCCCTGCCATGTCCTTATCCGGAGGAATGCCCGGCTACTTGAGGCTTGCCTCGATCGACTTCACCGGGGGTATTGAGCATACTGAGCCGGGCTTGTTGCCGTCGGTCTTGCAGATGGTGGCGATGATCAGGTTGGCGGAGGGAAGGATGGCCCCGTTGGTAACCGTGCCTGGAATGGTCAGGCTCCCTGCGATGCTGTTGCGCGAAAGGCCGGCGAGCAGCCCGGGAGAGTACGAAGGCCCGGAGACGATGTACTTGTTCGCGAAATCGATAAAGGGAATTCCCGCCGCCAGCGATGTGTACGGCGGCTTGTCGTACTGGTTGAAATACTTCTGCTGCAGCGGAGTCGGGGTCATAAGTGTTGGGTAGTTGCCGTTGACCTGCTTGTTGGCGGTCATCTCGACGCCCTGGAAGTCGATGTAGGGGCTCGAGTAGCTGGAGCCGTAGAAGCTGAAGGTCTGGGTGTTGGGGTAGACGTCGCTGGAGGAGGAAGAGGTGACGTGGAGGTTCTTGAAGGTCCCGAACTTGGAGAGCGCAATAATGAGCGGCCACCGCTCGGCGGCGCAATAGGGGCAGTAGTCGGCTCCCATGTAAAGGACCACCGGCTTGCCCGCGCTCTCGAAGGTGGGCCCGCCCGTGATCTTGTAGGGCATCGTGATGCTTCCGGCGGGCACCGTCGCCGAGGCGAGGGCACTGTTGGGCACACCGGTCACGGCGGCGACCAGGGAGGGGGACGCGAGCTGATTCGTGCCGCTCGAGTTGGAGCCGGAGCTTGAGCTGTTGAGTTTCACCAGCACAAGTGTGGCCACGACGGCCACGACCACCACCAGGGATATAGCGGCGACAATGAGGCCGGTCTGGGAGCCCTTCCCCTTGCTTGCCGGACCCTTGCCCCGCGAGGACGAGTTCCTCTTCACCTGCTGAGCCATGCGTAGATCTCCTTGGGCGCTGTCCACTGTGGCGCGCTGCGATCGCCTGCACTGGCGCAGACGCACTTGTATTAGAAGATAGCCCGCTTCGCCGGTGTCGCTAAGCTGCCCAGCCCTTGGACCTAGTGGCCGGCCTTCCCAGCCTGCGAGCCATGCGGTCTCGGCGGTAACATATGATCCAGCCCGCAGTTCAGGCTTGGCTGGATTTGGCCCAATCGGGTGGGGTGGTCCTCGCGGGGGGATGGAATGGCCTTGGAGTTGCCGGCGCTCAATCTTCGCGCCGCATCGATAGGGGTGGAGGGAACCCGGGTCGGATACGCCGAGGCCGGCGAGGGGCGGGAGGTGCTCCTTGTTCCCGGCTGGTCGCTACCTGCGCGCACCTACGCACATTCCGTTGCCTGCCTCGCTTCGCGAGGCTTTCGGGTGGTGATTCCGGAGATCTATGGGTCCCGTGCGCGCTTCGACCTTTCCGGGGGCATCTGCACCGCGGCGGGCCTGCTCGCCTCCTTCGCTTCTGCGGTGTTCCGGGGGCGGAGCTTCGACCTGGTTGGCCATTCGCTCGGCGGTGGATTCTCGGTATGCCTGGCTGCACACCATCCGGAGGAGATCCGGCGCCTGGTGCTCGTCTCCTCGATTGGGGATCCGACTTGGACCGACCGTGCTGGGCGACCCTCTCGGCTCTCCCAGCGCCCTTTACAGGACTGGGCCGGAGCTTTCGTTGCCGACATGGTCAAGACCAGGGAGCGCGGGCGCAACGTTCCTCGCGTAATCGCGGGATCCCTTGGAGAGCTGGGGCGCAACCCCGGGCGCGTCTTACAGTGCGCCATGCTCGCAAGGAGAGCCGATCTCCGTCCCGAATTGGGCAAGATCGCATCGGCAGGAATTCGTTCGTTGGCCATCTGGACTAGGGATGACGTGGTCATCCCGCGGGAGAGCTTCGTGAGCCTGGCCGGCCAGCTAGGCGCCTCCACCTTGGAGTTGCCTGGGTCGCACGGCTGGATCTTCACCTCCGCGGAGGAGTTCGCCGCGGTCGTGGGAGACTTCCTTCTCGATTGAGCCGGTTCTTTGGCCCGCCCGCTTGTTCTTTTGGCATCGGGTAGCTTGGTTTCATGGAACCACGCCAGGCTGCGACCGTCATGCTGCTACGCAACTGCAAGGGCCCGGGAGTCGAGGTCTTCATGCTGCGCCGCAATCTCACCCTTGACTTCGTGGGAGGCGCGTACGTCTTTCCGGGCGGGGCAGTGGACCCCCGGGACGAGGCCATTGCTTTGGACGGTTCACTCTTCGGTGGAAGTGACAACTCGTGCTCCGCGATACTCGAACTGCCCGCCAAGGGTGGCAGCTTCTGGGTGGCGGCTATCCGCGAGTGCTTCGAGGAGGCCGGGATCCTGCTTGCCTCGCGCAGCGGTAAGCCGCTTTCATTCGATGACCTGGCAGAGCGAGTGCTTTTCGACGGCTACAGGCGCGCTCTCAACGCCAAAGAGTCCAGCTTCGAGGCGATCCTTCGCGCCGAGGGGCTCCGCCTGGAGACGGAAGGGGTGGTCTACTTCAGCCATTGGATCACTCCGGAGGGCGCGCCGCGGCGTTACGACACGCGCTTCTTTGTCGCGGCTGCCCCGGACCACCAGGTGGGCCTGCACGACAACGGTGAAACGGTGGCGAATGTCTGGATCGCCCCCGCTGAGGCCCTCGAGCGCTACCGCGCAGGAGAGTTCGACCTCATTCTGCCGACGATTAAGAATCTTGAGGCCCTCTCCCGCTATGCGGACGTTGCCTCCGCCCTTACCGATGCGAGGACCTTCAAAGACCTTCCGGCCATCACTCCCCGCTTGGTGATGGACGAGGAGCAGATGCGCGTGCTACTGCCGGGTGAGGACGGCTACGACGAGGCCTCAACCAAGGGCCTTCGGGCCGGGTCGCCACTGCCCGGCCGGCCAGGTGGCCCTGCTATCAACTGAGGCCGGGCCGACCGGAGAGCATCCGCCTTTCCAGGGCGGCAAGGCGCGAGGTACACCCGGACATGTCAGCGATGGGAGCCACGTGCTGGGCCAATTCCCGCGCTAGCTCGCTTATCGAAACCAGGTCCTCACCGGGATTGTCGCTTTCGAATCTCTGTGGGAGTGTTGCGCTGGTGCGGCCCTCCTCGCTTCCCAGCGGGATGCGTGCAAGCAGCGGAAGCGAGAGGCGGCTGCACAGCTCTTCGGTGGAGCCCCGCCCAAAGATGTAGTGGCGCTCGCCATGCTCACAGACGAAGTAAGCCATATTCTCCACAACGCCGAGCACCGGCAGGCTGCCCTTGCGCGCCATGTCGACCATGCGCATGGCAACCTCACCGGCGTTGTCGTGTGGGGTGGTGACCACCAGGACGCCGGCGTGAGGGAGCAGGCGGGCCAGTCCCATCTGAATGTCCCCGGTGCCGGGCGGCATGTCGATCAGTAGATAGTCCACATCGGACCAGTCCGTATCTTCCACGAAATGTTGGAAGGCCCGGTTCAGGACCAGTCCTCTCCACATGATCGCCGAAGACTTGTCCTCGGTGAGAAAACCCATCGAGACGACGCGCAGTTCACCCTCACCCACCTTCATCCGAACCGGATCGATCCGCCACTTGTCGGTGGTCCCGCTGGCCGCAGCGCGCGCCTCCACGCCGAGAAGCTTCGGAAGGGAGAACCCCCAAATGTCCGCATCGAGCAGTCCGACTGTGTAGCCGGCCCTGGCCAGCGCGACGCCGAGGGCGGCAGTTAGTGTGGACTTGCCCACTCCGCCCTTGCCCGACGCCACCGCTATCACCTGGCTCCCGGCCGGTATCGACGTGGTCGGCGCCGCTTCAGCGGCTTTGGCCCGGGCCATGGACATGGCTCGGGCGCGCTGGGCCGCGTCCATCTGCACGACCTCGAATTCAACTTCCAGCCCGGGGTGCGCCGAGGTGACCTTGGAGCGTATCTCGTCCTGTATGCGCGTGCGCAGTGGGCAGGCGATGGTGGTGAGGGCAAGCTGAACGATTGCGCGCCCCTGGTAGACCTTGACATCACGAAGCATGCCAAGTTCTATGATCCCAACGCCCAACTCTGGATCGACGACGTTGGAAAGTGCGGCTCTTATCGCCTCTTCCGGCTCAGTCACTGGACGTCTCGGTTGCAAGTGCCCTGCTTAGAATCGGGGCCGGGGATGTCATCCGGCGGCCTCGTGTACCTTCCAGCCTACCGGGGCTCTGTCGCGAGGACAGAATTTCTCCTACCGGTATAGAATTATTTGCCAGAGGCGGACAATGCGCTAGCGCGACGGTCCGCTCTTCGGATATCGTCTTTATTCGAAGATCCATGTTGTTTTAGGCCAAGGTGGGTAAAAGTTGTCAGTTGGTACCGCTATCAAGATTGGGAAGAAGCCGACCTCTATCATCGTCACGCCGTCGGCGGCCTCCAAGGTTGTCGAGCTGCTGGCCGAGGAGGGGGGGACAGAGGCCCTCTTTCTCCGCGTAGCCGTCAAGCCTGGTGGATGCTCCGGTTTCTCCTATGACATGTTCTTCGACTCCGAGATCGCCGACGACGACATCGTCAGCGAAGTGGAGAGTGAGAAGGGCCTTTTCAAGGTGGTAGTGGATGCCAGCTCGCTGGCCCACATCAAGGGTTCCACGCTCGATTACCGCGATGGCCTGCAGGGCGCCGGATTCCATATCTCCAATCCCAACGCCACTCGCACCTGCGGGTGCGGCTCTTCCTTCTCCTAGGAGAGGTGCCGGGTATACAAGGTGAGTCAGCTCGAAGGGCGGCCCGACATGGGTCGCCTTTCCCGTTTTAACCTGTAGCAGAGGAGCTTGGCCGGGACGATAAGCCGTCAGACCCACTTCATCAACACAATCCAGTGCGCAAATCAGGGTCTTTCCCCGGCGTGGTCAGTGGCGTGGGTTGCGGCCAAAGCGATATCCGACGCTTCGCACGGTTTCGATGAGAGATTCGTGCTGGTCGCCGAGCTTTGCTCTCAGGCGCCGGATGTGGACGTCCACCGTGCGAGCGCCGCCGTAGTACTCGTAGCCCCAGACTCGGGAGAGCAGGGTCTCCCGATTGAAGACACGACCGGGATGTGAGGCGAGAAAAGTCAGCAGCTGATATTCCATATAGGTCAGATCCAAGGAGCGGCCGCCGATGCTTGCCTGGTAGGTCTCCAGGTTGATGGAGAGCGGGCCATAGGCGATGACCTCTTTGGACAACCCGCGACCGGTTCGGTAGAAGAGCCGCTGAAGCCGCACCTCGAGTTCGCGTGCGTCGAGCGGCAACGTAACGAAGTCGTCGAAGAGGTCTTCCCTGAGTTCAAGCTTGGCGAGGCTTTGCCGGTCCACCACCAGGAGAGTTGGAGAGACGTTCAACTCCTTGGAGCGCAGTTGCCTGCAGGCGATAAAAGCGTCCTCGAGGCTCGAGTCCGCGCACACGATCGCTCCCGACCACCCCTCCTCGGTTTCGTCCTTGGAGGCCTGCGCCACGTTCTTGACCGCTACAAAGGGATAACCTCCGTCCTGAAGGGCTTTGACCACGTGGAACGGCGGCTCCTCAGGATAGAGGATCAGTGGCTCCATTTATAGGTGCCCCAGATATCGGTCGAGCTCGAACTGCGAGACCTGCACCTTGTAGCCGTTCCACTCGTCACGCTTGTTGCGCACGAACCACTCGAAGACGTGCTCTCCGAGAATGTCGCGCATCAGCTCCGATTTTTCCATCTCGCGCACCGCCTCTTCGAGGTTGCCCGGCAGCGAGCTTATGCCGCGGCGGGCAACCTCCTCAGGGGTCAGCGCGAAGAGGTTCTCCGAAACTTGCGCTGGCAGCTCATAGCCGTTTTCGATTCCGTCGAGGCCGGCGCCGAGAACCACCGCGAAGGCGAGATACGGATTGGCCGCCGGATCGATGGCGCGGTACTCGATGCGAGTCGACTGGGGCTTGGTGTGGCGTGGATTGGGTACCCGGACCAGGGCGGAGCGGTTGTTCTGCGCCCATGACACGTAGACCGGCGCTTCATAGCCGGGGACCAGCCGCTTGTAGGAGTTGACCCACTGGTTGGTGACCGCCGAGATCGCCGCGGCGTTCCTGAGAATGCCGGCAATGAAATGTCGTGCCACCTCAGAGAGGCCCCACTCCGCCTTCTCGTCGTAGAAGGCGTTCTGGTTCCCGCGGAAGAGCGAGAAGTGCGTGTGCATCCCCGATCCCTGCACCCCGGCTATGGGCTTGGGCATGAAGGTCGCCATGACCCCGCTGGCGGAGGCGATCTCCTTGGTGATCAGCCTGGTGGTCATCACGTTGTCGGCCATGGTCAGGGCATCGGTGTAGCGCAGATCGATCTCATGCTGTCCGGGGGCGTCCTCATGCTGGGAATATTCGACCGGAATGCCCATGTCCTCGAGAGCCAGCACCGTTCGCTTGCGGAGCTGGGTGGCCAGGTCGGAGACGGTTAGCTCGAAATATGAGCCCGAATCGAGCGGGGTGGGCACGGTACCCGGCTCGGACTTGGTGAAATAGAAGTATTCCAGCTCCGGCGCTGCGAAGAACGAATAGCCCAGCTCGTGGGCCCGGTCAAGCGCGTGGCGAAGCGTGTTTCGAGGACACCCGGCAAAGGGGCTGCCGTCGAGATTGGTTATGTCGCAGAAGATGCGCGCCATCGATGTGTCCGTCGGAAGCAGCGAGAAGGTGGTTGGATCCGGCACCGCGATCACGTCGCTCTCCTGGACTCGCGAAAAACCGTCGATTGCCGACCCGTCAAAGGTCATCCCCTCGGTTAAGGCGTTCTCGAGCTCGGCCGGCGTTATCTGCAGGCTTTTGGGCGTGCCGAGCACATCGGCGAACCAGAGCTGGATGAAGGCGACCTTGCGCTCCTCTGCGGTCCTGAGGACGTATTCGATCTTGGCGCGGGTGTTCGGTCGTGTTGGCACACATATATCACTAGCGGCGGTCGGTGCGAATAAGTGACCCCTCCCCGTTGTCTCGCCCCAGTTAATGAAGTGTTCACACTACCCTCTTTGCGTACCTGCGGCCGACCCTAGCCTGTTTGACGGTTTGGAAGTGGTGCGACCAGTGCAGCCCGCGCCAGCCCGCCGAGGCTTTTAGCTACGAAGGAGCACGAATGACGGAGAATACTCCTGCCGGTGTGATCCGGATGGCCAAGGACGAGGGGGTCGAGATCGTCGACCTCCGGTTCTGCGACCTCCCGGGTGTTATGCAGCACTTTTCGGTGCCTATCAGGCAGTTGACGGAGGACTCCTTTGCCGAGGGCTTCGGCTTCGACGGCTCGTCGATCCGTGGCTTCAAGGCGATTAACGAGTCGGACATGATCCTGTTGCCGGATCCCGCCACTGCGGTGATCGACCCGTTTCGCCAGCACAAGACGCTGAACCTCAACTGCTTCATCCACGATCCGCTGACCCTCGAGCACTACGACCGGGACCCCCGATTCATCGCCAAGAAAGCCGAGGACCACCTGGTGTCGACCGGCATTGCCGACACCGCGTATTTTGGGCCGGAGGCGGAATTCTTCATCTTCGACGATGTGAAGTTTCATCAGGACACCCATTCGGCCTCCTACTCGGTCGACTCTGTCGAGGGCATCTGGAACTCCGATCGCGACGAGGGCCCCAACCTGGGCTACAAGCTGCGTTATAAGGAGGGCTACTTCCCCGTTCCTCCCTCGGACAAGTTCCAGGACCTCCGCTCCGAAATGGTGCTGGTGATGGAGCAGATGGGCATCGACATCGAGGTGCAGCACCATGAGGTGGCCACCGCGGGCCAGGCCGAGATCGATATGCGTTTCGACACGATGCTGCGCATGGCGGACAAGGTCATGCTTTACAAGTACATCGTGAAGAGTGTGGCTTACAAGAATGGCTATACGGCAACGTTCATGCCCAAGCCGCTCTTCCAGGACAACGGCTCGGGGATGCACACGCATCAGTCCCTCTGGATGGATGGCCAGCCGCTCTTCTTCGATGCCAATGGCAAGTACGCCCAGCTGTCCGATCTTGCCCGCTGGTACATTGGCGGACTCCTCAAGCACGGCTCGTCGATCCTCGCTTTTGGCGCCCCCACCACCAACTCCTACAAGCGTCTAGTCCCTGGCTATGAGGCTCCGGTCAACCTGGTCTACAGCCAGAGGAATCGATCCGCGGCCTGCCGGATTCCGACCTACTCCCCGAGCCCGAAGGCGAAGCGCATTGAGTTCCGCTGTCCGGATCCGATGGCCAATCCCTATCTTGCCTTCGCCGCGATGCTGATGGCCGGGCTGGACGGGATCAAGAACCAAATCGAGCCGGCCGCTCCCGCCGATTACGACCTCTTCGAATTGAAGGGCGCGGCTGCCAAGCAGGTGCCGCAGGTGCCGTCCTCCCTGGAGGGCGCGCTGCAGGCCCTGGCGGACGACCACGACTACCTGCTGCAGGGCGATGTGTTCAACCAGGACCTGATCGACACCTGGATCGACTACAAGCTCTACCAGGAAGCGGATCAGATTCGCCTGCGTCCGCATCCGTGGGAGTTCATGATGTACTACGACATGTAGCTCCGGCCATCCATGTCCTATTAGTGGGGCGGCTGCCGAAAGGTGGCCGCCCCACTTTTCTTTGCGCCTCCAAGCTGTGCCTACTATGGCGCCGCCCCTGGGGTCGGAGCTAGCATTCGAGAGGTGATCGAGCCGTGATCGACGAAGCAGTATCGCTGAATGTTGGGATATGCCAGATAAACCTCAAGGTCGGAGACCTGGAGGGGAACGCCGCCAAGATCGTCGAGTCGGCCCGTGTCGCGGCGCGGCAGGGGGCGGACATCATCACCTTTCCTGAACTGGCTCTGACCGGCTATCCCCCGGAAGACCTGCTGCTCAAGCCGGCGTTCATCCGTGCATGCGGCTACTATCTCGAACAGATTGCCGCGGAGCTTCCCGAGCTGGTCCTCCTGGTGGGCTTTCCCGAGCAGCTCAGAAGGCTGCACAACGCGGCGGCATTTGTCCACGGCGGCGTGGTCCAGGCGGTTTATCACAAGAGGCTGCTCCCGAACTACGCGGTCTTCGACGAGCAGCGCTATTTCGTTCCCGGCTCCGGCGAGCATAAGCTCTTCGACGTTGGCGGGGTGAAACTCGGCGTGTCGATCTGCGAAGACATCTGGAGTCCGACCGGGCCGGCCCTCGACCAGGTGCGCGGCGGTGCCGACGTGATCCTGAACATAAACGCCTCGCCCTATTTCCTGGGTCGGCGTTGGCAGCGGTCCGCCATGCTCTCCACCCGAGCCAGCGACATGTCGACCCCCATCGTTTATGTAAATATGGTCGGCGGCCAGGACGAGCTGGTCTTCGACGGCGGCTCGCTGGTCTATGACAGCTATGGCACCCTCAAGTACAGCCTCCCGCAATTCGAGGAGCTGATCGAGACGGTCCGAGTCCCGCTCGGCGCGGCCGGCCGTAAGTATCAGCTCGATCCGCGTGGCCTGGTCGCAGACGAGGTCTTGGACACGGTGCCGATCGCCCCCTCCCTCCCGGTCGGCTCCTCCCACGTCGCCTTCCATTCAAGCGACCATCCCCCATTCCTCTTCGAGCCGAGCCCGAGCTTCGACAAGAACTGGGTTTCCGACCTCAGCGACTTCTACTTGGACGAGATACTCGGCGCACTGAAACTCGGCCTAGGTGACTACGTGGAGAAGAACAGCTTCGCGCGCGTGGTCATCGCCCTTTCCGGGGGTATCGACTCCAGCCTCTGCGCCGCCTTAGCGGTGGCTGCCATAGGACCCGACCGGGTGACCTGCATCTCCATGCCCTCGCGTTACAGCTCGGAGGGTTCGGTCTCCGACGCACAGAAGCTGGCCGACAACCTGGGCATCGAGCTTCTCACAGGCGAGATCGAGCCCATGCATAGCGCCTTCTCGGGCGTGCTGGCCAAAGTTCTCGGTGCGGCGCCGGAGGGTCTTACCGACGAAAACCTGCAGAGCAGGATTCGCGGCGTTCTCATCATGGCCTATTCGAACGCGACCGGCGCACTGGTCATCACTACGGGCAATAAGTCTGAGACGGCCACTGGCTATTCCACCCTCTACGGGGATTCGGCTGGTGGATTTGCCCTCATAAAGGACATCCCCAAGTTGCTCGTCTACCGCCTGTGCGAGCGCATCAATACCCTTGAGGGCAAGGAGGTGGTTCCAACCGAGGTGCTCCTCAAACCGCCTTCGGCGGAGCTTCGCCCTGGCCAGCGCGACGTGGATTCCCTGCCGCCGTACGAGGAGCTGGATCCGATCTTGATGGCGCTGGTGGAGCGGGACATGACCCCTATGGAGCTCGTGCGCGCCGGCTTCGACTCCAAGCTTGTGGCCAGGGTCGCGGGCCTGATCGATCGCAGCGAGTACAAGAGGCGCCAGGTGGCTCCCGGCGTCAGGATCACCCCTAAGTCCTTTGGCAAGGATCGGCGTATGCCCATCACCAACGGTTTCGATCCCGAGGAGGTCGGCTTTCTTGAGGAGCCGTGACTCAGGGCTCATGGATGGCCCTGAGGCGTTAGAACCCATCTCGCTGGTGGAGACGGCGCGGCTGGCCGATCAGCTGAAGCGCCTGCTGTTGGCGGCCCTGGATGTAGCAAGTGGGCTCGAACGGGTGGACCACGCCTCGGCCGAGGCGGTGGAGGCACGTGTCGCCTTGGCGGTTTGTGCGCGCTCACTGGCCGAGCTCTCGTTCGCCGCGGAAGAGCTCTTCCCGACCACGGTGCCTCCGCTGGCTTTCGAACCGGCCGCGGTTGGCGCTCTTCCGGCCGGGCTCCCGATCGCTGAGCGTGCCGGCTTTCTCTTGGAGCAGGTCATCGGTCCGATGGAGGAGATCCGCGCTACGGTGATGGCAAGGGCGCGGCGATATCAGGATCATAACCTCGCCTCGTTTCTGAGCGATGCGGGCGGCGCAATCAGCGAGTGTCGGGAGCTTCTCAAGCCTGTCACTAAGATTTGACCGCGGGGGAGTCCACGGTGAAGGGCAGTAGGGAATCTGCGCAGCACTGCCTAAGGTTGTCATATACGCCACTGTTGACGCTCGGCGCGCAGCCGGGCAACGGCGGGAAGCGGAATTTCGACAATGGCCGGCAGCCGATTGCCAATTGATTCAATCGTACGACTGAGGGTGCGTCCGATCGTGGCCGACCCGATGGTCGTGGATGTCAAGAGAGGTTTTGCGCGTGGCCAAGGACCGGATTGACAAGGACGAAGAGGACTTGGTCAGGATGTACCTGTCCGATATCGGCCAATATCCACTCCTTACCAAAGACGACGAAGTCAAGCTGGCCAAGGACATTGAGCGGGGCACCCGGGCGCAGAAGGAACTCTCTTCCAAGACCAAGGAGATGACTCCTCAGCGGCGCCAGGAGCTGTTGCGTGACGTCCGCCAGGGCAAGACCGCCCAACGGTACTTCGTGCAGTCGAACCTGCGCCTGGTGGTCTCCATTGCCAAGAAATATCAGGCATCAGGCCTTCCGCTTCTCGACCTGATCCAGGAGGGCAACCTGGGACTCATGCACGCGGTCGAGAAGTTCGACTGGCGCAAGGGGTTCAAATTCTCCACTTATGCGACATGGTGGATACGCCAGGCGATTACTCGCGGCATCGCCAATACCGGGCGCACCATCCGACTGCCGGTGCACGCGGGCGATACGCTCTCCCGTGTCCAGAAGGCGCAGGCCCGCTTGGAGATCACCCTTGGCCGTCCACCCTCGCTGGCTCAGCTCGCCCAAGAGGTCGAGATCGAAGAGTCCAAGCTGCTGGAGGCGCTCAAATTTCGCTCCGAGCCCCTTTCTCTCTCCGAGCCACTACGTGAGGACGGCGACGCCGAACTGGGGGATGTGGTCGAGGACCGGGCGGCCGAGTCGCCGTTCGAGATGGCCGCCACCTCTCTGCTTCCGGTTGAAATTGCGCGTCTGCTCGCACCGCTCGACGATCGCGAGCGCGAGATCCTCAAACTGCGCTTTGGCCTTGATCGAGGCGAGCCGCGCACGCTGGAGGAAGTAGGCGAGCACTTCAACCTCACCCGTGAGCGCATTCGCCAGATCGAAGCGCGCGCCATGTCCAAGCTGCGCCATCCTTCTTCCGATACCGGCGCACGCGACCTGCTCGCTCTCTAGCTTCCGTCAGCCCATCGGAGCCAGGATCGCCAGCTGGCGGGATTGCGCCACCATTCTTCCGTCTGCGGTAAAAACCTCGCCGTCCTCCTCGATGAATCCCCCACTTGCCATCCGGGTTCGGAAGCGGACGAGGCAGTAAGCGTCGTCGGCGATCGGGAGCGGATCATCGGTTGCCCGAAAGTGCACGCTCAGGTCCACCGTTGGAGTGGCGTAGCGGCCGGGGAGCTTCGAATAGACCGCCGGAAGCCAGCCATCCGTATAGACGACCAGGGCGAGCGAATCGGTGGGCCTGTCCTCCGCCAGCCGCATCCATCCTCCGGTTTCCGCGGCCGGACTTTCGGAGAAGGGCGGGTAACCGGTCGCGAACCTCGCCTTGAACTGACTTCTCATCTCTACGAGAGGCTCCACGTTATCGCCGAGGGGTGGGCATTCCTCCGGAGGCGCCACCCTGGGCGCCTCCACGTCCTGGAAGTCCGGGCCCGGCTGCGGGGTGATGAAGGCGGCCATTGCCTTGGCGACGAGCCTGTCGTCCTGGAACATGCGCCCGCTGATGAAGGTGGCCGAGCGTCCGGTCTTCTCCACCGTGGTCAGCACTTGGAAAGGCTTCGTCGCCGGTGGAGCCAGATAGTGGACGGTGAACGAGCGAACGCGCCGGAACGGGTCTCCCACCCGGTCGGTCAGCGACCGCAGTATGCAAGCGGCGATGTAGCCACCGTTGGGGCCGCGGCCGGTGGACCAGCCGGGGACGATGATGCCGGCAAAGGCGTCATCTCTTATTCGCGTTACCGAGGTCTCCTGGTCGAACCGGGTGTCGAACGGCAGGTTGGCCATGATGCTTTCCTTTGCGGATCTTGGTCGGCTGTGGCATAGAAGTTATCCGAGCCAGGCGCTACCGCGCTGTCGTTGCAGCCATTGGGGCCGTGACGGAGGGTCAGTGAGCTGCGATAACGAGACATGGGTCGCCTTGCGGCGTCAAAGGCCCAGGTACGCCCTAGGCTCTAACCTGCCTGGGCGCACCGGTTATGCGGCTGCCTACCGGGCAGCCTTTCTCTCGGTACAGTGAGGTTGCAATGAAGAAAGTGTTCTTTCTCTTGGTTTTGGTCGCGCTGGGCGCTTTGGCTGCCAAGAAGCTCAAGGCGTCTGCCTGATCCAGTGACTGGCCGCTTCGAACGGGCGCTTCTCGGCGGGTTTGCCGCAGGGGAGCGCCTTCGGCTTTAACGGCGTGACCCGCCGCCTAATCCTGGATCGGAAGCATCAGGGCGGCACGCAATTGCTCCGAGAGGTGCCTCACTCTGACCAGAAGGTAGACGCTGGCGGCGGAGACGGAGACAATGCCCGCGCTGAGGACTATCAGGCCAATCGGGGCCGACGAGCGGATCTCCCCCTCACGGACTCGCACCGGATTGGAGAATGACTCCACCGGCCAGTTGCGCTCCTTGGCGATCTTTGCCAGTACGCGGTCGGGATTCACTGCGATCGGATGTCCGACCGCCTCCAGCATGGGCAGGTCGGTGTAGGAGTCCGAGTAGGCGTAGGCGTCCTCGAGCGAGAAGCCGTAGCGATGGGCAATCGATGCCATAGCCTCAGCCTTGTAGGGGCCATAGGCGTAAAACTCCATCTCCCCGGTGTAGCGACCGTTCGCATCCACCTTCGAGACCGTGGCTATGACCCCGTCGACGCCCAGCCTCTCACCCAGCGGGGCGACGATCTCCTCCGGGGAGGCGGAGACGATATAGACCAGATCACCCTTGGCCTTGTGCTCGGCGATGCGGTCGAGTGCCTCCTTGAAGATGAGCGGCTCGACGATCTCGGTCATGGTCTCGGCGACGATTGCCGAGACCAGCGAGCGCTCCCACCCCTTGGTGAGGGAAAGCACCGTCTCGCGCAATTTGTTGAGCTGCTTCTCGTTCGCACCCGTGTACTTGAAGACCAGCTGCGCATAGGCCGAGCGCAGGATGCTGCGTTTCGAGAGCAGCCCCTCCTTGTAGAAGGTGCGTCCGAAGGCAAGCATGGATGCCTTCGCAATTACCGTCTTGTCGAGGTCGAAGAAGGCGGCGTTCACGCTTCCATCCTAACTAGGCGAGCTAGGGCCCGGATGGGCCGAGTCCGGCTACCAGCGCTCTGGCTAGCTCGGTTGCGCCCGCCTTCGAGAGCGGCTCGTTGTTGTTCCCGCATTTGGGACTGACGATGCAGGAAGGGCAGCCTCTTTCACAGGGGCAGGTCTCCAGCACCGAAAGAGTGGCGCGCGCCAGGTCGGCGAGCCGATCGTAGGCCAGGTCGGCTATGCCGCTTCCGCCCTGGGCGCCATCGTAAATCGCGACCAACCCCTGCGGTTCGGCCACCGAGATACCCATACCTGGCATCATCTCCTGCACTGCCGGGCTCGAAACCCCACCTACGTCCCACCGGTCGCAGATTGCCACCAGTCCCAGGACCCCGATTGCGGTGTGCTCGAGCGCGTGCAGGGCACCGGGCAGCCTTTCGCCGTCCATGGCGGCCTCCAGCTCTCCGCCGAAGACTATGAAGAGGGCGTCGGTGTCCAGGCGTCGCGGCGGAAGGTGCGACTCGACCACTCCGCGAAGAGCGCCGTCATCCCCGATTACCTCGTGTCCGACGTGCATTTCGAGCACCGCAAGTCTGGAAGTCCCGGTCTGCACACCGGCGCGTGAAACGCCCAGTTTGCGCGCTTCGTAGAAGCGGTAGTGCGATTCCGTGACCACCTTGGTGTGCACCGGCTCATCCAGCTCATCCACCATCACGGTTCCGGTGTGCTCGTCGATGGCGGTCACGAGGTACCGCCCTCCGCGATGGCGATAGACGGCGCCGAGGTAGGCACTCGAGGCGATCCGCTCCTCGTCCAGTTCCTCCAACACCTCGCCGCCGCCGGTGACCAAGAGGTAGCGGCGATGCTGCTTCCCTCGGAGGCTGCGGTTGCGCTGGGGCTGGGTGGCGCCGGTGAAGACGTAGCCATCGGGAGTTGCGGCCACCTGGCGCCGCTCTTGCAGCACCCGGAAGGCCGACTCGATGAGCGCCGTCATCGTGGCGTCGCCGCCGGACCACGCGCCAGGGTCGACGCTGGATTCCGCGGACGCGCATGTCAGTTGGTAGAGCAGCACCTCCTGGTTCCACGGGTTGATCGCAGCCTGCTCGTTGGGGCGCACCCCCAGCTCCTGGGCATGCGCGGTCATCCAGGAGTCGAGCAGGTCGCTCTCGGCTATGAAGATTCCCAGCCCCAGTCCTCCCCCGAGGCGTGCGAGGTCTCGCCTGAAGCGGCTCAGGACGCCGGGAAAGCCGACCTCCACCAAGACGTCGAAGTCGCCGATCCCCTCGGGTAGGGCGGAGGTGGCAACCGCCACCGCAACGTCCTGGCGTTCTATCAGTTGCTCCAGCTCGGCCCTGGTCTCCTCCAGGTATCCACCCCGATAGGAGATCACGCGCCCCGCGAGTTCTTCGGGAGCGCGATCGATCGTGTAGCCGGCGATCAGCTCGGCCTGCAGCCTCGACTGCGTTAGCACCAGCACCCTCTCACCCAGCCGGGCCGCGGTGGCGGCCACCGCCGAGGCGATAGTTGCCGGAGCCTTGGACTCGGCCATTCTTGCCGGGTCGACCATCGCCACCAGCACTTCGGTTGACTGGGCCCTGGTCAAACGGATCCTGTGCGCCGGGCGGCGCAAGAGGGTCTCGAAGAAGCGTTCGGGCTCGCCCAGCTCACTTCCGGTGGCCGCGAACGCGATCTCGCGACCGAAGTCGGCGCGTATAGCGTGCTCAAGGCGGGCGATGATGTGGTGCAGGTGGGAGCCGAGGAGGCCCCGCATGGAGGTCAGGTCCCAAACCCATACCTCGGCCAAGGACTCGAGCAGCGCGCCAAAACGATACCGGTCCGGCAGGATGTCGCGGTGGAGGTTCTCCGGCGTGGCAATAACCAGGTCGGAGCGCGCGCTCATGACCGGGCCCGCCTTGCGTGAACGCAGCCTGGCGAGCTCGGCGACAACCAGGCCAGGAGCTGTAATCGACAGCGTTGTCGCAAGGCTGCGGCTGGCTGGCAAACCGGATGTCACCACCATCAGGCGCATTCCCTCCGCGCGCAACGCCTGCGCCCTTTTCACCAATGCCTCGGTTTGGCCGGAGTTGGGCGGGCCGTAAAGGAGTTGGGATCCGCTGTCGTTTTGGGGGCCCTCCGGCTCCCACGCCGGCGAGAAGCCGCCGATCAGCAGCGCCGCCGTAGCGGGCTCGCCTCCCGCCTCGATGGCCAGTGCCTCCAACAGTGCCGAGAACCGTGCGTCGGCTGTTTTCGGCTCGGCGTCGAACACCGGGCCGGAGCCGCCTCTCTCTTGCTCGCTCTCGGAGCCCATCCGGCCGAATCTAGCAAGCCGGCGAAGGGCGCGCGCTTGCCCAGCTTGAGGCGGGACTCTGAAGAATTTTTAGGTGCATTATGTCGAATATAGAGATGTTTTATTGGACGTTCCGGTCAAATAAAGAGAGCATATAGAAATTCATTGTCGCATGGGGGGTTTTGCATGAGCCAGCAGCAGGCGCGTCCAGGGACGCGGCCGGCGACCCGCCCTGACGGGGGACATCCGGTCGCGCTGCGGCGGCGCGAAGGGGAACGCTGGGTAAAGGTCTTGGACCAGAGCCGCTGCATCGGCTGTCATGCGTGTACCACCGCTTGCAAGAGCGAAAACGAGGTGCCCCTGGGCGTTACGCGCACCTACGTGAAGTCCGTCGACGTCGGAACTTTCCCCTACGTGCGGCGAAACTTCCAGGTGACCAGGTGCAACCAGTGTGACAACCCCCCGTGCGTGGCCGCATGTCCCACCGGAGCGATGTACCAACGCCCCGACGGGATCGTCGACTTCGACAAGAAGATCTGCGTGGGCTGCAAGGCGTGCATGGCGGCTTGTCCTTACGACGCTATATTCATCAATCCGGAGGACCACTCCGCCGAGAAGTGCAACTTCTGTGCGCACCGGCTTGACGTTGGCCTCGAACCCGCCTGTGTGGTGGTTTGCCCGACCGAGGCGATCTTCGTTGGCGACCTCAATGATCCCACCTCCAAGGTTTCGCGGGTTATCAACCGTGAGGCCGTCTCGGTGCGCAAGCCGGAAAAAGGCACCGCGCCCGGTGTCTTCTACAAGGGCGCACACAAGTCCACGCTCGATCCCCTGGCCGCCAGGAGGCCGGCTGGATCGACCTTCATGTGGTCCGAGAAGATCGAGAACCACAAGGTGACGAACTCAGGCGCACCGGTAGGTGCGCACGTCAACTCCTCCGCGAGGGCGGTGGTCTCCTACGACATGACACACGCCGTGCCCTGGAGTTGGAAGGTGAGCCTCTACACCTGGACCAAGGGCATTGCCGCCGGGGTGTATCCGGTGGTGCTGGTCATGACGCTGCTCGCGGGTCAACCCCTCTCCGGGAACCTGGTGCGCTACGTTGCACCGGCCATCTCGCTTCTGGCGCTGATCGTAACCGGGGTACTCCTGGTCGCGGACCTAAAGCACCCGGAGCGCTTCCTGCTTATCCTGATCCGGCCTCAGCCGCGGAGTTGGCTCGTCAAGGGCGGCTTCGTTCTTACGGGGTACGGCGCGGCGCTCGCCCTGGCCCTGGTCTTGGGATATCTGGGCAACCAGGGCGCACTCAGGATCGTGGGAATCGCCTCGGTCCTGCTCGGCGCGGCAACCGCCGGATATACCGCGTTCCTCTTCTCCGAGTCGAGGGGTAGGGACCTCTGGCAGAGCCCGCTACTGCTCCCACAGCTGCTGGTGCAGGCCGCAATGCTGGGCGCGGGGTTCGCGGTGCTCGACAAGGGCGGCCTCGCCGGGAGTGCCTCTCATGCGGCTGTCCCCCTCTTTGTCGGGCTGGTGCTGCTGCACTCGCTTCTCGTCTCGGCGGAGGTCTTTACTGGGCATCCGAGCGCGAACGCCAAACTCGCGCACTGGGAGATGACCAGGGGTTCCATGTCGGGCTGGTTCTGGCTCGGGAACATGGGAGTACTGGCCGGATTGGCAGTGCTTCTTCAACCGGATATCGGCGTCGCGCTCTGCTACGTGGGGATGATCGCCTACGAGCACAGCTACGTCCGCTCCGCCCAACTCGTTCCGCTCGCCTGAGTGTAGTCAAAGCCAGGAGGACGGCATGCTGAAGAAATCCGACGAGGGGCTGGGCCGCAGGCTTCTGAAACTGCGCGCCGAGGCCGAATCGCGCGGGGAGACCTTCTATCAGGGCCCTTCTAAGGGGGCATTAATGGCTTTCCCGCCCATCGAGCGATGGGACGACTGGGAGGAGCTTGACTCAAAGGCGTGGCCCGAAAGGCGCAAACGTAGCTACACGCTCATCCCCACCACCTGCTTCAACTGTGAGTCCGCGTGCGGCCTTCTTGCCTACGTGGACAACGAGACCGGAGCGGTGCGTAAGTTCGAGGGCAACCCGATCCATCCCGGCTCGCGCGGACGCAACTGCGCCAAGGGGCCGGCGACCTTGAACCAGATTCAGGACCCTGATCGCATCCTCTACCCGCTCAAGCGGGTGGGGGAGCGCGGAAGCGGCAAGTGGGTCAGGGTGAGCTGGGACGAGGCGCTGGACGATCTTGCCGCACGTATACGCACGGCCATCCAGGAAGGTCGCACCGACGAGGTCATGTGCCACATCGGGCGTCCGGGCGAAGACGGCTTCACTGAGCGGGTTCTCGCCTCCTGGGGTGTTGACGGGCATAATTCGCACACCAACGTCTGCTCCTCGGGTGGGCGCGCCGGCTGGCACTACTGGGCGGGAATCGACCGCCCCAGCGCCGACTACGCAAACGCAAAGGTGATAGTGCTGATCTCGGCGCACTTGGAGACGGGACACTACTTCAACCCACACGCGCAGCGCATCACCGAGGCCCGGGCCAAGGGCGCCAAACTCATCGTGATGGATACCCGGCTCTCCAACACCGCCACGCATGCCGACTACTGGCTTTCTCCTCAACCGGGCAGCGAGGCGGCCATCAACCTCGCGATCGCAAACCACATCATCGCCACCGGCCGTTACAACCGGGAGTTCATAAGGCGGTGGTGGAACTGGGAACAGTACATGCGTGAGGCTCGGGGAGTGGCCGATCCCACCTTCGAAGCCTTCGAGGAGGTGCTCCGCGACCTGTACGCGGAGTTCACCTTCGACTACGCGTCGGCCGAGTCCGGGGTGGACGCTTGGGTCCTTGCCGAAGTTGCCGAGGTCGTCGCGGGCGCGGGCACAGCCCTGGCGGCCCACACCTGGCGCTCCGCCAGCGCGGGCAACCTGGGGGGTTGGCAGGTTTCGCGAACGCTGCTACTGCTCAATGCGCTGCTCGGGGCGATCGCCACGCCGGGCGGGACATTCCCCAACGCCTGGAACAAGTGGGTTCCGAGGCCAATGCACATGCCACCACACCCGACCAAGTGGAACGAGCTGTCCTGGCCGATCGAGTACCCGTTGGCGATGAACGAGCTTTCCTTCCTCTTGCCCCACCTGCTCAAGGATGGGCGGGGCAAGCTCGATGTCTATTTCACGCGGGTCTACAACCCGGTTTGGACCAATCCGGACGGCATGAGTTGGGTGGAGGTCCTGCGTAACCAGGCCATGGTCGGATGCTACGTCTCGCTCACCCCAACCTGGAACGAGACGGCCTACTTCGCCGATTACGTGCTGCCGATGGGCCACTCATCCGAACGCCACGACCTTATGTCCTATGAGCAGTACGACGGCCAGTGGATCTCGTTCCGCCAGCCGGTAATGCGTGCCAAGGCGCTTGCCGAGGGTAAGGAGGTCATCGATACCCGGGAGGTAAACCCGGGCGAGGTGTGGGAGGAGAACGAGTTCTGGATGGAGCTTTCCTGGCGTATCGATCCTGATGGATCGATGGGGATCAGGAAGTTTTACGAGTCCCCCGTGGATCCCGGCAGACGCATGAGCGTCGATGAGTATTACGCCTACATCTTTGAGAACTCGGTTCCGGGCCTTCCCGAGGCGGCGGCAGCCGAAGGGCTGACTCCGCTCGAGTACATGCGCAAGCGGGGAGCGTTCGAGATTGCACGTAACGTTGGCAAGGTTTACGAGCAGCCGCTTGAGGCCGAGGAGATCGACGGCGCCTTCATCGATGCGGTCACAAGGCGGGTTTACTCGCCCACTCCCAAGCCCGCCGCAAAGAACATCGTCCCAACGGGCGACCCTGACCCCGACGGCGAGGGGCGGCGCCCGGTTGGCGTCAACGTGGACGGCGAGCTATTTAAAGGCTTTCCCACCCCGAGCGGCAAGCTGGAGTTCTACTCTTCCACGCTCGCCTCGTGGGGTTGGCCCGAGCATGCCATTCCCGGCTACATCAAGAGCCATGTGCACCCGGAGAACATGGATCCCGACCAGTTGGTGCTGATCAGCACTTTCCGTCTGCCCGTACAGATCCATACCCGAAGCGCCAACTCCAAATGGCTGGACGAGATCGCCCACACCAATCCCCTTTGGATCCACCCTCAGGATGCGGAGCGCCTTGGGATAGACGCCAACTCCATGGTCAGGGTGGAAACCGAGATCGGCTACTTCGTGGTGAAGCCCTGGATCACCGAGGGGATCCGCCCGGGTGTGGTCGCCTGTTCCCACCACATGGGCCGCTGGAAGCTGCAGGGCCACGGCCAACGGCAGCTCATGCGTACTGTGGAGCTGAACAACGAGGAAACCCGCTGGCATCTCGAGCCCAAAGAGCCTGTCAAGCCCTATGCGAGCGAGGACCCTGACACCCAGCGCATATGGTGGGGCGACGTAGGTGTCCACCAGAACCTGACCTTCCCGGTCCACCCTGACCCTATATCGGGGATGCACTGCTGGCACCAGGCGGTTCGAATAACCAAGGCGGCCTCCGACGACCTGCACGGCGAGGTCTACGTCGATACGGCTCGCTCCCGTGAGGCCTACAAACGTTGGCTGGAGATAACCCGCAGCGCCTACGGGGTCTCTCCCAACGGCACCAGACGCCCTCGCTGGCTGATGCGGCCCTTGAAGCCCTCCGTGCAAGCCTTCGCCCTGCCTGCGCGCAACGAAGAGGAGGCGGCACGGCCATGAGCATCGCGGGTGCGGACGAGCGCGCCCGCGCCGAGGTCCTGCGCGCCTGCTCCGAAGTGGTTGCCAACGCCGGGCTCCACTCTGAGATCCGGGGGCTGTTCGGGTTGGAGGGGTTTAGCCCGGCCGATCACACCGAGGTCTTTGCACTCGAGCTGCTTCCGGACGCCTGTGTTTACCTGAACCCCGGGGCGCAGCTCGGTGGGGAGCCCGCCGAGCGCGTCAGCGGCTTCCTGGTGGCTGCCGGATTGGAGCCGATACGGGAGGCGACATCGCTCGCCAACCAGTTGGTCATGATCGCCGACTTGATCGACCAGCTCCTCAAGGCGTCGGCCGGCAGCCAGGAGGCGGCGGCTTTGGAGAAGGTTCTGGCGGTGCTGCTTTTCGAACACGTCCTGCCCTGGGCGCCCGCGTATGCGACGGCGACGACGCGTCTGGAGCCTCGCCTCTCCGCTTGGGCCGGTGCATTGGTCGGGACACTGGCCGAGTTGGCCGCATGGCTGGAGCTGCAGAACTGGGAGATGACACCGTCGGTTCTAGGTGGGAGGAGCAAGGCTGCCGAGGACGCCTCGGACTTTGCGGCGATGGCGGCCTCACCGTTCCTCTGTGGGACCTTTCTGACCAAGCGCATACTCTTCGAACGTGCTTACGACGCCGGGTTGGCTCCTCGCATCGGTTCACGGAAGTTCATAATCGCATCACTTCTTGAGCAGTCCCCCGCGGCAGCCGCGGTGGTGCTGCGCGAGGAGGCGGAGTTTCAGGCTGAGCGCTGGACGGAGCTTGCCTTCGCCTTCGGGGTGCCGCTCGCCTCTTGGGCCGACAGTGCGGCGGCCTTCTCGGCTTCTCTCGCGTAGCACCACCGCGGCCGGGGCGCCCGGTCCCTCTCAGGCCGTGGTTACACGAAGGCTGCGCAGTGCCTTGGCTATTGCCTTGGGAGCGCCTTCTCTCCGACGAGGATTGTCTTGATCTCGGCCTCGGAGTCCTCGGTGACCAGCGCAACCACCTCGTCGCCATCGTGGAGCATGGTGTTCCCGCGTGGCACGATCACGTTGTCCTGACGGATTATCGCCACGATGGACGCGGTTTTGGGCAGCCCGAGTTGCGCGATTTCGAGACTGTTGGCGGGGGAGTCCTCCGCCAGGGTTACCTCCACCAGCCGGGCACCGCTCTTCTCGAAGGAGAGCAGGCGAACCAGGGTTCCAACCGAGACCGCCTCTTCGACCAGCGAGGAGAGCAGGTGGGGGGTTGAGACCGAGACATCCACGCCCCAGGTCTTGTTGAAGAGCCAATGGTTCTTGGGGTTGTTCACCCTTGCGACCACGCGTGGGACCATGAATTCCTGCTTGGCCAGTAGCGAGACGACGAGGTTGTCCTCGTCGTCACCCGTGGCGGCCACCACCACGTCGGCATCCGCAAGGCCGGCCTGCTGCAGGGAGGAGACCTCGCATGCGTCGGCTACGAGGAAGCGGCAGGGAATTTGCTCGGCGAGCTTTTTCACTTCCTGCTCGTTCTGCTCGATGACCAGCACGTCGTGCCCTGCGGCCTGCAGATCTTCCGCGATGAAGGAGCCGACGCTCCCGGCTCCGGCAATTACAACCTTCATGGCCGATTCTCCTTGCCGCCAAGCACGCTGTCCAATGCAACCATGGCGCTCCGTTCGACCATGAAGTGCATGACGTCGCCCTCCTGGGCGACGATGTCAGCTTGGAAGAGGCGCGTGCTGGTGCCTCGGGTGAGAAGCACGGGCTTCACACCGCTGATCTCGTCCAGGCGGCCTAGCCGTTTGCCCAGGAGGTGCTGGGGCACCGTCTTTTCGACAAGGACCACACTGCCGTTCGGGTCGATCCAGTCGGGTTGGCTGGCCGAGTCAAAGATGCGGCGCATGGCTTGGTCCGTCGTCCAGGTGACAGTGGCGACCGTCTGGATGCCCAGCCTGCGGTAGATCTCCGCCCGGCGCGGATCGTAGATGCGCGCCACCACTTTTGGGACCCCGTAGACGTCGCGCGCAATCCTGGCGGTGAGGATGTTGGAGTTGTCCCCGCTGGTCACCGCGGCAAGAGCGCCGGCTGAACCGATATCCGCCATTTCCAGGTGTTGGCGGTCGAATCCCAGCCCGCTGATGGCCCTTCCTGAGAACTTTTCGCCGAGTCTACGAAAAGCTGAGGCATTCTTGTCGATGATCACAACTGAATGTCCCTCGACCGAGAGGCGAGTAGCCAGTTCGGAGCCAACCCGCCCGCACCCGACGACGATTATATGCACGGTAAACCACCTGGTTTTCTTCGTAGCCCGGCGATCAGCCGTCAAGGCTCCCCGGGCTCGCGGTCTACAGATGGGGAAGCCCACCCGCACCGTCGATATAGTGTAGGTTTTGCAGCAGATAGCGGAGGCCGTTTACCTTGAACGACAGCGCTGCCGAGAACGGGGCAGCCTTAGAGCAGGAACAGGCGGGCACCAGGGTTGACGGCGCTGCGAGGTTCAGTGGTGCCAAAGGCCATGGTGGACGTCCGGAGGCGATGGCCCTACTGGGGTCGTACGACCTGCCTGAGACGCGTAGCTACCGTCTAAAGAACTTCCTTCTTGGAAAACCCCTTGTCAACGAGCAGATGAAGGGCGAGCGACTAGGCAAGCCCACCGCCCTCGCCGTGCTCTCCTCCGACGTCATATCGTCCAGTGCCTACGCCACCGAGCAGATTCTGACCGTGCTGGTGCCGGTGGTCGGCTTGGCCGCCTTCTCGCTGGTGCTCCCGGTCAGTGTCCTGATCCTGGTCGTCCTGGCTGCGGTCGCCGCGTCCTACTTCCAGGTCGTGAAGGCCTACCCCAAGGCCGGCGGTGCGTATATCGTGGCGCGTGACAACTTCGGCCCCAAGATCGCCCAGATCGCCGCAGTCGCGATCATGATTGACTACACGGTGACGGTGGCAATCTCCGTCGCGGCCGGTGTCGACGCAATCTCCTCGGCTGTACCGGCCTTGGCGCCGTACAATCTCGATCTGTCCATCGTCTTCGTGGTGCTGCTCGCCTACGGAAATCTGCGCGGCGTGCGTGAAGCAGGACGCATCTTCGCTCTGCCGGCCTATTTCTTTATGGTCAACATGGCCATCATGCTTGGCCTGGGCATCTATAGGGCGTTGACTCACCAACTTCACTATCTTCCGTCCCACGTCCACGGTGCCCTGACCCTCGGCCACGCCGGATCGGGCTTATTGCTGGGTGCTTCGCTTTTCATCTTCCTGCAGGCCTTCGCCAACGGCGGCACTGCGCTGACCGGCATCGAGGCCGTCTCTACCGGAATCTCGATCTTTAGAGCCCCACAGTGGAAGAACGCTCGTATCGTCCTAGTGGCCATGGCGACGATCCTGGGACTTCTCTTCTTCGGCCTCTCCTTCCTCGCCTCCCACATCCATCCGATTCCGCGTGTGAGCGGCACCCCGACCGTTATATCCATGATCGGCCAGACCGTGTACGGGCAGAGTCTCCTGGGCAAGGTCTTCTACTACCTGCTGCAGACATCCACCTATTTCATCCTCATATTCGCCGCAAACACCAGCTTCAATGGCTTCCCCTTCCTGGTCTCCTTCGCTGCTGAGGACTCTTTCCTTCCTCGGCAGCTGGCTCGGCGCGGCCATCGCCTGGCGTTGTCGAACGGCATCATCCTCCTTACGGTGGTCTCGGAGCTGATCCTGATCGCCACCCGGGCCAGGGTCTCGGCACTCGTGGCGCTGTACGCCATCGGCGTTTTCACCGGCTTTACCATGGCCAGCGGTGGGATGCTGAAGCATCATCTGAGGCTCCGTGAGCCCGGGTACCGCCGCGGCTTTGCTGTGAACCTGCTTGCCACCATTCTCTCCGCCATCGTCGTGGTCGTCTTCCTGGTCACGAAGTTCAAGGAGGGGGCTTGGGCGGTGCTCGCGGCCGGCATACCGCTCGTCTTCCTCTTCATCCGTCTCAACCGCCGTTATGTCGCAGAGGAGGCGGAGCTGGAGCAGGGCGTTGCCAGGGCCTGCGAGGCGCCGGTGCTGCGCAGGCACAAGGTGATCCTCTTCGTCGAGAACCTCGACCTGGCAACTGCGCGTGCAATCCAATACGCACGCACCCTCACCCCGGACGAGATCCGTGCGGTTCACATTGAGATCGACGCGAAACAGGCGCGAGTGCTCGAGCAGGAGTGGTCGCGGCTTGGGGTGCGCCACCTCGACCTGGAAGTCGTCGAGTGCACCGACCGTCGGATTCGCAGGGCGGCCTTGGACGTGGTCGCCGAGGCGGCGCTGCCGGGCGACTCCGAGGTGACGGTGCTCCTGCCCAGGCGCGTATACCCCGGTTTCATGCAGCGAATCCTCCACGACCGAACTGCCGATGCGATGGCAAAGGTGCTGTCGCAGCTACCACACGTGAACGCGACCATCATCCCCTTCGAGGTGGTGTTCGGGGGCACTGACAAGGTCATCTTCGAAACTCGCCCGAAGTTTCCCGGAGAGAGGGAGGCGGCCCTTCCAGCGCACGAGACGGAGGCCTTTGGCACGCGACTCCTGGAAGGCGCTGTTCCGATCGGGAACGTGGCATATCGTCGCCCGGCCAAGGTGGCCGGGCGTGTACGGTCGGTGCGCGTCCAACCCATGGATTCGGTTCCGTCGCTGGCGGTGCGCCTGGAGGACGGAACTGGCGGCATCCTCCTCGTCTTTGCGGGCAAGCGCCAGGTCCCGGGCATCGAGCCGGGCCGCCGTATGACCGCCGAGGGTACGGTGGGCGAAATTGAGGGCCACATCGCCATGATGAACCCGACCTATGAGTTCGCGCCGGTCGAGGACGACGACTAGCGCCAGCCCGGATGAAGCGGAGCGTGGCACTTGGTATGCCAATTTGAGCTCGGCGCGCCAGGCGGAGGCCGCTTGCACGTATGTTTGTTAGGGCAGAAGATGGCCGCGCCCGAAAGCGGGCTGCGGAATAGTTTGGGCAGCAGATGGCGAAACCACTTGTCATAGTCGAGTCACCGGCAAAGGCGAAGACGATCTCCAAGTTTCTCGGATCCGGGTACATGGTCGAGTCCTCGATTGGTCACATCCGTGACCTGCCTACCAGCGCCTCCGAAATTCCGGCCGCTCTCAAGAAGGAGAAGTGGGCCCGCCTAGGTGTCGACGTGGATAACGGCTTCAAGCCGCTGTACGTTGTCAGCGACAAGAAGCGTGCCCAGGTCAAGCGATTGAAGGACCTCGTTCGTGAAGCCAGTGAGCTCTATCTGGCGACAGACGAGGACCGCGAAGGCGAATCGATCGCATGGCATCTCGTCCAGGTGCTGGCGCCACGGGTGCCGGTGCGCAGGATGGTCTTTCACGAGATTACCGAATCCGCCATAAACGAGGCCATCGAGCACACGCGCTCGATAGACGCCGATCTGGTAAGCGCCCAGGAGGCGCGCCGAATCCTCGATCGGCTGTATGGCTACGAAGTTTCTCCGGTTCTGTGGAAGAAGGTGAAGCCGGCCCTATCGGCGGGACGTGTCCAGAGCGTGGCGACACGTATCCTGGTGCAGCGCGAACGCGAGCGCATGAGCTTCTCCAGCGCCTCTTACTACTCGGTTCAAGCCGTCGGTGCCAAGCAGCGCTCCTCGTTCGAAGCCAGTCTGACGGCTTTGGACGGCGCGCGGGTAGCGGCCGGCCGTGACTTTGCCGCCGATGGCCACTTGGACCGGGCAAGGCTGAATAACGCCAAGGTGGTCGTGCTCGATGAGCGCTCCGCACAGGCGGTCGCCGATACCCTGCGCTCCGGGACCCTCCATGTCGAGGCGGTCGAACAGAAGCCTTATCGGCGCTCCCCCGCTCCTCCTTTCAGGACCTCCACCTTGCAGCAGGAGGCCGGGCGCAAGCTCCGGTTCTCTTCCAAGAGGACCATGGCCGCGGCGCAGCGGCTTTACGAAGCGGGCCACATCACCTACATGAGGACCGACTCGACTTACCTTGCCGAGGCGGCGGTGGCACAGGCGAGGTCGATCATCTCCAATACGTTTGGGCCTGAGTTCATGCCAAAGGCCGCCCGCAACTATCGCAATTCTGTCAAGAATGCCCAGGAGGCCCACGAGGCGATCCGCCCGGCCGGCGATCGCTGGGCCTCCCCTGCGGAAATTTCCAGGGCGGTCGGCTCGGACGAGGCCAAGCTTTACGACCTGATCTGGAAGCGCACCATTGCCTCTCAGATGACCGACGCCACCGGCACCTCGGTTTCTGTGCGTTTCTCCGCCCCGCTTGGCCTGAGCAGCCCGGTGGGGAGTCCTGAGGGCGAGGTCCTCACCCCGGAGACGGCCTACCTCGCGGCATCCGGCACCACCATCGCGCATCCCGGCTTCCTCCGGGTTTATGTGGAGGACACGGATGACGGTGACGACTCCGGCGACGAGCGCGACGCCATTCTCCCCTCGTTTTCCGAGGGGGAGACCGTGGAAATATCCGAGGTAACGGCCGCCGGACACACCACTACGCCGCCGCCGCGCTTCACCGAGGCGTCCTTGGTGAAGGCGTTGGAAGAGCTTGGTGTGGGTAGGCCTAGCACCTATGCCAGCATCATCTCGACCATCCAGGATCGCGGGTATGTCTTCAAGCGGGGAACGGCGCTGGTCCCCTCTTTCGTGGCCTTCGCCGTCGTCTCTCTTCTCGAGCAGTATTTCGGCTCGCTGGTCGACTACAACTTCACCGCGGAGCTCGAGGACCGGCTGGATAAGATCGCCAATGGCGAGGAACCGGCGGTCCCGTACCTGGAGCAGTTCTACTTCGGCAATCACGCTCCGGGCTTGAAGGGCCTGGTGGAGAGCCAGCTGGAGGAGATTGATCCTAGGGCCATCAACACCCTTCCCCTCGGGACCGGCCCGGACGGCAGCGAGTGCGTAATCAGGGTGGGCCGTTACGGGCCCTTTATCCAAATGGGTGAGCGTACCGCCCCGATTCCTGACGGGATCGCCCCTGACGAGCTGACCATGGACAGGGCACTGGAGCTGCTCGAGTCGGTACAGTCCGAGCGCTTCCTGGGCATTCACCCGGACCTCGAACAGCCCGTTTACGTCAAGGTCGGCCGCTTCGGCCCCTTCGTCCAGCTTGGCGACGCCGATACCATGCCGAAGGGGACCAAGCCGAAGACGGCGTCTCTCTTCTCGACGATGGCTCCACAGTCCATCACCCTTGAGCAAGCCGTCGAGCTGCTCTCCCTCCCGAGGGTGGTGGGAGTGGATCCCGAAGGCGGGCAGGAGGTGCTGGCAGCAAACGGCAAATTCGGCCCGTACATAAAGCGTGGTGCGACTTCAAGGAACTTGGAATCCGAGGAGAGGATCTTCTCGATAACCCTCTCCGAGGCCCTGGAGCTGTTGGCGACCCCGCAGGCCGGCCGAGGCCGTCGCAGCTCCACCTCGGTTGAGCTTGGCGTCGACCCCGATGGCCGCAAAGTGGTACTCCGCTCCGGCCGCTTCGGCCCCTACCTGAGCGATGGAGAGGTCAACTGCTCGGTGAAGCAGTTCGAGGTGGAGGAGGGTCTGAAGCTGGAGCGCGCGATCGAGCTCCTGGCCGAGAAGCGCGCAAGCACGCCCGAAGGGGTAGCAAAGGTGCCGCGCCGCAAGTTGGCCGGGACCACCACCCGGAAGACCGGTACCAGCGCCGCTACGAATAGAAGAACCGGCAAGGCGTCGTCCGCTCGAAAGAGCAATGCCGACTGAGGTGAAACGCGGCCGCTTTCTGGTAATCGAAGGCGGAGACGGGGTCGGCAAGACGACCCAGGTGGCCGCGGTGGCCGCAGCGCTCAGCGCGGTGGGCAAGTCCATCAGGGCAACCCGGGAGCCAGGCGGCACGGAACTGGGAGAGCAGTTGAGGGCGCTCTTGGCCAGTGACCACGAGATCGACCCGATCGCCGAGGCGCTGGTCCTGCTCGCAGCCCGGGCCCAGCATTGCGCCCAGGTGATACGGCCGGCGCTTGCGCGTGGAGAGTGGGTGCTGTCCGATCGCTTCGAAGGTTCCTTCTTCGCGTATCAGGGATACGGACGTGGGATATCGCTCGCGGATCTCGAGACTCTGAACAACTTCGCCGCCGGCGGCGTTAGGCCCGATCTGACCATCCTGCTAAGCAGCCAAGTGGTGGGTGGCCATCGCGAGCTGGACGGCTCTGATCGGTTCGAAGGAATGGGTGAGGACTTCCAGGCCCGTGTGGAGGCGGGCTACTTCGTGCTTGCCGAACGCCACGGCTGGGAGGTAGTGGACAGCCGGGGTAGCCGTTCGGAGGTCACTGAGCGCATCTTGGCGGCGATAGAGCGTCGTTTGGGGATCGAAGAATGAGCAGGGTGGATGCCTCGTCACCTCCGGTGCTGCTCCGACTGGGATTCCAGGCCACGCTCGCCCCGGTCCTGGCGGCGCACCTGGCCTCTCCGCGCCACGCATACCTCTTTGTCGGGCCGCCCGGCAGCGGCAAGGAGGAGTGGGCAACCGCCTTCGCGGCGGCACTGACATGCCCGAACGGAGGCTGCGGCGAATGTGGCGACTGCCGTTCCGTGGTTGCCGGCACCCACCCGGACGTCAACGTGTTCGCCAATCGTGACGGCTCGATGTCGGTGGAGGACGCACGCCGCGCCATCAGGTACGCCTCCCTCTCGCCATCGGGAGCCAGATACCGCGTGGTTGTTCTCGAGGAGTTCGAGAATATCGGACGCGTGGCGCCGGTCCTGCTCAAGGCCATTGAGGAGCCGCCGCCTTCGACGCTGTACGTGTTGGTCGCATCAGCGGCCGGAAACGAGATGGCCACCATCGCATCCAGGTGCGTAAAGGTCAACTTCCCGCCGTTCGACGCTCGGGAGATCGAGAGCCTTCTGATTGCGCGCGGCGCCGATACGGGCGAGGCCGCTAGTGCCGCCGAGCTGTGTGGGGGCAGCCTGGCCAAGGCGCAGGAGCTGGTGGCCGGCGGCTTCCTGCCCCGCCGGCTTTTCCTATGGCGTGCTGCGGCGAGCGAGCGACCGCGCAGCGGCTTTGAACTGATGCGCCAGGCCGGCGCCTTGACGGGCTTCGTGGACGAGGTGGTGGCCGATCGCAAGCGGGAAGGCGAGGCGGCCCTGGCGCAGCTTCGTGACCGCGTTGCAAAAGGGGGCGCGAGCCGTGGCGTTGTGAAGGAAGCGGAGGCGGACCTGGCGCGCGAGTTGCGGTGGCTGCGGCGTAGCGAGTTCGAGCTAGGCTTCGCCATCATGCTTGCCCAGCTACGGCCATCGCTTGGCGCGGGTGATCCGACGTCGGCTTACTTGGCCTACTCCCGCATGGAGGAGCGTGTGCGCATTGCAATGCGTCGGCTCGCGGCGGGCGTCAGCGAGGTCAGCGTGCTTGGCGCGCTGTTGGGGGACCAACCATGAAGCTGGCTAGGATTAACGCATCCGGGCCCGGGTAGCTCAGTCGGCAGAGCAGCTCACTCGTAATGAGCAGGTCAGGGGTTCAAATCCCCTCTCGGGCTCCATTCTTTGCCCTTGCCCTTGCGTTTGACGTCTCAGTCCTCCGTGACGCCGTCTGCGGGCCTCGCCCGGCGGAAAGCCGCGGAGGCATCGGCGAGAACAGCCAGCTCGGTGATGTGTAGCGCCGTGAGTTCTTCCAAAGCCTCTTCGCCCATCGGCTCCAGGGCGATTCGAACGATGCGCCGGTCGTTCCGGTCATGCACCCTCCGGATCAGCCCGGCCGCCTCCGCCCGATCGATCAGTCCGACGGCGGAATGGTGGCGCAGTTGTAGATGCTCCGCGATCTGGCCTATCGTTGGAGCCTCGGCGGAAGGGTGACCGCGCACGGCTAGGAGAAGCTGATGCTGGGAGGGTGTAAGCCCTGCGGCCCGGCATTGCATCTCACTCCAGGCCAGAAAGCGGCGTAGCTGATTCCTGAAGGCGAGGATGTCCCGGTAGTCCTGGTCGCTAAAGCGGGTATTGCGGTCTGCGGTTGCGCCGTTCACTCGGTTGCCTCGCCCTCCGGGAAGTTGCCGGCAAGGTCATCCGCCGGGTTTGGAGCCGCGCGGCGCCGGCGTAATTGGTCGATCGCCTTCCCTGGATGCAGAGTAGGTGGCTGGGGTTCGTTCTCGGACCGGCGCCGGACCAGCGCGTCCGTCAGCGCCGAGCGGGGCACCATCCCTACCGGCGTCTCTCCGTCGACCACCATAACCTGTTCGGCACCGGTGGAGAGAAAGCAGTCGAGCACGTCCTGGAGGTAGGAAGTGGGGCGCACGATCGGGAGCGTGTCGCGATCGGGGACCCCAGCCACAGGCGTCATCACCTGTGCCGCCACTGCAGTGCGGAATGGGTTGACCTGAGTGTCGAATTCCACCCTGTAGCCACGCCGCACCAGCTTGTCGGTCATGATCCGCTCCGGCAGCATCCAGCCTGCAACCAGCTCGGCGATCGCGAGGCAGAGCAGCATCGGCACGACCAGGTGGTTGGCTCCCGTCACCTCAAGAGCGAAAACTCCTCCTGTCAGCAGCGCGCGTGCTGCCGCGCCGAAGGTGGCACCCATGGCGACCAGTGCGAAGGCCCCAGGTTGGATGTGCAAGGCGGGGAAGAGGTGGGCGAAGCCGATGCCGATGGCCTCACCCATGGTCGAGGCGATGAGGAAGATCGGCGCCAGCGTCCCCCCGGAGGTTTTCGATGCCAGAGCGATCCACCATGACAACAGCTTTGCGCCTGCCAGTGCAAGCGCCGCTCCTGCCAGGAAGCGCCCATTGACTGCGTCCGTGATGGCCCAGTAGCCGACGGAGAGCGACCCCGGCACGGCCAAGCCCACCAGTGCGAAGCCGAGCGCTCCGGCGACCGGATGCCAGAGTTCCGGGATACGCGAGTGCCGGAAGAGGCTTTCCCAGGCAAAGAGGCCTCGGCTGATGACCACCGCGAGCAACCCTGCGGCAGTCCCGAGCATCGCGAACAAGGGCAGCTGCTCGGCCCCGGGAGTCTGGATTCCTGCCGCGTGGAAGAGCGGCTCGGGACCCAAGGCGAGATAGTGGATCTCGGTGGCGATGGCGCAGGCGATGGAGAGAGGCAACAGCGCCCGCAGGGAACGTTCAAACAGGAGCAGTTCGAAGGCCATTATCACCGCGGCAATCGGGGTGGCGAAGACGCCGGCCATCCCGGCCGCGGCTCCAGTCGCGAGCAGGATGCGCCGCTCTGCCGTTGTCACCGGAAGGATCTGGCCGAGCAGCGATCCGATGCTGCCGCCCGTCACGATTATCGGTCCCTCTGCGCCGAAAGGGCCGCCCGTTCCCATGGCGATCGCTGCCGACAGCGGTTTGGCGATGACTACGCGAGGGCGTATACGGCTTTCGCGGAGCACGATGGTCTCGAGCGACTCGGGAATGCCGTGGCCCTTGATGATCGGAGTCCAAAGCGAGAGGCCGACCACCGCGAGTGCGCCGACCATCGCGATGAGGATGAGCACCGGCCCAGGGTGGTAGTGGGACAGGTTTGGCAAGGAGAAACCTACCCGCTGGAACAGGGCGAGGTTACTGATGAGAGCGACAAGCTTTACCACGATGTAGGCGGCCACACCGCCAACGATCCCCAGCGAAAGCCCCAAAGTGGCCAGGAATGCCATACGCGCCGGGGTGGCGCCGAGGCTGACCTCGTGGCGAGGAGTCGGCCTGAACACGGTCATGAGTGGAGAGTATATCGTGAAGCGATAATTATGCCGGACGAGTGTCCCTTTTTGCGCACGGCCCAAGCAATCGGCATGATTCGCTGCGGCGGTCCTTGTACGTCCGGGCCGGCTGTGTCAAGATTATTTCAGGCCGGTGCTCGGTGGCCCGGCCTCGGTTGGAGGAGCGCGGCGGGAGTGTTCGCCGGGCCAGGGATGTGCATGGCATGTTGCTCGGGATATTTATCGGCGGAGCCTCCTTCCTGCTGTCAGGCTTTGGCTTGGTCGGGCTGCTGCTCTACTTCTTGCCGACGGTTGTGGCCCTACGGCGCAAGGTACCCAACTCGATATCGGTGCTCGTGATCAACCTCTTCCTGGGATGGTCACTTATCGGCTGGGTGGTGGCGCTGGCCATGGCTGTACGAACCAAACCCACTTACTAGGCGCGCCCGGTAGGTCATGTTTTCGTGCAGGGCCCCTCCTCGGGCCGAGCAGCTCAATTGCGCCTCCGGCTGCAGCTTGGCGTCCACGCGATCACGGCGCGTCCGGGTCGACGGGAATACAGCTTGACTACCTGGCGTTAAAGCGGTTCCAAAACTGCAGACGTATGATGAAGGTTCTATGGCGGATCAAGAGAGGTTTGCCGAGGACGCTATGGGTTACATTGACGCCCTGTTCTCGGCGGCCATGCGTATGACGAGAAATGTGGCCGAGGCCGAAGACCTTGTACAGGAAACGTATCTGAAGGCTTACAGGGGATACGGGTCGTTCCAGGAGGGAACCAATCTGAAGGCATGGCTGTATCGGATCCTTACCAACACCTTCATCAACTCCTACCGCGCCAAGAAGCGCCGTCCCGAGGAGAGTGACTTGGATGACGTGGAGGATCTTTACCTCTACCGTCGGCTCGGCGCCCTCGAGGCGGCTCAGGCGGGCCGCTCGGCCGAGGAAGAAGTTCTCGAGTCATTCACCGATGATGAAGTCAAAGGGGCGATAGAGTCGCTTCCCGAACAGTTCCGGCTGGCCGTGATACTGAGTGACGTCGAAGGGTTCTCCTACAAGGAGATAGCGGAGATCATGGATGTGCCGATCGGCACCGTGATGTCCAGGCTGCATCGCGGAAGAAAAGCACTGCAAAAGGCGTTGTTCGAGTTCGGAGCCGAACGTGGACTTGTAGCAGGTCGCAGTGGAAAGTAATCATTCACACGATACATCTAGCGAATGCCGGGAAGTCCTGGCTCGGCTTTACAGCTTCCTTGACGGGGAATTGACGGAGACAAGACGTCAGAAGATCCGACACCATCTGGATCAATGTTCGCCGTGCTTGGAGGCTTACGAGTTCGAGGCCGAGTTGCGTCAGATGATCGCAAACAGGCTTCGTGATCGTGTCCCGGATCTATTGCGAGTCAAGATTGCTGCATTGATCGACGTTGAAAAGACGTCCAGGGTGCGGGGCAAGGAATAATTTCTCCGAGGGTGAGTTAGTCCTAGCATGGCAAACAGAACCGAAGCAGTAGGTGGAACGCCAGTCTCCGGGATGTCCCGGGCCTCGAGGGCATATCCCAAGGACCGGGTTTGCAAGGAGCCCAACTGCGGAACTCGGCTCTCCATCTACAACAGCGGCAAGTACTGCTTCGCCCATCAGCCACTTACCGTGCCCAGAACCCGGGGGCGTAAGATCTCCTAACGGAGAGTCCACTCTCCTCGGGGAGGTGCGCCAAGTGATTGCGTGGACGACGGCCGCGAAGGTGGCCAAAGGCGTTATCGGAACCTTCCCGCCGGAGGATCTGGAGGTACTTAGGAGGACCGAGCAGGAACTCGGCGCCTTCAGTTCGGAAGCTCTTGCTCTTGTGTCAGCGGCTTCAGGTTTGCATCTTGATACCGAAGTCCTTCCGGTTTCGGTGGTTTCCCGCAGCCAGTGGGTGGATGCGAACGTACGATCCATGTCGTCGCTGCTCGATCCTTTGGCGGAGAAGCTGACACGCAACATGCCCGGGCCGCTAGGCACGCTCGGCGCCCAGGCGAGTGCTGTCCAGTTCGGGCTTTTGTTCGGGTGGATGTCCCGCAGGGTACTTGGGCAATACGACGCCGCCCTGTTTGCCAACGGAGATGGCGAGAGCGAGGGTTCAACCACTCCGATCTACATTGTCGGCTCCAATATCATCACCCTCGAGGCCCGCTTCGGCTTCCCGCGCGAGCAGTTCGAACGTTGGGTGCTGCTGCACGAACTAACGCACAAGCTGCAATTCGAGGCCGTCCCATGGATGGTCGGTTATTACCGTGGCCTGGTAAGCAGCCTGATCGAGAACGTGAACCTCGGCCCTGGCGATGTATTCGAGGGCTTGACAAGGGTGGTCGAAGAGCTGCGGGTGGGCCGCAACCCGCTTCGCGAGTCGGGAGTGGCCGGACTATTCGTCAACGACCAGCAAAGAGCAATCCTGGCGCGCCTTGGCGGATTGATGAGCGTTCTCGAAGGCCACGGCGACCTGATAATGGGGAGGGCAGCGGCCGGGGTGATCCCCGAGGCGGAGCGCTTTGAAGAAGCTCTCCATCAGCGGCGGGAGTCGCCGAACCTGATGGCCAAGATCATCGGTCAGCTTTATGGGCTTGACGCGAAGTTGCGCCAATATGCAGCAGGCAAGGCGTTCCTCGAGGCAATCGAGGAGGCGGGTGGTCATGAGGCAATTGCAAAGCTCTTCGAGAAGAGCGAGTACATGCCCGACCTCGAGGAGATAAACACGCCCGATAAATGGCTTATAAGGGTGGGTGTCGGCGTCTGAAGCGCCTGCGCGTCCCCCGGCCCTAGCATTCATCCCGTGTTGGCAATCCTCACGGAGAATTCGATCCTCCAAAGCCGGGCGGCCATGCGCCTCGCCATTTCTCGGAGCCTCCGGCCCGTGGAAGAGCTGCTTGCATGCTGCCGCTTTCCACCCCCTGGCCAGGCTTTGGACCTCGCAGTCTCGGGCGGCCCGGACTCCGTGGCGCTGGCAGCGCTGGCGGCCATGGCCGGCGTCCGGGGTTCGATTTGGCACGTGGATCATGGGTTGCGTTCCACCTCGACAGACGAGGCAGGCGCGGTGGAGGAGCTCGCGGGGGTCCTGGGCATGCCTTTCCATCTGGTGCGCGACCAGGTGACAAGCGGACCCAATCTGGAGGCGCGGGCGCGTGCGTTGCGCCGCGACCGGATCCCGGCCGGCGCCGCGACCGGGCACACTATGGATGACCAGGCTGAGACTGTTCTAATCAACCTGGCCAGAGGAGCCGGCCCCCGCGGTCTGGCGGGAATGAGGCCCGGACCCTCCAAGCCCTTGCTGGGCATCCGCAGAGCCGATACCGAGGCGATCTGTGCCGCTCTGGGTCTCACCCCGATCCGGGATCCGAGTAACCAGAGCCCTGACTTCGTGCGCAACCGCGTCAGGCACGAGCTGCTCCCGCTACTCGGAGAGATCGCCAGGCGCGACCCGATACCAATCCTGGCCCGCAGCGCCGCCGTTTTCCGGGCGGATGACGACCTCTTAGATCTTCAGGCGTCTGAGCTCGATGCAGGGGACGCCTCCGCCCTGGCCGCCGCCGCGCGCCCGCTCCGCATGAGGGCGCTTCGCCAAGCCGTCTCGGCCATATCCGGCTATCCTCCCGACCGCGCATCGCTCGAGCGACTGGAGGAGCTGATTGTTCGCGGCGGTCGCTTCCGGCTTCAGCTTTCCGGCGGGGTCGAGGTGCAGGGCGTGCGAGGGAAGATCGTTTACCGTCCTCTCGGTCCGCCCGGTTGAGCCTCGCCCAATTCAGCAATTGACAGCGGCGGGGCGTATTATCCTCTTTGCGGTTTGGTGAGAGTGGATGGGAAGAAGATGACATTAGGCGCCCGTGCGTGGAGCGATGAAGATCCGCATCTGTCGGGGGAGCTGATCTCCGCCGAGAAACTCTCCGGTAGGGTTGCCGAACTAGGCACGGAGATATCGCGCGACTACGAGGGCAGGTCGATCCTGCTGGTGGGCGTGCTCAAGGGGGCCTTCCTCTTCATGTCCGACCTAGCCCGGCAGATAGAGGTGCCGGTGGAGTTCGATTTCATGGCGGTGTCCTCCTATGGGGCGGCAACCCAGACTTCCGGCGTGGTTAGAATCCTCAAGGACTTGGACTCTGACCTCGTGGGTAAGCATGTGCTTATCGTCGAGGACATTATCGACTCCGGCCTGACACTCTCCTATCTGATCCGTAACCTGAGGTTCCGCAATCCCGCAAGCTTGGCGGTGTGTGCACTGCTGGTCAAAGACGGAGCCACGTCCGCGGAGATGGATATCAACTACGTCGGCTTCAACATCCCCCCTGAGTTTGTTGTCGGTTACGGACTGGATGTGGCCGAGCGATACCGCAACCTTCCTTACATCGCGACCTACCGGGAGACCCTTCCCTAGGGCCGCGCAAATCCCGAGCGGTATCGCGCGGTTAGTCTTGAAGCGTTGGGCTGGGGTTCGAGGATCGCGAGTGAGGCCGATGGATCATGAGCAAGTGAGGCTCGCAGTAGCCGGGTTGCTCGATGCGCTTGAACTCGATATGCTCCCCGAGGAACGCGAGCTCACCTCCAAGAGGGTCGCCGACCTTTGGGCCGAGCTGCTTTCCGGTGTAGGCGAGGAGCCGGCTGCGCTGCTCAGGGGTGGTTTTTCCGGCGGTCACCAGGACCTGGTGGCACTTCGGGAGATCCCCTTTTTCTCGATGTGCGAGCACCACTTACTGCCGTTCTTCGGCAAGGTCTCCATCGCCTATCTTCCCGGACCCAGCGGGCAGATCGCCGGTGCGTCCAACCTGGCCCGAGTGGTTTCGCTGGTGTCTCGCCGCCTTCAGATCCAGGAGCGGCTGACGTCCGAGATCGCCGAAGCGGTGATGGAAGGCGTCTCCGCGGCCGGCGCACTTGTTGTCGCCGAGGGCGAGCACCTCTGCATGACCATGAAGGACCATACCGATGTCGGCTCCAAGTTGTTGACCACTTCGGCCGTGGGCGCCTTACGCGATGATCCGGATCTACGGCGCGAGGCGATGTCGCTCCTCAGGCGCGCCGAGCAGGAGTTTATGGGATGACCGCGCTCGTGATGGGGGTGGTCAATGTGACCCCTGACTCGTTCTCCGATGGCGGAGATTACTTCGACCATGGCAAGGCGATCCAGCACGGGCTCGAGCTGACCGCACTGGGGTGCGACATAATCGACGTGGGTGGTGAATCCACCAGGCCGGGCTCCCTTCCCATCGACCACAAGGAGGAGTTGCGCAGAGTGCTGCCGGTTGTGGCCGAACTCTCCAAGTATGTCCGGGTTTCCATTGATACGTTCAAGCCGACTGTGGCCAGGGAGGCCATCGGTGCCGGCGCGACGCTGGTTAACGATATCTCCTCCTCGCTCGCCGAGGTTGCCGCCTCGGAGGGGGTTGGATGGGTGGCTATGCACATGCAGGGTGAGCCGCGGACGATGCAGGAGAACCCCCACTACTCCGACGTGGTCGGCGAAGTGGCGCAGTACTTGACCGAGAAGGTCGCATGGGCCTCTGAGCTGGGCATCGAGGAGGTTTGGATCGACCCGGGTATTGGCTTCGGCAAGACGTTGGATCACAACGTCGAGCTGCTCGCCAACATCGACCGGATTGTTGAGCTGGGCTACCCCGTCCTGGTGGGAACTTCCCGCAAGACGTTCCTGGGGCGCATTGCCGCCCGCTTCGAAGGCGGGATGCCACCACCCCGCGACCGCCTTGAGGGTTCGCTCGCCACTGCCGCCTGGTGCTTCGCACACGGCGTCGCCGCCATGCGCGTTCATGATGTTCGCGAGTTGCTCCAGCTCCGCGCCTTGGCCGGATACAGGTAGCCGACGATGATCGGCGTGGTCGAGTTGGAGCGCATCCGGGTGGAGGGATGCCACGGTGTGGGAGCGGAGGAGCGCAGCCGGCCCCAGGCATTTGAGGTGAGTGTCAGGGCCACGCTCGACCTGGCACGTGCCGCAGCCACCGACGACATCGGCGAGACGCTGGACTACTCACGCCTTGGCGCGCTGGTCGCCGACATCGTCCAGGGTGAGAGTTATCACCTCTTGGAGGCCCTGTGTTGGAGGATTGCCTCCGCCACAGCCGAGCGTTTCCCCACCCAGCGTGTGTGGGTAAAGGTGGCAAAGCTGAATCCACCGATGCCCGTCCGGTTAGGGCATGCGGCGGTCGAGCTGGAGATCGAGGGACACGCGCCGCGGTGAGATACTTCGTTGCGCTCGGCTCCAACCTAGGGGACCCGCTCGCCAATCTGATCGAGGCCCTGCGTCGAATGCCGGGCCTGGTGCGCGCATCCTCCATCTACGTGACTTCGCCCGTCGAGATGGAGTCCGGTGCGGCACCCGTTCTCAACGCCGTGGCCGAGGTCAGCTTTGGCGCGGGAGCGCATGCTCTCTGGGAGGAACTCTCGCGCATAGAGCAGGATATGGGTCGGGAACGTCCTTACCGAAACGCTCCCCGCACTTTGGATCTCGACATCATTCTTGCTGAGGCCGGGGAATTGAACGACAAGGTGCTGACCATTCCCCACCCTCGTGCCGCGGGCCGGCTCTTCGTGCTGGCGCCGTTGGCGGAGTTGGACATCGGAGCAGCCAGGCAGGTGGCAGGTTTCGACTTCGATCCCGCCCATCTGGGAGACGACGACCACCTCTCGCATTTCGAGGGCCAGGTGGCTGAAGTTCTGCTTTCCGCCCGAGCGGTCGCCTCGCGAGTATGGCCCAGAGTAAGCGAAGAAGGGAGCGCCGTTGCTCAGGGTGAATGATCCGCTCGAGCTTTTCGCCCGGACCGAGGAGTTTCGTGGCCGGGGTGCGCGGGTTGGTTTGGTACCGACCATGGGAGCCCTGCACGAGGGGCACTTCAAGCTGGTGGAGGAGGCGAAGCGTTTGTGCGACGTAGTATGCGTCTCCATCTTCGTGAATCCTCTTCAATTCAACAACATCACCGACTTCGACCGCTACCCGCGCGACGTCGAGGCGGACGCGGCCGCGCTGGAGGCCATCGGTGTGGATGCGGTATTCCTGCCCCGGGTCGAGGACATCCATCCCTCCCCGGTAAACATGCACATCAGCACCGCCGGAATAGTCGAGCGGCAGGAGGGAGCGCACCGTCCCGGACATTTCGACGGCGTGGCTACCGTCGTCTCCAAACTGTTCATCGCGGCCGGGAGGGCCAGTGTCTTCTTCGGGGAGAAGGATTACCAGCAGACGCGGGTCATCGCCGACTTGATAAGGGAGTTCCACTTTCCGGTGGAGATGGTGGTGGTGCCGACAGTGCGTGAGGTGGACGGGCTCGCGCTGTCCTCGCGTAACCGTTTGCTGACCTCCGCGGCTCGAAAAGCCGCCCCCGCCATGTACCGTGCGTTCCGTACGGGGCGCTCCCGCGCAGTTCCGGGAAGTGCCACGGCGCCGGTGATCGACGGCATGCGCGGCGCCATCGAGAGCGCCGCGCGCGAGGCCGGAGCTGAACTCGCCATCGATTACCTGGAGGCCGCGAGCGGGGTGGATCTTCGCCCAGTAGAACGTTTCGAGGCGGACACGAGGTTCTTCATTGCAGCTAGCTACGATGGAGTCCGCTTAATCGACAACGTCGCCGTCTTCGAATAGTAGGAAGGCCCGGAGGAATGCTGCTGGTAATCGATGTCGGCAACACGAATACCGTGATCGGCGTCTACGAAGCCTCCAGTCTGAACGGCCCCGAAGAAGCCCGCCAACGCCAGGCGGACACAGGTCTCACCCACCACTTCAGAATCGCCACCGTCGAGGAGCGTACCGCCGACGAACAGGCGCTGCTCATGGTGCAATTGCTGGGCATGAAGGGCCTGGATCACCTGAACTCGATTTCCGGCGTGGTCATCTCCTCCACGGTTCCGTCGGCCACGCAGGCTCTGAGGGAGATGGTCGAGCGGTGGTTCGGCACCACACCGCTCATCATCGGTCCTGGCGTACGCTCCGGCATGCCAATCCTCTACGACAACCCCAAAGAGGTCGGCGCGGATCGCATTGCCGACGCAGTGGCGGGGCGCGATCTGTACGGAATTCCATTGGTGGTGGTGGATTTCGGTACCGCCACCACCTTTGACGCCGTCAGCAGCCGGGGTGAATATCTAGGCGGAGCAATTTGCCCGGGGGTTGAGATATCAATGAATGCGCTGGTGGCAAGTGCCGCAGCCTTGCGCAAGGTCGAGCTGACTCCGCCTCGAGGCGTGATCGGACGCTCGACGGTCGAGTCGATGCAGTCAGGTGCGATCTACGGTTTCGGGGCGCAGGCCGATGGCATGGTGAGGGCCTTCCGAGCTGAGCTTGGGCCGGAGACCAAGGTGATTGCCACTGGTGGCCTGGCGGCGGTGATCGCCCCGTTTTGCGACCAGATCGATGCGGTCGAGCCTTGGCTGACCCTGCACGGCCTCCGCCTCCTCTACGAGCGCAATATCCTGGCCCGCTAGCCCCGCGGCCGCTTCCGGGCCTGTGCCTGCATCGCGAATAGACTCGGTGCGTCTGGCACAACGAGCATCGAGGGCAAATGGCGGACCAGTTGAGCATTCCCTACCGGTACGAAGTGACCGCCCATGCCGCTGCGTTGGTGGCCGAGTACTCCGGTCTCGCGGAAGGCGAAAGCTCCGGCGTCAAGGTGTCCGTCGCTGGAAGGGTGATGCTGCTCAGGGTGCAGGGAAAAGTCGCCTTTGCCGAGCTTCGTGACGAGACCGGCTCTATCCAGCTTTTTGCGCGTGCGAACGACCTCGAGTCCTTTGGCGCGTTCTGCTCGCTTTCACTCGGGGATTGGATCGGCGCATCCGGAGAGGTGGCAAAGACGCGCCGGGGCGAGCTCTCGGTTTTCGTCGATTCCTTCGTGCTACTCGCCAAGGCGCGGCGCGGCTTCGGCGACAAGTGGCATGGCATCAACGATGTCGACACCCGCCACCGCCAGCGGTACGCCGACCTTTGGGCCAACCCGGAGGTGCGCGCGGCTCTCAGGACGCGCTTTCGAATTCTTTCGATCATGCGCAAGTCCCTGGAGGCACGCGGGTTCATCGAGGTGGAGACGCCGATGCTCCACCCGATATCCGGAGGTGCGCTAGCCCGGCCGTTCGTAACGCACCACAACGCGCTGGACATGGATCTGTTTCTGCGCATCGCCCCGGAGCTTTACCTGAAGCGCCTGGTGGTCGGCGGCTTCGAGAAGGTATTCGAAATAGGCCGGGTCTTCCGTAACGAGGGGATATCACCACGGCATAATCCAGAATTCACCATGCTGGAGCTCTATCAGGCCTACGCGGACTATGGCGACATCATGGAGCTCACCGAATCGCTGGTCAACGAGATCGTCACCACGCTCTACGGTGTATCCAAGGTCGTCTATCAGGGTCGCGAGCTCGACTTTGCGCCACCCTGGCGGCGCGCAACACTCGAGGAGCTGACCAGTGAGACGGTGGGCGTCGAGGTGACCACAGACCTGGGGCGCGAGCGCCTGGCCGAGATCGCCAACGGGGTCGGTATCAAGGACGACCCGAGCTGGGGAGCGGGAAAGCTGATGCTCGAGATTTACGAGAAGACTACTGAGGCCACCCTTTGGGACCCGGTCTTCGTGACGGACTTCCCGACCGAGGTCTCTCCCTTGTCGAGAGATCACCGTTCCAAGGCGGATCACGTCGAGCGCTTCGAGGCCGTTGTTGCCGGACGAGAACTCGCCAACGCCTTCTCCGAGCTGAACGATCCGGACGTGCAGCGCGAGCGCTTCGCTCATCAGGTCGAGGTGGGACGTGCAGGGGACGAGGAGGCCATGTCGATGGACGAGGACTACATCCGCGCTCTCGAGTACGGTCTTCCGCCTACCGGTGGGCTGGGAATCGGTATCGACCGGCTCGCGATGCTGCTCACGGACAGCTCCCAGATTCGCGAGATCATCGCCTTCCCGACGATGCGTCCCGAGCAGGAGCGCGACTAGGCGCGTTTCCAAACTGCGTGCCGAGTGGCCGGCCCGTTCTACGGGTTATCTCGGCCACCCTGCACACCGAGGGACTTTGCAGAGGGCCGACCTGGCTGAAATGACCGGCACAAGGGTCGAGGCCCAGGGGACTCCACCGTTGGAGCGGCCCGGCGGATCCGGCTTGGGCCGGCCATCATGGGTTGCGTTAGCCTGGAGCGCACCATGTCGCATGACCCCCGACCCGGTAATGAGTTCTTCGAGGCGAATCTTGCTTACTGGGAAGCCGCGGTGCCTGCGCATCGTCGCTCCGCGTTTTACCGCATCGATGAATGGATAGCGGAGGGCGCACCTCCTCGTGCGTGGGAGCAAGCATTGCTCGGTGACGTCGCCGGCCTCGATCTCGTACATCTGCAGTGCCACTTCGGCAAGGATTCGCTCGCCTGGGCGAACGCAGGTGCGCGCATGATCGGAGTTGATTTCTCCCCTGCCGCCATAGATCAGGCGCAGAAGCTTGCCAAACGCCTCGGCCTCTCCTCCCAGGCCCGTTTCGCCCTCGGCGACGCCTATGACGTCCCGGAGCTGCTTCCGCCATCTTCCGCACATCTGGTCTACGTCAGTCTGGGAGCCCTGATGTGGCTTCCTTCCATCGATCGCTGGGCATCCATGGTTGCTCATCTGCTACGGCCGGGTGGACGCCTGTTTCTCCACGAGGTGCACCCCATCGGGCTGATCCTCGACCGTGTGCAGGACGGGTGGATGCTCAGGGGGAGCTACTTCGAAAGCGGCGACCCGATGATTGACACCTCCGAGGGTTCTTACACTGACGGCGCGGAGAGCGTGGGCACTCACACCACCTACTCCTGGAATCACAGCCTCTCCGAGGTGATCTCGGCTCTCCTGCGTCATGGCCTCGCGGTGACCCACCTAGAGGAGCATCCATGGACCTCCTTTGCCCGTTTCCCCGAGATGCGAGGTGGAAACGAGCACTTCGACACGCCGGCTGATTGGGCACCGATGCCCTTGAGCTATACCGTTCCTAAACACTGCGCGATAGTGAGTATCGCTCAGTGGGTGGCCCCGAACGGTCCTGGGCCACCTGGCGTTCTTCGCTTCCGGTAGGCACTGCGGTCTTACTGCCATCGCTCCTCGGGTGCCTCGTGGGCCCGTGCGGTGGTTGCCTCCTGCCCGTCCTTGGCTCTGGTTGCCTGGTACTTAGCGGCTCGGGCAGACCAGCAGCTGGGGCTGGTTCGGGCCACCCGGTGGAGACAGGTGCGGTAGCTCGTTCGTCATCCTCTGGTGAGGTCCGAGCGCACATGCCCCGTCGCCGGGCTCGCTGCCCAAGTCCGCGTCTCCCGATGACCACCGATGCTGCATGGTGGCCGGTGAGAGATCCTTGATTGAACTGCGCCTTCAATGGGGCGAGCCAGCGCTCTGCTCCCCACTTGGAGGTGTAGGCGGGGTCTACGGCTATGACGGCGACCCCTGTGTTGTAGGCCATCTGGGTCAAGCGGTTCCGCAGCTTGGCGGTCGGAAGGCCGGAGATGTGACGGCGGAACCTCTTGCCCCTCCTGCCATGCGACGGACGGTTGCCGCTCAGCTCGCGGCCCTCGGTGCGGGCAACTGCGAAGTCGAGGTTCCAGATGACGACGGCCCCGCAGTGGTTCAGCTCAGCGATCTGGAGGATCTGGGAGATCGCAGCCCTGATGCGCCCGTCTCTGGTGCCGGCCGGCAGACCGTCCAAGACGAGCGGGATCGTGCTCGGCACCCCGATCACGTTGCCGTAATAGTCGAGCACACAGAGCGCCAGGTGCCCGACGTTGAGGTCGACTGCTACCACCGGGCCACGGCGCAGTTGGTCCAGGGAGGCGATTGGTGTGGCAGCGGTCTTCCAGGAGGCGTCTATGTACCAGCGGGCCTTGGACGCGTCGTAGGAGATGTCGTAGCGGATGGCCGCCAGATGGGATTATTCCATGGCCGCCGACATGGGGCCAGGTGACCGGGCAGGAGAGTCGCCAGCGGCCGTGCGGCCGGTTGGCCAGGTGCACAAGCGGTGCGGGAAGCTTGATCTCGAGCCATCCCTCGCTCGGGTGCCACCGTATCGTCTCGTTGCCCCACGCCTTGTCGGCCTCGCCGTCTGCGGTGATGAAAAGCCGCGAGGACTCCCACTCCTCACGCCACTGCTGTTCGCTCCGGCCTGCTGCTTCCAAGTTGTGGCGGTTCTTCGCCAGCTTCTTGCCACCACGGCAGATGCTCAAGGAACCGGACTCGAGCTGCTCTAGGACCTCGGCCAAGCACCAGGACAGGACCTGAAGGCGGCGCTGTTTCTCCCAGCGCTCCTCTGGGGTGGCATATCCGTGGACCTTGCCCTTCTTCTCACCTGCTCCCAGCTTGACCCGCTGGGTGATCCTTTTGATCCGGGCTTGGAGCGACACCTTCTCGGCAGCCAGGTTGCGCCGGGCGAGGCCATAGGCGTCCTCAGTGGTCCCTGGTGATCGCCCCTGCCCAACGAGACGACGAGGCCGCAGTCAACGCCTGCTTGCGAGCCTTGCGGGACCTGGCCCTCGCCTTCGCGTCGAGCGAGCCTTCCTTGACCCTGCAAGCCAGGTCCACCGAGGCCAGATACCCGAGGTGAGCCCCGAGGGCTTCGAGGACCTCGCCGTCACGGGCGTCCACCATCAGGCGCGTGCGGACTCTGGCACCGCCAGGTGGGGCCACGACGAACGGCGCCGCCATCTTGGGGAGCTTCCTCGTGTGGCTCATGGGGACATTCTCGCGCTGCCCTGTGACAGCGCCATCGGCCCGACGTCGTGCTCGGCACAGCGAGGGCCTTCTCCGCCCGGTTCTTCGCGGAGCGCCGTCCCCAGAGGCGGGCACAGAAGCTGGTCAGCACCTCGGTCATGTCACGCACCAAGTCGTCGTCGACCTCCCCGGCTTCGATGACCACCAGGCGGCGACCGTGGGCCGACAGGGCTGCCTCGACGAGCTCTGCGTTCATCCGAGCCAATCCGTCCCGGTGCTCGACGACCGCCACGGTCACCTTCGGATCGGACAGCATGCGCCGCAGCTTCGAGCGGGAACCGTTCATTCCCGAGCCGACCTCAGCTTCCACCCGGACGACCGGGTGACCCGCCTTGGCAGCCCACTCCGACAGCCTCGCCGCCTGGCGGTCCAGGTCACCTCGCTGGTCGTGTGACGAAACCCGCGCATAGAGCCCGAGGGCTGCGCCG
>JAJYNL010000031.1 GCA_021786375.1 Actinomycetes bacterium
CTCGTCCAGGTCCTGGTTCGCCTCCATGGTCGCTGCTTCATCGGCGAGCAGGTCGTCAATGGTCCGATCGAACAGCGCCACCAGGATCGCCGACTTGCTCTCGAAGTGGCGATAGATGCCCGAGCCGCAAGGCTCGCACCTACTAGCGAGGCAACCTACGAAAGCTCCTCATCATCTCAGGCCTGCTGGATCACGCCGACGGCCTTCTCCTGGACGAGCACACCGCCGCTTTGGATCCGCCCATGGTCAAACTCTCCCGGTGCGCATCGACGAAGCTCGTGGGCTGAGAAAGACGATCTTGTTCACCTCGACCGGAAGGCGTCCATCCAGCTGTCAAAATCCTTTGCGACGATCCTCTCGCCCGTCAGGCCCTCCGCCTCGGCGGAGGCGAGGAATACGGCGGGAGGGCCCATCACCGATGGTGGCAGGAGTGCGCCGCGAGCCTCCTCGGGGAGTTCGTCAGGGATCATGCCTGTTGCTGTCGCTCCGCCGGGGAGAAGCATGTTTACCGTGACTCCGAAAGGACGGAGGTCCTCGGTCATGATCAGGCTAAGGGACTCTGCGCCGGCCCTGGATGGACCATAGGGCACGAACCCTCGCCTCTTCATCGTCTCATGGTTCATCGTGACGTTGACGAAACGGCCCCGGCCCTGGTCGACGAAGTAAGGGCCGAACGCCCGGGCCACCAGGAAATAACCCACCAAATTCGTATTGATGACGTTCGTGAACCCGTCGACCGGCACCTCGTAGAAAGGCTTCGGCTCCAAGAAAAAGCGGGGGTTCACCGTGCGCATTCCGATTCCGGCATTGTTGAAGACGATGTCCACGCCCCCTAGGACTTCGATCATCCTATCGGCTGCGGTTCGTACCGTTTCTTCATCCCGTACATCTATGGGAAGGGCCACGGCATGCAGACCGCGGCATCGCCTTTGGTCAACTGCGGCCTCCAAGCGCTCTCCGGGCCTGCTCGCAAACGCTACGCGGGCGCCGGCCTCGAGGAGTGCATCCGCCATCGCCTCGCCAAGTCCACTGGTTGCACCCGTCACCACCGCCCTAACTCCATCGATAGATTGCATGGTCCGATGGTATCCGGCAAGTGGGCGCTCCTATGGGCAAGCACGCCTCAACAGTGATGCCTTGTTGGCCGGCGCGGATGCCGGACTACCATCGGACCCAAAGAGCAACTTCCGCATCCGCGATTTGGGAAAGAGGGCATCCGGCCCGTTTGTGCCCATCCTCGCGCGGGAGCGGACATTGATCCAGGAGGCAGCATGAAGATCCCTTGGCGTGAACTTCCGGCCCGGGCGGCAATCGGCGCCCATTTTCTTCACTCGGGCCTGGGAAAATGGGATGCGACCGAAGAACGGGCGCAAGGCCTGCACGCGATGGCGACCGGTGCGTACCCATTTCTGGGACAGCTATCTGCGGAGCAATTCACCAAGGCGCTATCCGCGGCCGAGATCGGCATAGGCGCCGCGCTGCTATTGCCGTTTGTTCGCAATCGCCTCGCGGGGGCGGCCCTATCCGGGTTCGCAGCGGGTCTGGTGGGGATGTACCTGCGCACCCCAACACTCCACAAGCCGGGCAGCTTCTGGCCGACCCCGGCTGGAATCGCAATTGCCAAGGACGTCTGGCTCCTCGGCACAGGGGTCACGCTGATGTGCGAAAAATGACAAGTAGGCGGACCGCGCCCCTCGCCATGCGACCGGAAGGATTATCGATCCTGCCTTGGCAGCCCCAACGGGGTTCGAACCCGTGTCTCCACCTTGAGAGGGTGGTGTCCTAGGCCTCTAGACGATGGGGCCAAGCGGCTTTCGCCGGGAATACCATCATATCGGGCAGGGTTGAAGACGGCGCACGCCTCTCGGGCGATTGCGTAAGACGACATAACCGACCGCCGCCCGGGAGCGAGCAACATAAGGCCAGCCCCAGCGACCCGGAGTCTATGATCGCCAAGGAGCGCTGACAACAATTCCATCGCGCCTGGCGGAATCAAGCTCGGGGGGAAGGACTCGAACCCTCAATGGCAGGGCCAGAACCTGCTGTGTTGCCGATTACACCACCCCCGAAAGAGTACTCCCACTTTAACCGGGCAGCTCAGCTTCCATGCCTGAGGATACTCAGTAATTTGTACCCCACCAGCTTCCCCGCCGACACTGCCAGTGCTTCACGCAGGTAATACCTAAGTAGGGCCTCCCCGTGTATGGGGGAGGCGGTTACGGGAGAGGAATAGTCGGTGATGCCAAGGCTCTCCGCGATGCCTCGGACCCGGTACTCATGGAATCGGTCCGAGACGAAGATGGCACTTGTCAGGTGCATGGAACGCAAAACGTCCGCCACCACGGCCATGGACTGATAGGTGTCGTTGCCGGTGGGAACCGCGATCACGTCGCCGTACGGTACCCCCTTGCTACGCAAATAGCGGGCCCCCACCTCCGCCTCGTTGTACACGTCGCCCTTCTCCGCACCCCCGGTTGTGATGATCTCCTTGGCAAAGCCCTCCTTGAAAAGAACCAGCGCATGATCCAGGCGAGCACGAAGAACATCGGAGGGGATCCCGTCATATTCGGCAGCGCCGAGCACTACCTCCGCTCGCACCGGGCGCGCATAGTTGTGCTGTCCGAAGGAGTAAACCTCAAAAAGGGTGTAAACGAAATATGCCGCCCCGAGCAGGATGACGATCGAGGCGACCCTTAGCATGAGCTTGATCAAGGCTTGGACTCCACATCGGCCCGAATCATTGGCCTTCTCGCCAGCAACCTCTTAGCAAAAGTGCGCCAGGCGAGCCAGCACGCTCTCGCGTCCGATCTCTGCCCACGTCTCGAAGAGCGGGAGGCCGACGCGCGAACCGGTGGTGGCAACCCGGAGAGGGGCCTGGATCTTGCGAAGTGCCATGCCACACTCCTCCGCGTACCTGCGCACAACCACCTCCAGAAGGGCGGGCTCGAAAACCTCCACCTCCTCGAGCAACTTACGGACCTCGCTGAGCGTCTGGACCCCTGCCGGGTTCGAGGCGATCTCCTTCTCGACATCGGCCTCGACCAGTGAGAGCTCGCGCTCGAAAACCGGCCTCACCAGAACGGAAACCTCCGACAGTACCGCGACTCTCTCCTTTACCAGCGGCGCAAGACGCAGATACGCCGCCACCTGCTCCGCTTCTCCTGTCCACCAGGCATTGCGCCCGAGGAACGGGAGGCTCGCAGCCACGAAGTCCTCCTCCGACAGCGCGCGTATGTAGACCCCGTTGAAGTGCGCCATCTTTTTCTCGTCGAAGAACGACGGCGAGTGCCCCACGGCGCCTATGTCGAACGCCGCCGTCATCTCCTCGATCGTCATGAACTCGCGCCCGTCTTTGGGGCTCCAGCCCAGCAAAGCGAGATAGTTGATCATGGCCGGAGCCAGATAACCCATGTTGCGGTAATCCTCCACCGCCACGCGATCGCGCCGTTTGGACAGCTTCTGGCGCTTCTCGTTGACAAGGACCGGCACATGTCCGAAGGAAGGCAACTCCGCTCCAAGAGCCCTGAAAACCAGTATCGACTTGGGCGTATTTGGCAGATGCTCCTCCGCCCTGACCACATGGGTTATACCCATGTCGATATCGTCGACCACATTGGCCAAAACGAAAAGAGGCGCACCGTTTCCCTTGATGAGCACGAAATCCTCGATGTTATCGTGATCCACGGTGACTTCCCCGCGAACCAGGTCCACGAAAGTCGTCGCGCCGGGCAGCGGGACTCTGAAGCGAAGTGCGCCTCCCGATTCCGGCCCCAGGCCGCGATCTCGGCAGTAACGGTCGTAGCCCGCCTTGCCGCCGGAAGCCTTGACGCGCGCGTCTATCTCCTCGCGGGTGCAGTCGCAGTAATACGCTGCGCCGGACTCGTACAGCTGCGAGGCGGCCTGAGCGTAGAGGCCCATACGTTCACTCTGGCGAAACGGACCTTCGTCCCAGGTCACGCCCAGCCAGCTCAAAGCGTCGAGGATTCCGTCGACCCACTCTTCACGATTCCGCTCCGCGTCGGTATCCTCTATGCGCAGGACGAACTTACCCCCCGCCTTGCGGGCCATCATCCAGTTGTAGAAGGCAGTCCGCGCCCCGCCTACGTGGAAGTAGCCGGTCGGCGACGGAGCGAAACGTACTTTCATCATTGCTCTTCTTCACTCTCGGCGTGATCCCCGGTGCACACGTGCAGCCACCGGAGGAGAATCCAAGGATCCACTCCAGCCTATTTGTCGCCGCCGCCATTGCCCCAAGTCGGCGGCTTCTCTCGCCTAGCCGCACAACCCGCCTAAAATGGCCTGGTCGGCGTGGATCATTCTCACGCCACCCCTTGTTGGCCAATCCTGTTATGGGCATGGCCATAACTCATAAAAAGCGCTCGGGAGGTTTGCATGGCTGGTTCGATACTCGGTACGCGCGTGACCAGGGTCGAAGATCCGCAGCTCCTGCGAGGACGCGCGACCTACGTTGACAACCTCGAGCACCCTGGCGCCCTTCGCTGTCACTTCGTGCGGTCCACCATGGCACATGCCCGGATTTCGGCGGTCGGCGTCGAGGCGGCTAAGGCGATTCCGGGCGTCCACTCGATCTGGCTCGCGGACGACCTGGGGCTCGACGACTACGTTCCCGCCTTTCCGCTTAACCCCAAACTGCTCCGCTCCGCACTTGCCAGCGGGCGCGTCAGGTTCGTCGGCGAGCCGGTCGCTCTTATCGTGGCGGAATCGCGCGAAATCGCCGAAGACGCTGCGGAAGCGGTCGTAATCGAATACGAGGAACTCGACCCGGTCGTGGACATGGAAAAAGCCCTCGCGGCGGGCGCTCCAGTTATCGACGAGCAAATCGAGCGGAACCTGGTGGGATCGACCGTCGCGGGCAACGACCATGATCCTCTCGCGGATGCAGAGGTGACGGTTGCCGGGCGTTTCGTCAATCAGCGGATGGCAGTGGTGCCGATGGAGACCAACTCCATCGCGGCATATCCCTCCAAGGACGGCGAGCCAATGCTGGTCTACGTCTCAACGCAGATGCCCCACCTCTTCCACAACAAGCTGGCTAAAGAGCTCGGGCTCCCCAAGGAGGAGATCCGCGTAATCTCCCCCAACGTCGGCGGGGGATTCGGCGGCAAAGCCGGCCTGGCGGCCGAGTACTTGGCGGTGGCCCGCGCGGCACAGCTCTCCGGGTCCGCCCTGCGCTGGGTGGAGACGCGAGAGGAGAACCTCGTCTCGATGCAGGGTCGAGGCCAGGTCCAATACGTCGAGCTTGGCATGACCCGCGATGGACGCTTCACCGGGATGCGCTGCCGGATGATCGGCGACGCGGGAGCGCAAGGAGGGTTCGGCGGCGGCCTCGTGCTCGGTTCGACGAAGTCCATGGCCCAAGGCGTCTACAGCATCCCCAAGATCTCCTTCCTTGCCGCAGCGGCCTCCACAACCACCGCCCCGGTGGGGGCCCTGCGCGGCGCAGGCAGGCCTGAGGCGGCGTCCTTCCTCGAGCGCATCGTCGACATGGCGGCCGCGAAGCTCGGCATTGATCCCGCCGAGCTGCGCTTCCGCAACATGATCGCGAGAGAAAGCTTCCCGTACCACACCCTCATGGGACCAACCTACGATTCAGGGGACTACCAGAGCCCTCTGCGCAAGGTACTCGAGATCGCCGGATACGAAGAGCTGCGGCAGGAGCAGGCGAGACGCCGCAAAGAGGGTGACCCCATCGCCCTTGGCATCGGCATCTCCTGCTACGTGGAGGTAACCGCCGGTGGGGGTGGCTCCGAGTTCGGCGCGGTTGAGATAACTCCCGAAGGTGGCGCGGTCATCAGGGTCGGCACCTCGGGCCACGGGCAGGGCCACCAAACAACTTTTTCGATGCTCGTGTCCGACACTCTGAAGATTCCAATGGACAAGATCGAATTCATCCAGTCCGACACCAAAGAGGTCCCCAGAGGCGGCGGAACCGGTGGGTCGCGCTCACTTCAACTGGGCGGGACCGCAGTTGCCCAAGCTGCCAAGGAGGTCCTCGCCATTGCGCGCAAGGTGGCAGCCAATCATTTCGAGGCCAATCCAGACGACATCGTGGTCTCCGAGGTAGGGAGTCTGCATGTCGCGGGCTCCCCTTCGATCTCCCTGAGTTGGAGCGAGCTGCGAAACGAGGCCGAGAGGCAGGGCGAGGAGCTGGCCTATCAGGGAGACTTCAAGCAAGGCGGGGCAACCTTTCCATTCGGCGCGCACCTGTCCGTGGTCGAGGTCGATACGGAGACCGGCCGAGTGCGAGCACTTCGCCATATTGCCGTGGACGACTGCGGCAGAGTCCTAAACCCGTTGGTGGTCGAGGGACAGCAGCACGGGGGCATTGCCCAAGGGATCGCACAGGCGCTCTACGAGGAGATGTCCTTCGACGAATGGGGCACCCCACGCAATCTGAGCCTTGCCGAGTACCTGGTGCCCTCTGCGGCCGAACTGCCCTCATTCGAAACCGCGAATACCGAGACGCCATCGCCACTTAACCCGCTCGGGGCCAAGGGGATCGGCGAATCGGCGACGGTCGGCTCCACGCCTGCGGTGCAAAACGCCATAGTCGACGCCCTTGCGCACCTTGGCGTACGCCACATCGACATGCCCGCGACACCAGAGCGAGTGTGGCGAGCAATACAGGAGGGGGGCGACGCCGTCACATGGCGAGAACCTCCGGAAATCTTCAGCGACATCCTGGCCAACGCCGCAACCGCCGAAGCCGCCGAAGAGATCGACATCTGATGACTGCGCCGCCCCTGGGGGCGGCGCAGTGCTAGGTGGGCTGGTTACCGCGGCTTGTATTCGTAGAAGCCACGACCGGACTTGCGGCCCAACAGACCCGCTTCCACCATGCGCAGCAAGAGCGGTGGCGGAGCATAAAGCGGCTCCTTGAATTCCTGGTAGAGGGATTCGGCCACGGCCATCGTGGTATCGAGCCCGATGAGGTCGCACAGGGCCAAGGGCCCCATGGGATGCGCGCAACCCTCGACCATACCGGTGTCGATATCCTCGGCAGAGGCGAAGCCCGATTCCATCATTCGGATCGCCGAGAGGATGTAGGGGATCAAGAGTGCATTCACAATGAAACCCGCCCGGTCCTTGGAGTGAACGACGTGCTTGGAAAGTCCCTTCGATGCAAACTCCTCGGCGCGAATCCGCACCTCCTCGGATGTCAGAAGGGAACGCACCAGCTCCACCAGAGGCAGAACAGGGACGGGATTGAAGAAGTGGATCCCGATCACCTGCTCCGGGCGCTTTGTCGCCACTCCCAGCTTCATGATGGGAATCGAGCTGGTATTCGAGGCAAGGATCGCCGACTCGGACTCCACCACCTGGTCCAAGCGGGTGAAAACGTCCGCCTTGGCGGCCTCGTTCTCCACGATTGCCTCCACGACAAGCTCACGGTCGAAGTGCGCAGCGATATCGGTTTCGTAACGGATACGCGACAGGGCCCCTTCGAGCTCATCCTCGGTGAGCTTCGAAGCTTTCAGCGCCCTGGCAAGAGACGACTCAATCCGTGCCCGCCCGCGACTGAGGGCTTCGGCGTCGGCCTCGGTAACCACAACGTCAATGCCTTTTCGCGCGGCGACCTCGGCGATGCCCGCTCCCATGAGGCCACAGCCGACCACTCCTACTCGATCAATCACTTTCTCTTCCTTCTATCCAGATGCAGCCCGGCTTGTTCAGCCGATGACGCGCTTGGCTATGACCAACCTCTGAACCTGGTTAGTACCCTCGTAAATCTGAGTGATCTTCGCGTCACGCATCATCCGCTCCAACGGGAAATCCTTGCTGTACCCGTAGCCGCCCAGCAGCTGCAGAGCGTCGATCGTCACAGACATGGCCACGTCGGAAGCGAACATCTTGGCGCTGGCTCCAATTCGGGAAAGGTCGCCTTCTGGATCGTCGTCGACCAACGAGCAAGCCCTATAGACGAGACCTCGCGCAGCCTCGATCTTCGCCGACATCTCCGCCACCATGAACTGCAGGCCCTGGAAATCCGCGATCGGGTGCCCAAACGCCTTGCGCTCGCGCATGTACCCAACGGCATAATCGAGAGCGCCTTGGGCGATTCCGACGGCCTGGGCACCGATGGTCGGACGAGAGCGATCGAGTGTTCCCATCGCGATGTAGAAGCCCTGTCCCTCTTCGCCGATCAGGTTCTCCTTAGGAACCCGCACGTCTTGGAGCAGTATCTCTCCGGTCGGGGAGCCTTTAATGCCGAGCTTCTCCTCGAGTTTGGTGACCTTCACACCCCAGTCGGCCTCGACCACAAACGCGCTGATGCCGCGGTGCCCTGCTGAAGGGTCCGTCTTTGCAAAAACCGTGTAGGTGTCGGAAATCCCCGCGTTCGTTATCCAGTACTTGGTGCCGTTCAGGACATAGTGGTCGCCGTCGCGCACCGCGGTCGCCTTCATTGCGGCCACATCGCTGCCGGCGTCAGCCTCCGAAAGTGCGTAAGAAGCCTGCGCCTGCCCGGCGGCCACCCTCGGAAGGTACTTCTGCTTCAGATACTCCGATCCCCAGTAGATGATCGGAATCGTCCCCAGCTTGGATATCAGCATCATGAGCGAGGTGGAGGCGCAGACCCGCGCCAGCTCCTCGGCCATGATCGCCTGGGTTACATAGTCTGCTCCAGCGCCTCCATATGCGACAGGCTGGCCGAGTGCCGGGAGCTCCATGGCCACGCAGTCCTTGAAGTTCTCCCAGGAGAACTTGGCCTCTCGATCCACCTCGGCCGCGCGAGGCGCGATCTTGTTCTCGGCAAAGTCGCGCAATACGTCGCGGAACTGCCGATGCTCTTCGGTGAGTTGAAAAGTAGTCACATACTCGATCTTCCCACCGTTTAGATCACAGTCCAAACCAAATTCTCACACCTTGGCGCGAGGCGGTGTCGCAATTGTAGGACACACCGCCCCCTTGGCCGGATAACCCGCCTGACGCCTGACGCCTGGAGACGGAGCCCCTCCAGAGCGCGGGCCCACAAGCTGCGGAGCGCTGCGGACGGTTCATTCAGAGCTCGCAACGTCGCTCGGCCGAAGGCGAGTTCGCCGCCGGTTCCGGCATGGCTCTCAGAATTCGCCGAGCAGCCGGCGTAGCGCGCCTTCAGGAATCGAGCTCCGCCGCGGCAGCTTCGACATCGCCGTCGACGGCGCAGCGGTCAGATCGATCGAGCTCGCTTCCACGGTTGAGGCCGAGGTCGAGCCGGGACGCCATTCACTGCAGATTCGACGCGGACGGTACGCAAGCCACAGCATTCCCTTCGAAGCAGGCAATGGAGAGGTCGTCTCCTTCCGGTGTCACGGCACCACCATTTGACCGCTGTACTTGAACATCGATCTTTGAACCGGAGCTGGCAATTTCGCTTCAGCGCGACTGACGCGCCAACGGCCCAAAATTGCAACCATGCCGTATCCCGCCCCTTGATCCGCAGGGCTCCCGGATCAGCTCGCCGTGGCGTCATACATCCCGCCGGTCATGATCAACCAGCAGCTCATGGTCACGGCTAGATTGTTTTGTAGCAAACCTTTACGCGTCCTCGTAGTAGCATCTGGTTCGAACCAACCGGACCCCCGGAGAGGCGCACGTAATCACGCGAAAGGCAGCCATGTCGTCTATGCACGCGGAGCGAGAGGCGGATCAGGAGCAGGCAAACCTGGTAAAGGCGAAGCTCGACGAGCTTCTCGTCGGCTTCCCTCCCGACACGACACCCCCGCAGGTCTTCTGGGGAGCGCAGTACGACCTGGGATTGGCATGGATCCACTTCCCGGTCGGGTTGGGCGGGCTAGGCCTCTCTCCCGCGCTCAACGATCAGGTTGCCGAGCGTCTGCGCTCCGTAGGCGCACCGAACAACTTTGCACGCAACCCGATCGGCATCGGCATGGGTGCGCCGACCGTAGTAACGTACGCGCGCCGCGAACTGGCCGAACGCTTACTCCGGCCGCTTTTCACCACCGAGGAGATCTGGTGCCAGCTCTTCTCGGAGCCGAACGCGGGAAGCGACGTCGCCTCGCTCGCCACCAGGGCCGAACGTGACGGCGACGAGTGGGTCATCAACGGCCAAAAGGTATGGACCACGCTGGCTCACGTCTCGAGCTGGGGAATGCTGGTGACGCGCACCGATCCCAACGTCCCCAAGCACAACGGCCTCACCTACTTCGTGGTCGACATGCGCTCGCCCGGAGTCGAGGTGCGACCCCTTCGCCAGATGACCGGCGAAGCCGAATTCAACGAGGTCTACTTCAACGGTGCCCGAATTCCCGACTCACAACGGCTGGGTGAGGTTGGAAAGGGCTGGAGCGTGACCATCACCACGCTCATGAACGAGCGCGTGTCCTTGGGCGGGAACATCGCACCTCGCGGCTCCGGCGCGATCGCCGAAGCGGTCCGGGTCTACCAGGAATCCAAGGACAAGTCCCCAGCTAGACGAGACGAACTCATGAAGTTGTGGGTCAGGGCCGAGGTGAACCGCCTGACCACCTTCAGAGCCGGCCAGGGACGCAAGGCCGGGAATCCCGGGCCGGAGGGTTCGGTCGGCAAGCTCTCCTCTGCGGAGTTGAATCAGAAGATCTACAACTTCTGCATCGACACCTTGGGCGCACAAGGGCTGCAATACGACTCCTACGAGATGACCCGGCCCGAGCTGGCGGGTGTAGGCCTCGAGCGTGGACAGCGCGGCATACAGAAGATGTTCCTGCGATCACGCGCGAATTCGATCGAAGGAGGCACCAGCGAGATCATGCGCAATATCTTGGGAGAGCGCGTGCTCGGACTCCCAGGAGAGCCGCGCGGAGACAAAGATCTTCCTTGGAACGAGATTCCAAAGAACTAACCTCGCCCTCCGGCCGGCCGCACCTGGGCTCGCCGGAGGCGGATAGGCACACATGGGACTTCCTCAAAGTGGAATCTTCGCGTTAGGCACGAGTGCGCACTCCATCGTTGAACTCCAATTGCGCAACCCGGAAGAAAGCGGGTCCGGCCTGGCGGCAATCGCGCGTTTTGCACTCGAGCTCAATACGACAAACGGCGTGAACCTGGTGGTCGGCATTCGCCCCTCGCTCTTTATGAGCCATACCGCCATCCCGGTGATGGCCGAGGACTTCTCCACTCGCATAGAAGGGCCTGACGGCTTCTCCATGCCCGCTACCCAGGCCGATCTCTGGCTCTGGTTCGCCGCCGCTTCGCAGGACCGCGCGTTCGACTGCACCCGGAAAGCGCTCTCCCTCCTCCGCGAAGCCGCCAAGACCGTTCGGGCGACCACCGGTTGGACCTACCAGGGGAACCGCGACCTGACCGGCTTTATCGACGGCACCGAAAATCCACCCGCTGCACAGGCGAGCGAGGTCGCCCTCATCGATGAGCCGGCACGCCTGGCAGGCTCATCGATCGCACTCGTCCAGCGATGGCGACACGATCTCGACGCTTTTTCGTCGCTCAGCACCGCCGAGCAGGAAAAGGTCTTTGGTCGGACAAAACCCGACTCAGTCGAGTTCGACGAAGCTCAGATGTCCGCGGATGCGCACGTGGCCCGTACGTCGCTGAAGGTCGGAAACGAGGCGCTCCCCATCTACCGGCGTTCAGTCCCCTATGGTGACGCCGCCGACAACGGTCTTGTCTTCATCGCCTTCACACATGACCAGGCCAGGGTTGCGTTGATGCTCGCGAGCATGAGCGGCGAGACCGACGGAGTGCGCGACGCCCTCACACGCTTCAGCACCCCAGAGAGCGGCGCATATTATTTCGTGCCCTCCTTTGACCTGCTCGAGGAGCTCGCCGCCGGATATTGAAGATCTTCCGGCAGGGACTACGCGTTTCGCCTCGCGGGTGACTCTTTAAAGCATGACATTCGAGCAGAATCACGCCAACAGCGAACCAGGTGCCGACGCAAGCGGGCAGGCCCTCGAGGCCGTGGTGCAGCGTGCCTCACGCCGCCAAAGGCGCTTAGCGCGCATCACAGCGGCATCTTCCCTGCTTGCAGTAACAGCGCTCGCCGTTGCCGGGGCGGCACTCCTCAATCGAGCGCCGACCCACGCCGACGTCGGCGCCAGCTCCGGCTCGGCTCCCGTGATCGGCGGCCAGCCCCAGGGGAACACCGGCATACAGCCTCGGGGCGCAGGCCCAGGCAACACCGGAGGCGTCGCCCAACCTGCCTATTTCTCGCGCACCACACCTACCGGAGTGAGGATATCGGCGACACCGCTCCTAGCCGCATACCAAGCCCCCGTCTGCCTGGGCGGTGGCGCCGCGCCAGGGGGCACGAAAGGTGGCACCGGGAGCGCCCCCGCGGCGACTGCCACGGTTTTGCCCGAGTCCGGCACCGAACAAACCATCGCTCCGCCACCGGGTTCGACAGCGGCCTCCGGCTCCGCACCGAGCGTGCCGTCCGCCACCACCCCGCTGGAGACGCTGCCACCTTCGGGGACCGGCAGCATACCGAAGTGCGAGCTGGCTACCACTTTGGAGTTGAGCCAGTTGAAGATCACCGTCTCTTACGGGAGCTTTGCGGGAACCTTCCTTTCGAGTGCCGGCCTGGCGGGAGGTAGTTGGATCGAGCAGTCGTATACATTGCCCGACGGCTCGCGGCTGGTTGCGGCCTCCGTCGGCCTGCCACCCGGCACATCGACCGCGGCGCTGGTATCGGCGCACGGAACCGCACTTGACGGCCCGGTCGGACCCACCACGGGCTACGCCGGACCGTACTCGAGCGGCGGCTGGGCCATTCTCGCGGTCCTCCTCCCCGCGAGCCAAAACTCAAACGCCGCGCCGGCCCTCTCCCTCGAGCTCCAGCTAGGCACCTCTTCGTCCCTGCAACTTTCACTTCCGGTGCTTCCGGCATCCCGGGCGCCCGGAGCCGACGGCATCTCCGTCTCCGGCTCTTGGCAAGCGCCCGTATCAGGGGCCCCTACACCACCGCAGGGCTGAACGGCCAAACTCGGCGCGAGTAGAGTTGCAGCATCTTATGAGCGCGAGCGCGGGGTTCACCGGCGCCTCCGACCGTGACGAGGCGGGCGAAAGAAGCTTTAGCGACTTCTTTCGCGCCAACTATCCCAGGCTGGTTCGAACATTGGCGCTGGCGGGGGCGGACGGGAGCGAAGAGGATCTTGCGCAAGAGGCCTTCGCGATCGTGATGACGCACTGGAGCGCCGCCAACCGGCACGGACGCCCCGATGGATACCTGTATCGCTGCGCCTTTCGCCAACTGGCAAAGCACGCTCGAAAAAGGAACCTGGCCTGGCCGCTGCGCGCCATGCCGGCCGGCGAGCCCCGCGAGGACAACTTCGAGGATCTGATCTGCACGCTGGACGAGGTGGCCGTGGTAGTGGACAAGCTCCCCCCCAAGACGCGAGCGTGCCTCGTCGCAAAGGTAGCGGGCTCGATGTCCACCAAGGAGATAGCGGCGAGCCTTGGGATAATGCCCGGCACCGTCAGGAAGCACCTAAGCAATGCGGCGGCGAGCCTGAGGATCGCACTCGGCCGCGAGCGCCAGACCTGAAAATCCCTTTAGAGGATTTTTTCATGAAGTTAATATTGTTTCGCGCGCTTCTCGTGAAAGTGTATGGAATAATTACCGACTAACCGCCGCCACCAGAGCGGCGCTGCGACGCCCCGCAGTTGGCAGTGCAGGGGGAACAGGAGGAGCCGGCAATGACCGAGCCACACTTGAGCGAGGGACCACACCCCGAGCTGCTTGACGCCGACACCAAGAGGCTCCATGCACTCGGCTATGCACAGGAGCTGCGCCGCTCCATGAGTGGCTTCTCCAACTTCGCGGTGTCGTTCACCATCATCTCGATCCTTTCAGGCGCCCTCACGCTCTACGGCTACGGGATGAACACTGGCGGGCCATCCGTCATGGTGTGGGGCTGGATCTTCGTCGGGCTGATGACGACCATCGTTGGTCTGGGCATGGCCGAGATTTCCTCGGCCTACCCCACTGCAGGCGGGCTCTACTACTGGTCCGCAAAGTTGGCCAAGAGGAACGGGGCGGCATGGTCCTGGTTCACCGGCTGGTTCAACCTTCTTGGCCAAGTCGCGGTCACGGCGGGCATCGACTTCGGGTTCGCGCTCTTCTTTACCGCCTTCCTCGACCTGACCACAGGAATAAGCGCGACACACGGGACCGTGCTGGCCGTGTACGGGATCACGCTGCTGGCCCACGGGATCCTCAACAACTTCGGCGTCAAGCTGGTCGCCTTCCTCTCCAATGTCTCGGCTTGGTGGCATATTCTGGGCGTGGTGGTAATAGTCGGAGTGCTGATGCTGGTGCCCGCCCACCACGCATCGGCAAGCTTTGTCTTCACCAAGTTCGTCAACAACACCGGCTTCCACTCCTCCTTCTACGTGGTGCTGATCGGCCTTCTGATGGCGCAGTACACCTTCACCGGATATGACGCGTCGGCTCACATGTCGGAGGAAACGCTGTCCGCGGCGATGAAGGTTCCTCGAGGCATCGTCAATTCCATCATCGTCTCCCTCGTCGCCGGCCTGGTGCTGATCGTGGGGGTCACCTACGCCATCACCAACAATTACAACTCGGCACTCAGCTCCGCGACCGGCGTGCCCCCCGTTCAGATCTGGATGGACGCCATTGGAAGGCGGGGAGGAGAATTCCTACTGGTCATAGCGATGGTCGCCCAGTTCTTCTGCGGCATGGCGTCAGTGGCCGCCAACTCACGCATGGTTTATGCCTTTTCGCGTGACGGAGCCGTGCCCGGCTCAAGATTCTGGCACCACATCAACCCCAGAACCCGCACGCCAACACGGTCAATTTGGTTCGCTGCGGTCTTCGCGTTCATTCTCGGCGTGCCCGCCTATTGGAGCACGGTCGCCTACGGCGCCGTTACCTCTATCGCCACGATCGGCCTGTACATCGCCTACATCACACCGACCCTGCTTAGGCGCCTCCCCGGATCGAAATTCCAGGCCGGCCCCTGGAATCTTGGCAACTGGAGCACGGTCGTGGGATGGGTAGGCATCGTCTGGGTGGCCATCATCACTGTGCTCTTCATGCTTCCCGAGGTAAGCCCGATCACGCGCGATACCTTCAACTACGCCCCGATCGCGGTGATCGTCGTCCTTGCCTATGCGGGGATCTTCTGGCTCGTAAGCGCACGCAAGTGGTTCACCGGCCCGCGCATGCAAGGGAGCGAGCTGGAGCTGGAGGCGATCGAGACAAGGCTGGAGACGGCCGAGGAGCTCGAGGAGACTTTCTAGCGCCCACCCCATCGATCCGGACCTGAAGCGCTAATCGGCCCGGATCGCCATTTGCCCCCGGTACGAGGGCATGTATAGATTCACACCCGCCAGGGCGGCATACTCACCGCCCTGGCGGCGTGCCATGAGCAAGGAAAGAAGGACCCAGTTGGAGAATTCGACCACCCGGGACCGCCATGGCCTCGACCTCGATCAGCTGCGAAGCGACGTCGAGTCCGGAAGGATCGACACGGTCATCGTGGCCATTACCGACATGCAGGGCCGTCTGGTCGGCAAGAAGCTTCAAGGGGACTTCTTCGTCGAGGAGATCGTGGCCCACGGAACCGAGGGCTGCAACTATCTTCTGGCAGCCGACGTCGACATGAACACCGTCTCGGGATATGCGATGAGTTCCTGGGAGCGGGGCTACGGAGATTTCATGATGATCCCCGACATGTCCTCGCTGCGCTACGTACCGTGGCAGGAGAAGACCGCCATGCTTCTGGCGGATGTGCAGTGGGAGGACGGGAGCGACGTCGTAGCCTCACCTCGCCAGATCCTTCGCCGGCAGGTCCGTGCCTTGGCCGACCACGGACTCAAGGCGCTCGTAGGGACGGAACTCGAATTCATCGTGTTCATGAACAGCTACGAGGACGCCTGGCGTAGCGGGTATCGCGAGATGACACCCGCCAACCTTTACAACGTCGACTACTCCCTGCTTGGGGTCTCCAGAATCGAAGATCTCCTCAGGGAGATCCGCAACTCAATGGCGGGCGCCGGCATGCGCCCAGAGTCCGTAAAGGGTGAGTGCAACTTCGGCCAGCACGAAATCGCCTTCAGGTACGGCGACGCACTGCCCAGCTGCGACAACCATGTCATCTACAAGCTCGGCGCCAAGGAAATAGCCGCCAAGCACGGCAAGTCTTTGACCTTCATGGCCAAGTACAACGAACGGGAGGGGAACTCATGCCACACCCACCTTTCGGTACGATCACTCGACGGCCAGGCCGTGATGGCCGAAAAAGGGTCCGGCTCGGACTTCAGCCAGCTGGGCCGGCAGTTCGTAGCCGGGATCAAAGCCCACATGGCCGAGCTCACGCTCATGTTCGCCCCAAACATCAACTCCTACAAGCGCTTTGTTGAAGGATCCTTCGCACCCACCGCGATCGAGTGGGGACGGGACAACCGCACCTGCGCCCTGAGGGTCGTCGGCCACGGCCAATCCCTGCGCGTGGAGAACCGGGTCCCGGGCGGCGACGCCAATCCCTATCTGGTCGTGTCGGCGATGATCGCGGCCGGGATTGACGGGATCGAGCGCGGGCTCGAGCTTGGCCCGGCCTTCGAGGGCAACGCCTACCGGGTAGACACGGCGCGCATTCCCAGCTCGCTCGAGCGCGCACTCGCCCTATGGAGAAATTCCCCGTTCGTTGCGGAGGCATTTGGGGTAGAGGTGCAGGAACACTACGCGAACATGGCCAAGGTGGAGGTTGACGCTTTCGCCGCGGCAGTGACCGACTGGGAGCGTTACAGAAGCTTCGAAAGGATGTGAGGCCCATGGCGCCCATACGCGAAATCATCAACCCCTCCACCGAGGAGGTGATCGCCGAAGTCCCTTCGTTGGGAATCGCGGAGACCGACGTCGCCATAGGCAAGGCGGTGCGCGGCCTGGAGCACTGGAGGAGACTCGCCCCCGCAGAGCGGGCTCGGCTGCTACGCGCCTTCGGTGCGAAAGTGTACGAGCACAACGAGGAACTCGCCCAGCTGGAAGTGAAGAACTCTGGGCACACCATCTCCAACTCGCGTTGGGAGGCAAACAACGTCGGGGACGTGATCACCTATTACGCGGGATCGGTCGAGCGCCTGATGGGCCGGCAGATCCCTGTGCCCGGAGGGGTGGACATCACCTTCAAGGAGCCCATAGGGGTCGTCGGCGTAATCGTGCCATGGAACTTCCCGATGCCCATAGCGAGCTGGGGCTTTGCCCCTGCCTTGGCGGCGGGCTGCTCCGTAGTTCTCAAGCCCGCCGAAATCACGCCGCTCACGGCGATGCGTATCGCGGAGCTCGCACACGAAGCCGGCATACCCGAAGAGGTGTTCCAGGTGGTTACGGGCTCTGGCCGCGTCGTCGGCGAAAGGCTCGTAACCGACCCCCGCGTGCGCAAGATCGTCTTCACCGGCTCGACGGAAGTCGGCATACACATCCAAAAGCTCGCGGCCGATCACCTGAAGGCGGTGACACTCGAGCTTGGGGGCAAGAGCGCAAACGTCGTCTTCGCCGACGCCGACCTGGACAAGGCCGCTGCGACCGCACCCTACTCGGTCTTCGACAACGCGGGCCAGGACTGCTGCGCACGCTCCAGGCTCCTGGTCCAGGAAAGCGCATACGACGGCTTCATGAGCCGCTTCGAAGCCGCCGTCAAAGGAGTCAAGGTTGAAGATCCACGCCTCGACAGCTCGGAGATGGGACCCCTCATCAGCGCGGGCCATCGCGAGACGGTGCAGAGCTTCGTCGACGAGGACCTCGTCCTCTTTCGGGGCAGTTGTCCCACCGGCTCCGGCTACTGGTACCCTCCCACCGTCATCGAAGTGAAGGATCCCGCCCATCGCTCGATTCGCGAGGAGATCTTCGGCCCGGTCGTGGCAGTACAAACCTTCCGCGACGAGGAGGAGGCCATCGCCATGGCCAACGACTCCGATTATGGCCTATCGGGCTCGATATGGACATCCAACTTGGGACGGGGCCTCCGGGTGGCACGCGGTATCGAGACCGGCGCACTTTCGGTCAACTCTCATTCCTCGGTCCGCTATTGGACGCCGTTCGGAGGCTATAAGAAATCCGGAATCGGCCGTGAGCTCGGGCCGGACGCCACCGACGCCTTCTGCGAGACCAAGAACGTCTTCATCAATACCGAGATCTGAAAGGAAACATATGGACAGGTTGCGCGACAGAGTGGCAATCGTCACCGGAGGCGCGAGCGGAATCGGGCGCGCCACCGTGGAGCGCTTTGTCTCCGAGGGCGCCAAGGTGGTGCTCGCGGACATGGACACCGCGGCCGGACCGCAGGTCGCCAACGAGGTCGGCGCCTCGTTTGTGCATGTGGACGTCTCCGACAAGGACAGCGTCGATGCCATGGTTGCAGAAGCACTGAAGCGCTTCGGCCGTCTGGACATCGCATTCAACAACGCCGGAATCTCGCCTCCTGACGACGACTCCATCCTGGAAACCGAGATCGAGGCCTGGAACCGGGTACAGGCCGTCAATCTGACCTCCGTTTACCTGTGTTGCAAGGCAGAACTGCCACCGATGCTCGAGCAGAGCAAGGGAAGCATCATCAACACCGCCTCCTTCGTAGCCACGCTCGGCGCCGCCACCTCCCAGATCTCTTATACCGCCTCCAAGGGGGGGGTTCTCGCGATGACCCGCGAGCTCGGCGTGCAATTTGCTCGCAGTGGCGTCCGGGTCAACTCGGTCTCTCCGGGCCCGATCGCGACGCCACTCTTGCTGGAGCTCTTTGCCAAGGATCCGGAGCGCGCTGCTAGGCGGCTCGTGCACGTTCCCATGGGGCGCTTCGGCGACCCGAAGGAGATTGCCGCAGCAGTGGCGTTCCTCGCTTCCGACGACGCCTCGTTCGTGACCGCGAGCGACTTCCTGATCGATGGGGGCCTCACCGGGGCATACGTCACGCCGATCTGACTCCAAGCGGGACCCGTCCGTTGGTGCCTCGGACCCGTGCGGCTCCACCCGCCCTGGCAGTGCCGCCCTTTGCTCGCCACACCGAACGCCGGAAGCTTTGGTTTTCGATACCGAAGCAGCGCCGCCGTGTTACTATTTGCCGCGGAGCAGCATCTGACCAGGTATGATGCGAATCGAGCAGTCCAGGTACATGTTGGCTCCTAAGAGAATGCCGCACACATTGATTTGCGGGCGTCAACCAACTCGAATCGAGCTTGTGGCCGCAGGGAATGCAGGCATCAAGCGGGAACAAGGGGGATCAATGGCGAAAGCAATGCTTGATCGCGCGCGGCGCGCGCTCGGTCGCGGCTTTGGGGATTGCGGCACTGTTGGTGAGCGGCATGGCGGCCGCGAGCCCGGCGGAAGCTGGACAGGCCAACACCGGTTCCATCGTCAACCAGGTAAGGCCAATCGCCATCAACTCACGCCTGGGCAAGGTCAACGCCTCGAACTTCCCCTCACCGGGTGAGTGCGTAAAAGCGGCCGGCCTCGCGTGCTACCTAAAAGCGGCGCAGTGCGCCGGCCTTCAGGCCGGTGGTGAAGCGCCGCTCGGGGCGTAGCCCCGAATCAGGCCGGCCGCTCCTGCTGCTCAATGTACTGGCACACGACCTCAATTGGGGCTTTGCCAACCGAACCGGCAAAGTACGACCCAGACCATAACCGCTTGGCCCGCCAGTAGTGCCTGGCCAGTTCAGGGAACTCCTGGTGCGTCCTCCTGGACGAGACTGCTTTGAGGCTGTTGACCAGCCTGGACAGGGCGACCTTGGGCGGGAAGTTCGCCAACAGCTGGACGTGGTTGGCCTCCCCGTTGAACTCGACCAATTGGCACTCGAAGTCTTCACACACCGACCGGAACACGTGCTGCGGCCTTTTGAGGTGGCGATCACCAAAGACGCTGTGGCGATACTTGGTGACGAAGACCAAAGGAGCGTGGAGCAGGGAAAACGCAGTGCCGGCCGGTACGGATGTCCCCGTAGGTTGTCATAGGCCAATGCCAGGATGTACTTGTGCAACTGCGGTACAACTTTCGCCTGTATCCAACGCCTGGCCAGTGCCAGAACCTGGCACGGGCGTTCGGGTGTGCACGTGTGGTCTTCAACGACGGGTTGAGGCTCCGGGAAGAGGCACACAAGGCGGGGTTGGCATACATCCCCGACAGTGCCGTCCTGAAGGCGGTTACCACCGACGCCAAGAGAACGCCCGAACGGGCGTGGCTGTCGGAGGTATCCGCGGTGGTGCTCCAACAGGCCGTTGCCGATCTGAACCGCGCCTACCGGGCCTTCTTCGACTCCATCTCCGGGAAGCGCAAAGGCCCCAAGGTTGGGCACCCAAAGTTCCGCTCCCGAAAGGACCACCGCCAATCCATTCGCTTCACCAAGGCCAGCAGGTTTCACATCACCAATGGCCGCAAGCTCCGCCTGCCCAAGATCGGCGACGTGCAAGTGCGGTTCTCGAGGGAGTTGCCATCCCAACCGTCTTCGGTGACGGTCACCAAAGACGCCTCCGGTAGATACTTCGCATCCTTTGTAGTCGAGGTGGCAGAGGTGGTACTACCACAGGTCTTGGGGGAGGTTGGGATAGATCTCGGCCTTGCCAGCTTCGCTGTCCTCTCCGACGGGACCAAGATCGCATCCCCCAAGTTCTTGCGCAGGGCCGAGCGCAAGCTGAAACGAGCACAGCGGTCGCTGTCGAGAAAGAAGGAGGGGTCCAAAAACCGGGCCAAAACCAGGATCACGGTTGCCAGGGCACACGCCAGAGTTGGCGATGCACGCCGGGAGTTCCACCACAGGGAGTCCACCACAGGGAGTCCACCACCATCGTCCGCGAGAACCAAGCGGTCTACGTGGAGGACTTGTGCGTGAGGGGACTTGCCCGGACAAAGCTGGCGAAGTCAATCCATGACGCCGGGTGGAGTGCGTTCGTGTCCATGCTGGAATACAAGGCCAAGTTGTATGGCCGGGAGTTCCATAGAATCGGCAGGTCCGTGCCCACATCCCAGATGTGCTCGGTCTGTGGTGTGGTGGATGGGCCAAAGCCCCTGTCGGTTCGTACCTGGACCTGTGGGGCGTGTGGGGCAATCCATGACAGGGACCACAATGCAAGCCTCAACATCCTCGCGCCAGGACGTGCCGAGAGGTTAAACGCCTGTGGAGGGGACGTAGGACCCGGAGCAATCCAGGCAGGCCCCGGTGAAGCAGGAACCCGCCGAAGAGATGTCGCGTGAACTGGCACTCAGTAGGAATCTCCCACCTTCAGGTGGGAGAGGACGTCAAACGCCGGCAATACTCCACACTGCGTATCAGATTCCCTGGACCATAAACGGCCAGTTGGCGGGCACCGGAGAGACCGTGGTGATAGTCGACGCGTACGGCAGCCCGACCGTCGCCAGCGATCTGGCCACCTTCGACAGCACCTTCGGCCTTCCGGCCGCCCATCTCAACGTCTCTTATCCGGATGGTAAGCCAAGCTTCAACCCCAATAGCGCCAACGAGGTCGGGTGGGCCGAAGAGACCAGCCTCGACGTGCAGACAGTCCATTCGCTTGCCCCGGGCGCGACCATCGACCTGGTGGTGGCCTCCAGCAACAACGGCAACGCTCTAAACAACGCGCAGGCCTATGCGGTTGACAATCACCTCGGTCAGGTGATTACCGAGAGCTACGGCGCGCCGGAAGCAGCCATCGCCGGCAGAGGCAACAACCTGCAGCTTCAGCAGGCGCATGCAATCTATCAACAAGCGGCGGCCGAAAAAATCAGCGTTTTCGCGTCATCGGGTGACGCGGGGGCGACCAATGGATACAGCACGGCCAACGCGCTCTACCCTGCTTCCGACCCCCATGTCACCGCCGCAGGCGGAACCGACCTCTTCGTAAAGGGGGACAACAACCCCAAGTTGAGCGGGACCAAGGCGGGAACCTACGCGTCCGAGTACACCTGGGCTGACTACAACTCCTCGACTTGCCCCTTTGGCTGCCAATACGGCCCCTTCGGCGCAACCGGTGGCGCGCCCAGCGCGATCTTCACGGCTCCCCAATATCAGGCCGGTCCCATGCGCACGACCTCGGACGTCGCCTTCAATGCATCGGTCTACACCGCAACGATGATCTACCTGGGCTTCCTGGGCGCCGCCAACAATAACTTCTATTTTTTCGGCGGCACCAGCGAGGCTTCGCCAAGTTGGGCGGCAATCACCGCGGACATCGACCAGGCCCGCGGAAGCGCGGTCGGCCTCTTCGCCCCCAAACTCTACAAATTGGCATCCAACCCGGCCACCTACGCGAGCGACTTCCATGACATCACCGTCGGCGAGAACAACGACCCCGCAGGTAGCGTCGGCTTCGTCGCCGGCAAGGGTTACGACCTGCCGACCGGACTTGGCACTCCGATCGTGACAGGGCTGCTCTCGTCGCTGGCCCCAAGCGCGACCTACGGCCTCTCGATGCCTTAGCCGCATTAGGCCTCCGGTGGGCCGCACGGGCCCGTTTCGTAGGTCCCTCATGAGAGGCCCGAGGGGGCCTACGAGCAGTTACATCCACCTGCTCAGACAGCCCAGGCAGGGCCAGGGAACCATTTCATCCGCTGGGCCGCCCGGTGATAGCATGAGGCCCATGCCCTAGGTCGGGCTCCCCCGGGCGATCTCCCGCACATGTGGCCTGATCGCCCTAGAGCGGAGGATCGATGTTCCAAGTGAGAATTCACGGCCGAGGTGGCCAGGGGGTGGTCACTGCGGCCGAGATGCTGGCCATGGCGGCCTTCTTCGAGGGGAAGTACGCGCAGGCCTTTCCAAGCTTTGGATCCGAAAGAATGGGGGCTCCAGTCGTTTCGTTCTGCAGGATGGACGACAGGGAGATCAGGGCCCGGGAGCCCATCACCCATCCGGACGCCCTATTGGTGCAGGACGCCACACTCGTGCATCAGTCTGACATCTTCGCAGGAATCGGCCCACAGACCTACGTACTCATCAACACCGGGAAGACGGTTGCCGAGCTGGGAATCGCTGAAGCTACCGTGATTCTCGATCCGGCACGGCTGTTGCAGGTGCCCGCCACCGAGCTTGCGCTCGAGCACGTCGGCAGGGCCGTTCCCAACGCCGCGCTCCTGGGAGGTTTTGCGGCTATCTCCGGCTTCGTATCACTTGGGTCGGTCGAAAAAGCCATCTCCCACAGGTTCTCGGGGATAGTTGCCGAGGGGAACATCCGCGCTGCCCGTGCCTCCTTCGAGTTTGTCAACCAGGAGATGGCCGAGCTATCACGCGGCGCAGCGAACCAAACGGCCGGCTCGACCGGAGGTGTGAATCGTGCTTGAGCAGATAGAAGGCTCCCAGGCGGTTGCCAGAGCCGTGGGGCTGAGCCGTCCCGAGGTGATATGCGCCTATCCCATCAGCCCCCAGACCCACATTGTCGAAGCACTATCGGTCGCCGTGAAGTCCGGTGCCCTTGAGCACTGCGAGTTCGTGAACGTGGAGTCGGAGTTCGCCGCGCTGTCGGTCGCGATCGGCGCCTCGGCTGCGGGCGCCCGCTCGTACACCGCCACCGCGAGCCAGGGACTGCTTTACATGATCGAGGCGGTGTACAACGCCGCTGGACTCGGTCTCCCCATCGTGATGACTCTCGCCAACCGGGCCATCGGCGCGCCCATCAACATCTGGAACGACCACTCCGACGCGATGGCCGTGCGCGATGCGGGGTGGATCCAGCTCTTCGCTGAAACGAATCAGGACGCGGCTGACTTACACATCTACGCCTTCAGGCTTGCCGAGCAACTCTCGGTTCCGGTAATGGTCAACATGGACGGTTTCATCCTCACCCACGCCACGGAAAGGGTGGACCTTCCCAGCCAGGAGCAGGTCGATGCGTTCCTGCCGCCTTACGCCCCCCGGACGTACCTAGACCCGGCCGATCCGGTTTCTATAGGCGCGATGGTAGGTCCTGAGGCCTTCACCGAGGTACGATACCTGGCCTCCTTGCGTCAGCATGAGGCACTCTCCTCAATTGAGCAAATCGATGAGGAGTTCGGCGAAGTGTTCGGCAGAAGGCCCTGCGGATTCTTCTCCTCGTACCGCATGGAGGATGCCGAGATCGTCGCGGTGGCGATGGGGTCAGCAGTGGGCACGCTAAAGGACGCGGTTGATGACATGCGCGAGCAGGGAGTCCGCGTTGGCGCCCTCGGTCTACGCACCTTCCGCCCGTTCCCCGCCGACGCCATTCGCTCGGCGCTTTCCGGCTCGCGGAGTGTCTTAGTGTTCGAGCGGGCCCATTCCCCCGGCTTCGGAGGGCAGCTCTCCGCAGATATCGCCGCCACACTGCGTAGCGTCGAACCTACGGTCCACTCGGTCGTCTCCGGTCTGGGAGGGCGGCCGGTAACCCGCCGCTCGGTTGCATCGGCGATCCAAGCCTCAGCCAAGGGAGAACTCGGGCTGGAGACCTTCCTGGACCTGGACGAATCCCTCCTGAAGCGTGAGGTCACCGAGCTCGGTACGGCGCGGCGCAGCAGCGCGACCGGTGGCGCGGTGGCACAGATCATCGAATCCTCGGGACCGCAAGGAGCGCGCTGATGCCCTTCCAGCCCATCAAGTTTTACCAGACCGGCAGCTTCGTCGTCGGCAACCGCCTTCTCTCGGAGGACCAGCGATCGGTCCAGTCCTCACAGGCCCGCACCAATTCCCTAACCCTCGGGCACCGCGCCTGCCAGGGCTGCGGCGAGGCGTTGGGTGCACGTTACGCGCTTGACGCTGCAATGCGAGCCAGCGGCAATCAAATGGTAGTGGCAAACGCAACCGGGTGCCTCGAGGTGTTTACCACGCCGTTCCCGGAGACCTCCTGGCAGATTCCCTGGATACATTCCCTCTTTGGCAACTCCGCTGCTGTAGGCACCGGCATCGCGGCGGCCTTGCGGTCCAAGGGCAAGCAGGACATCCGTGTCGTCGCCCAGGCCGGCGACGGTGGGACCGTCGACATCGGCTTCGGGCCGCTGTCGGGGATGTTCGAGCGAAACGACGACGTGCTCTTCATCTGCTACGACAACGAAGCGTACATGAACACCGGCGTGCAGCGCTCAGGTGCCACACCTCCCGCAGCACGCACCGCCACCACCGACGCGGTTGGCCCCCATCCGGGCGAGGACTTCGGCAAGGGAAAGAACCTGCCCTTGATCGCCATGGCCCACGAGATTCCATACGTGGCCACGGCCACAGTTGCCGAGCTGCGAGACCTCGAATACAAAGTAGAGAAGGCGATGAGCTTCCACGGCGCTCGCTACATCCACGTCCTCGTCCCTTGCCCGCTCGGGTGGGGATCTGCGCCTTCGGACACCATCCGCCTCTCCCGGATGGCTAAGGAGACGGGACTTTTCCCAGTCTTCGAAGCCGAAGGCGGCGAGGTAACAAGCGTCTCCAAGATCCGCCATCGGCTTCCCGTAGAGGAATACCTCCGGCCGCAGCGGCGCTACCAACATCTCTTCAGGCCCCAGCCCGACACCCAAACCATCGGCCGCATACAGGCGATCGCAGACAAGAACATCTCTCGCTTCGGGCTGCTAAACGGCGAGCCGAAGTAGAAGGGCAAGAACCATGGAACGGCCATTCGCCATCACCCTGGAGGTGGGCTCCAGCCGCCACAACAAGACCGGCACCTGGAGGGTGGAGCGCCCGGTCTATGTGGACAGGCTCCCACCCTGCAACGACGCCTGCCCGGCTGGCGAAAACATCCAAGGCTGGCTCTATCACGCCGAGAGTGGAGACTATGAGTCCGCCTGGCGCAAGCTGATGGAGGACAACCCCCTGCCGGCAGTGATGGGAAGAGTTTGCTACCACCCCTGCCAGACCGCCTGCAACCGCGGCAAGCTCGACGAAGAAGTAGGGATCAACTCCGTCGAGCACTTCCTGGGAGACCTCGCACTCGACAAGGGTTGGATGCCCGAGACCGCAGCCGCCGACACCGGCCGGACAGCGCTGATCATCGGGGCCGGACCTTCCGGTCTTTCCGCCGCGTATCACCTGCGCAGGCTGGGCCATACGGTCACGATCTACGAGGCAGGCGCCAATCCAGGCGGCATGATGCGCTACGGGATTCCCAAGTACCGCCTTCCTCGCGAGGTTCTGGATGGCGAGATCCGCCGGATCGAGGCGATGGGCGTTGAAATTGTCCTGAACCATAAAGTGAACGACTTGGCCGCCGTCCTTGCCGAGAAGCGCTTCGACGCCGTCTTCCTCGCAATCGGCGCCGAGATCGGTAAGCGTGCATACGTACCGGCTGGCGAATCGGCGCGAATTCTGGACGCGGTCAGCTTCTTACACAGCATGGAGGGTCAGGCCCCACCACTGTTGGGCCGGCGGGTGGCGATCTACGGCGGTGGGAACACCGCGATGGATGCCGCGCGTACCGCCAAGCGGCTCGGGGCGACCGATGCCGTAGTCGTTTACAGGCGCACGAGGGACCGCATGCCCGCACACGACTTCGAGGTGGAGGAGGCAGTCGAAGAGGGCGTCGAGATGCGCTGGCTCTCCACAGTCAAGCATGCCGATGCGGGAAAGCTCCTACTGGAAAAAATGACCCTGGACGAGAAGGGCATGCCTACCCCGACGGGTGAATTCGAAGAGCTGGAAGCCGACTCGCTGATCCTCGCACTGGGCCAGGAAGTGGACCTCGAGCTGCTCAGGAACGTCGACGGCGTCGTCGCGACCGACGGCGTGGTCCAGGTTGATCGCAACATGATGACCGGGGTACCGGGCCTTTTCGCCGGTGGTGACATGGTCCCCGGCGAACGCACGGTTACGGTGGGAATCGGCCACGGAAAGCTTGCAGCCAGGAACATCGACGCCTGGCTGCGCGGCACCAGCTTCTCGAAGGGCGGGCGTCCCGAACTAGCGGACTTCGATCTGCTCAACACCTGGTACTACTCCGACGCCCCTCAGACCGTGAGGGCGAAGCTCGATGTGGCCCGAAGGCGCTCCACGTTCGACGAGGTCGTCCAAGGGCTGGACGAGTCGAACGCGCTCTTTGAAGCACGCCGATGCCTCTCCTGTGGCAATTGCTTCGAGTGCGACAATTGTTATGGTGTCTGCCCGGACAACTCGGTCATCAAGCTCGGGCCAGGACTCCGCTACGAGTTCGACTACGACTACTGCAAGGGGTGCGGGATCTGCGCCCAAGAATGCCCATGTGGCGCGATCAAGATGGTTCCCGAAAGCATCTAGGTTTCCACACGCGCCTACGAGCTCGTCATCAGGGGTATTTTCAATAACTCCATCCTGATGGCACTTAGGTCCAGCCATTACCAAAAGAGTGGCCGCTCGTTGCCATGCGCTTACCTCCACTTCTTAACTTATTGACCAAAGGTTGACGAAGTGAAAGGACAAAGCGATGCACTGGCTGCTCTTGAATCTGCCAATGATGATCTTGGCAACCGCCTTGATTCTCGGGATTATGGCGGTGGGCCTCTATCTGGATTATCGGACCGAAGAGGAGAGGCAGGCCGCCAAGGCCCGCCATCCATCGGTAGTGAGCAAGATCGAGGCGAAGCGGGAGGAACAGGTCCGCTGAAAAGGCTGCCGCCCGGCGCGCACCCGGGGTCGATTACCTACCCCGGGTCCTCGAAATGCGACCAAAAGGGCCGGATGCTCAGGCTTCCGGCCCCTTATCAGGTCATTATCAACTGGCCGTTTACTCGAGGGGATACTGATTCTGTACGCCCCTCGGCCTGCCAACAAAGGTTCCCCATGGCCTATTTCCCCTGCATCGCGCAAGCGCTCAGCAGCGTGCCGAGGAGGCATCTGACGGAGTCCACCCGGGTTGGCGCCGCATTTCACCCGCCTGAAACCGCGACAACGCCAAACTTGCCGCAGCTGGCCGGTGCAGCCAATTCGCATCGCCCCTGGGTGCGTGCGCTCGGTAGGGCCGCGTTCTCCCATGGCTCGCGGCTGGGAGCAGAGCGGGTTGTCCAAAACGAGTACGGCCCTTTGCCGTTTCATTACCTTGGCTACGTAGTGTTTGGGCAGAAAGTCAAGCAAGCGCAAAGGCAAGTCAAATGAACTGGCTGGTCCTGAATCTTCCTTTTATGGTCTTGGCCACGGCCATGATTCTCGGGATCATGGCGGTGGGCCTCTATGTGGATTACCGCAAGGAAGAGGCCAAGGCGGCCGCGACAGATCGCCATCCGTCGGTTGTCAACAAAGTTCATGCGGCGAACCAGGAAAAGGTGAGCTGAATTCGCGGACGGTCTGGTGACGCCGTCCACGCGGGATGGTCTGGTGACGCCGTCCCGGCCCAGAAGAAAGACCGGCTGTTTGTCAGCCGGCCTTTCTTTACTATGTCGCTGCTGGCGGCTCGGCCATCAGCTGCTCGCGCAACAGCTCCTTACGAACCTTGCCGGTGGTGGTCATCGGAAGCTGGCTCGCCACTCTGACCTTGGGAACCTTGTAGCCGGCGAAGCGCGAGCGGCACCATTGTTCGATCTCCACGGCATCCAGGGAGGCTCCGGGTGCCGGCTTGACAAAGGCGACGGGAATCTCCCCTTTGGCAGGATCGGGAACCCCCACAACGGCCACGGACTCCAAACCCGGGTAGGCTCCGAGCAGTACCTCGAGCTCGCCCGGAAACACACTCATCCCGTTCACCTTGATCATCTCTTTACGCCGGCCCATGTAGTGCAGGAAGCCTTCGCGGTCGATAAGTCCCGCGTCGCCGCTATGCAGCCACCCGTCCCGAAGCGCCGCCCGCGTTGCCTCTGGATTGCCCCAGTACCCGCTGGTCACTGAAGGAGAACTCACGCAGATCTCGCCTTCGACGCCCACCTGGCAAAGCTCGCCAGTCTCGAAATCGATGATCTTGAACCGTGTGCCGGGCATCGGCAGGCCGCAGAAGACAGGCGGCTCGCTCATCAAGTCCGCGTCCCCTCCCTGGAAGCCGAGCGTGAATGTGTCGATGGTGTGAGTCTCGGTCATCCCATAAGCCGCCTCCCGCAGCAGGCAGCTATCCGAGGCGAACTCGCGCCAGCGCCGCCTCACCTCCGGATTGAGCCGCTTCACGAAGGACATCGCCATCGCGTAACGCAACGTACTCAGGCTCTTGCCCTCGGGATTACCGAGATCCATCAACTCCACGTAATTGTCCACCGTGCCGATCATCGCCGTGACGCCGTAGAGTTCGATTGCGGCCAGCACGGCCTGCGGGTCCCACCGCGCGAGCAGGACTATGCGGGTGCCGGCCACCACCGGTATGAGCAGGCCGACATCTTCACCCGCGATCCAGAAGATTGGTATGTAGACGAGCGAAACTCCCTCCTCGAGACGCTGGGTCTGGATTGCGGTTGCGGCTGTATAGAGCATGTGGCGCTGGCTGTGCTCACACCCCTTGGGCATACCGGTTGTCCCACCCGTGTAATTGAGTGCGGCTAGGCGGTCGACTTCCGGCTCGGGAAGTTCGGTGGGCACCGCGCCTGCCATGGCCTCGAATAACGGCGTGGCGAAGGAGGGATGAGCGGGTGGAGCATCCAGGCCGGCTGGCACCTGGTAAACAGGCACCTCGGGAAGGCATTCGCCAATCGACACCGAAAGGTAGCGTCCTACCCTCGACTCGGGCCGAATCCCATCGACAACGGGGGCCAAGGCGTCCCAAAAGACGAGTGTGAGGGCGCCCGAATCCGCGAGCTCGTAGGCCAGCTCCACCTCTTTGAACATCGGGTTGACCGGGACATGCACAGCGCAAGCCTTGAGAACGCCGTAGAAGACCACGAAGAACTGCGGGCAGTTGGGCAGCATTACGGCCACCCGATCTCCTGCCTGGACGCCGCTGGCACGCAGGTACCAGGCGAAGCGGTCGCTTTGCTCATCGAGCTGCCCGAAGGTCATGTCGTAGCCATAGAAGGATACCGCGATCGCTTCAGGGGCCTCCGCCGCCCGGCGGCGAAGGTAGGTGGAGACGGGCGCCTCGCCTAGCGGGTAAACAACCTCCCGCTCCAGGCTGGCCGGCCACGACGCATGCACTCGTCGAGCAATGTCGGCCAAGTATTCGGAATCCTTGATGGGCACGGTGCCTCCCTTTGCGACCTGGGCCACAATCCTGGTTGCGCCCATGGCAAGATTCAGTTTGCCCCCAAACAAAGCGGGGGGTCAACTATCCCCTGCAAGACTTTCAAGTGCAGCCATCTACCTCACCGGGGTGCCGTCCCTCGTAAGGACACCGGGGAATAGTGCCCGTGGCCGAAAGCGCCAGGCCGCAGCAACACTGATCACGACGGCTTCTTGGCGCGCATCTAAAAGGAGAGCTTCGCGAACGAAGCTCCCGCATTGGAGGAGTAGTAAGCGGCCGAGGTGGTCGATGGACCCAGTGTCGCCCCCTCCGGGCCCCCGATCACCGCGAATACATGGGAATCGTCGATCCACTCGAGCTGTGTCACGGGTGCGCCCCCCAGCGCGGAGTCGGTGAGTGATGCCCAGCCGGGGGAGCCCGACCGCTGCGTGTACACGAACGAGGCGCCCGAAGCCGCGCCGATAGCGAAGTTGCCACCGGGCGAGGTCGCAAAAGCGGTTCCCAAGCCTCCCGGAGGGGCTGAGCTGCTAACAGCGGTCCAGCTCCAGGAGGATTGGGCACTTACCGAGTACGAATGGCCAAAAATGAGCTTCTGGCTCGAACCCGCGCCGGGATTTGCGGTGCAGAGCACGTAAAAGGTCGCCTTCGACGCCGGGACGCCGGTTCCCGAGGCAAGGTAGCGACCGCCGCTCAGCAGCGGGATCGAGGTGGGGCCGGTCATGGTCGGGCATGCGTCGGGGATCGAGGTGGAGGTTCCGCCCGCCGGGTCGTAAATCCAGAGCGGGTCGGCGGTGCCTGAACGGCCGATGTTGATCCCCAATAGCGAGGCGCCCGGAGCGAGGAACCCGCCCGGATCCGCCGTCGCGACCGGCGAAAATCCCCCAACCGGAGATGTTCCGCCGCTCGTCTCCCAGTTCTGGTCGAAGAGGGAGGCCACGTACGATCCCGGAGGGGAGGAGGTCGGGGTCGAGAGGAGAAAATACGCCTGGGAGCCCACCACCGCGAGGGAATCCACGATCGAGCCTGCCGGTAGCACGAGCGCGCTCCAACTCTTTCCTCCGTTGGTCGTGAAGGCCGCGCCCTTCCCCCATACCCAGCCGTGCGCCGCGTCCGCGAAGTACATTCCCTGGGGGTTTAGGGTCGAGACCACCGAACCGGCCGGGGCCACCAAGAACCAGTCGATTCCGTCGTCGCTGGTTCGCGCCAGCTGGTAGCACTCCCCTTGCGCACACTGGTAGTGACCGAGAGCAAAGCCGAGGCTCGCGGAAACGAAGCTCATCGCCAAGGGCTGGAACCCGGTCGCAATCGATTCAACCGGGATCGATGTCGTCTCCGGCGCGGTCGATGACGTCGTCGCCGCCGCGGTGGTACTCGTAGCCGTGGAGCCGCCCCGGCCACATGCAGCCAATCCGAGGGCTAAGGCAAGGAAGGCGCCCGCCAAGCGGCGTCGGTACGCGGGTCGATCGGGCATCTTCGATCCAATCCATCCAGGTTGAACCAGTCGAGGTCAAAGGCGCGGCCGACCGCGGCTCCGCCTCCCTGGAAGACTAACACCGGCTTAGGCGCAGGACGAACAAGATCTACGGCCCCTAGCCGACTACGCCCTCAGGGCACTTGCTCTCTTCGTCGGCGACTCGGCGCAACACGGCTTCGAAGATGTCGGCGAGCCGACCGAGTTCATCGTAGGGGATCGCCTCCAGGAAAAGTCGCCGCACCGCGGCAACATGGCTCGGGGCGGCCTGGCGGATCGCTTCACGCCCCGCTTCGGTCACCACCACATAAGCTCCGCGGCGATCCTGACCACACTTCTCCTTGGCGACCAGGCCCCGCTCCTCCATTCTGGAGACGTGATGCGAAAGGCGGCTCTTCTCCCATCCGATAGCCTGAGCGAGCTCGAAGAGCCGAAGCCGTCCGTCCACCTGGTCGGTCAAGGCCACCAGTGCGACGTAATCCTGGTAGGAGAGGTTCGAGTGATCGGCGAGATCCCTGGCTAACTGGGCCGATAGGCGCAGATGCATGAACTGCAGTGCCCTCCACGTTCGCGCCTCACGCGTGTCCAGCCAACGGATATCACCCATGCGAAATAGTCTATGAGGAAAATTAGATGAAAATTCACCTTGAGCCGGGAATAGGTGAAACGTCATATATTGTTAAAGTAACCAGAGCAACCCAATTCAAAGGAGCAACTACGAGATGTCCCAGATAAGCGCCGACCTGACCGGGAATTACGCCATCGATCCCAGCCACAGCCGAATCGGCTTCTCGGCCCGCCACGCCATGGTGACCAAGGTCCGCGGCAACTTCAACGAGTTCGAGGGTAGCGGCTATCTCGACGGTGCGGACGTCACCAAGTCGACCATGGAACTGACGATCAAGGCGGCGAGCATCGACACGCGCAACGCTGACCGTGACAATCACATCCGTTCGAACGACTTCCTCTCCATGAACGAGTACCCCACCATAACCTTCAAGTCGACCGGCGTCGAGGCCGTCGGCGGTGACAAGTTCCGCGTAAACGGCGATCTCACGGTCCGTGGCGTTACTCGCCCGGTGACATTCGACCTCGAATTCACCGGCACCGAGATCGACCCCTGGGGCAACCGTCGTATCGGAGTCGAGGGTTCCACCGTCATAAACCGCAAGGACTTCGGCGTCAGCTGGAACGCAGCCCTCGAGAGCGGCGGAATCCTTGTGAGCGAGAACGTCACCCTCGAGTGCGAGATCTCAGCGGTGAAGCAAGCCTAAGCGGGCAAACTCCATGACCGCAGCCCACTTTCCCGGGCTACCAACCGAGAGCCCCGCGGCGCCAACCGCGGGGCTTTTCGCCTCACGTCTCCCTCCTTGCATGACTTTTCCTCGCGGTTCCATCCGGCTTTGGTTATATCCGCAGCCAGGTGTATTTTGATAACAAATGGGGCACCCGCGGAAAGAGGGAAGGGCCAGCAGGAGTGCGGCCGTGGCCGAAGCGCCGCTCGGCGGCACCGCGGTCCTGCGCTGTGTGAAGACGCCTATCACCTCCCTTGATCCTCACCGCTTCTCTGAATCCAACTACAGCCGCAAATTGCAAGGGGGGAAATGCAAGCGACCGACATCGGAGACCCGAACTACTTCCACAGGGTCGTGGAATGTCAATGGGCGTGCCCGGCCCATACCAATGTCCCTGAGTACATTCGCCTTATAGCTCAAGGCAGGTATTCGGATGCCTACATGGTCAACAGGGAGTCGAACGTCTTCCCTGGAATCCTTGGGCGTACCTGCGACAGGCCTTGCGAGCCGGCCTGCCGCCGCGAGCGCGTCGACGGCTCGCCGGTGGCGATCTGTCGCCTCAAGCGTGTCGCGTCCGACCTGCGGGACGATATAACCGGCCTGCTTCCGGTGGCACCCGAGGGAAAGAACGGCAAGCGTGTCGCCTGTATAGGAGCCGGCCCCGCCTCGCTGACGGTGGCCAACGACCTTATGCCCCTTGGTTACGCCGTCACCATCTTCGAGGCCGCATCCCAACCGGGCGGCCTGATGCGAACCAGCATTCCGTCCTTTCGCCTCCCCGCCCAGGTGCTGGAAGAGGAGATCGGGTACATCGTCAATATGGGGGTCGAGGTACGTTACGACTCGCCGGTCACCAGCCTCGGCTCGCTGCTTGGCGATGGCTACGACGCCGTATTCATCGGTAGCGGGGCGCCGAGAGGCAAGGATCTGGAAATCGAGGGGCGCCACGACGACCCAGCCCACGTCCATATCGGTCTTGACTGGCTCAAGTCGGTGGCCTTCGGGCACATCTCGTCCATCGGGGACCGCGTGCTGGTAATCGGCGTCGGCAACACCGCCATGGACTGCTGCCGGACAGCGCGCAGACTCGGTGGCGGGGATGTGAAGATCATGGCGCGGCGTCCTCGGCAATACTTCAAGGCTTCTCCATGGGAGCTGGAGGATGCCGAGGAGGAGCAGGTGGAAATCGTCGTGAACCACGCGCCTCGCCGCTTCGTTACCGAGAACGGGCGCCTGGTGGGCATGGAGTTCGACGTACTTGAGTGGGACGAGCACGCGCGGCAATCGCGGAAGCTTGATACCGTATTCCTCCCTTGCGACGATGTGATACTTGCGATCGGGCAGGAGAACGCATTCCCGTGGGTTGAGCGTGGCCTCGGCTTCGAATTCACCTCCGATGGGCTTCCTGTCGTGGACGCCGTAACGATGCAGACCACACTTGCCGGCGTCTTTGCGGGAGGAGACGCGGCCTTCGGCCCGAAGAACATCATCTGGGCCGTGGCGCACGGGCATGAGGCCGCCATCTCCATCGACAATCACTGCCGGGGGATCCCGGTCGGCGAAAGACCCCCGGCACAGATGGCGCTGACAAGCCAAAAGATGGGCCTGACGGAGTGGAGCTACAACAACGACTACAACCCCTCACCTCGACAGCAGATGGGCCATGTCGACCTAACCAAGCGTTTCCAGGAGTTGCACCTCGAAGTCGAACTCGGCTTCTCCGCCGAGCAGACCATGCGGGAGGTGCAGCGCTGCCTCAACTGCGACGTCCAGCCTGTCTTCCGGGCACCGTTGTGCATCGAGTGCGATGCGTGCATCGACATATGCCCGGTGGCATGCCTGACCATAACTCGCGACACGGAAAGTGAGTCGGAGCTGCGCAGCATGCTGACCGTCGCGGCGGAAAACCTGGAGGAACCTTTGTACATATCCGAGCCACTGGCACAAACGGGAAGGATCATGGTTAAGGACGAAGACCTTTGCGTTCATTGCGGCCTCTGCGCCGAACGTTGCCCGACGGCGGCGTGGAACATGGAGAAGTTCGACCTCCGCCTGGGTCGCGCAGGAATCGGAGCCCTACTGTGAGCGTGCAATCCATCGCCGCGGAGGACTCGGGTAGCGAGGGGGAGCCGCGGATCAACGACTTCTCCCTCAAGTTCGCCAACGTCAACGGAACCGGCTCGGCCAGCGCCAACAACCTGATCCTGCGTGCCATCTTTCGCATGGGCGTCCCCGTTTCCGGCAAGAACCTCTTCCCCTCCAACATCCAAGGCCTGCCCACCTGGTACGAGATCCGCGTCAGCGGCAGGGGCCACACCTCGCGCGCGCAGCGTTACGACTTGATGGTGGCAATGAACGGGCAGACCTACGCCGAGGACATCGGGCAGCTCGCCCCCGGCGGCTACGTGCTCTACGACTCGACCTGGCCGCTACCCGCAACGCTGCTGCGCGACGACGTCAACTTCCTGGGGGTCCCGCTGGCGAAGCTGTGCGGAGACGCATTCAGCGGACCACGCGAGCGGATCCTGATGAAGAACATCGCATACGCCGGGGCCGTCTCATATTTGATCGGAATCGATCCGCAGGTCCTCGCCGAGCTGCTGGAGGAGTCCTATTCGGGCAACCAGGCACTGCGTGACTCCAATCAGATGGCGCTGCGACTCGGATACGATTACGCGGAGGAGAACCTGCCCGCGGCACTGCCCTTCCGCCTCGAGGCGGGCACGGGCACCGCGGGGAAGATCCTCATCGACGGCAATACGGCCACCGCGCTTGGCTGCCTGTACGCCGGAGCCACCGTGGCCGCGTGGTATCCCATTACTCCGGCGACGTCCGTCGCCGAGAACTTCCGCAAACTATGCGAGCGCTACCGGCGCCGCAAAGTTACGCTGGCCGACGGCACGGTCGAGACCCGCAATGACTTCGTCATACTGCAGGCCGAGGACGAGCTGGCGGCACTGGGCATGGTCATCGGAGCCTCGTGGGCGGGCGCCCGCGCCTTCACCTCGACCTCCGGCCCGGGCATCTCGCTCATGAACGAGCTGCTCGGTCTGGCCTACTACACGGAGATCCCGGCAGTCGTAATCAACGTGCAGCGTACCGGTCCGTCGACCGGCATGCCTACTCGAGTTCAACAGGCCGACCTGCTGGAGTGCGCATATGCATCCCACGGAGACACCAAGCACATACTGCTGCTGCCGGCCGATCCCCGGGAGTGCTTCGAATTCGCAGTGCAGGCCTTTGACCTTGCCGAGAGATTCCAGACTCCAGTGATGATGCTTTCCGATCTGGACATTGGAATGAACGACTGGGCCGTCGACCGGTTCAGCTGGGACGACGGCTACCGCCCGGATCGCGGAAGGGTGTTGACCGATGCCGACATCCAGAAGCTCGGGCACTTCTATCGCTACGGCGACGAGGACTCCGAGTTTGTGACGCCGCGCACGATTCCGGGACTGAGCGAGCAGGGTGCCTACTTTACCCGCGGCTCGGGTCACGACCGTTACGGCCTCTACACCGAGGAGGCCGACGCGTATGCCCAGGTCGTCGAGAGGCTGGCCAAGAAGGTCGAAGCCTCGGCCGCACACCTACCCGAGCCGGTGATCCGCATGCAGGATGGCGCGACGGTCGGCGTTATCACCATGGGCAGCTGCGAGGGTGCGGTTCTCGAGGCACTCGAAGCTCTCTTCTCGGAAGGAACGCCCCTGGACTACATGCGCGTGAGGGGATTCCCCTTCGATGCGGGCGTGCGGGCGTTCATCGACGGCCACGAGCGCTGCATCGTGGTGGAGCAGAACCGCGACGCCCAGCTCCGTTCGCTGCTGATCCTCGAGGCCGGCGTGGACGGGCGGCGTCTCGGATCGATTCTCTCATATGGGGGATTGCCGATAAGCGCAGTGCAGGTGATCGAGGGCGCCCGCCGCGCGATACACCAGACCGGGGAGCAGTAACTATGCCGTCAATAAACAAACCGCTGATTCCGCTGGCCGCCATGCCCAAGAACGAAATCGGTCTGACCATCCGCGACTACGAAGGGTCGATGTCGACACTGTGCGCCGGATGTGGGCACGACTCGGTAACGGCTGCGATTGTGCGGGCGCTCTTCGAGTTGTCCGTGCCTCCTCACAAGGTGGTCAAGATGAGCGGCATCGGCTGCTCGTCCAAGACGACCGCCTATTTCGACTCGGCCGCGCACGGTTTCAACTCCGCGCACGGGCGCATGGCTCCGATTGCCACGGGCGCCAACGCCGCAAACCGGGACGCCCTCTATGTCGGCATCTCGGGTGATGGAGACTCGCTCTCGATCGGGGCTGGGCATATGGTGCACGCCATCCGCCGCAACGTGCACATGATCTACGTGATCGAGAACAACGGGGTCTACGGACTCACGAAGGGGCAGTTCTCGGCATCGGCCGATATTGGCTCCGCGGCCAAACGCGGCGAGGCGAATACCGTCGCACCTGTCGACCCGGTCATGCTCGCCCTCAGCCTCGGGGCAAGTTTCGTAGCGCGAAGCTTCTCGGGCGACAAGGAGCAGCTGGTCCCGATACTCAAAGCCGCCGCGCAGCATAGGGGCCTGGCTCTGATCGACGTGATCTCGCCATGCGTACAGTTCAATAATCACTACGGCTCGACGAAGAGCTACCGCTACGTACGCGAGCATGAACTGCGGGAGATCGATCCGGACTTCATCGACACCGCGCGGGAGATCGTGGCCGACCTCCCGCGCGACGGCGCGCTCATGGTGGCGATGCACGACGGAGGGCTGGTGAGATTCCGCACTTTGCCCGCCGACTACGACCCGACGGATCGCGAAGCAGCGATGCGCTACGTGAACCAGGCCAATGCCAGGGGCGAAATCCCCACGGGCCTCCTCTTCGTGGACGAAAGCATCCCCGACGTGCACGAACTCAATCACACGAGTGAAACGCCGCTGGTCGAGCTCCCCTTCGAGGAGCTCTGCCCCGGCTCGGCCGAACTCGAGGAGTTCCAGCAAAGCTTCGTCTGACTCTGTTTCCGGGCTGAGCGAGGACCCGGCTCCGTGCGGAAACAAGAGAGTTCTAAGGGATCTGCAGCGTGTCACGCAACGAGCGCTTTAGCTCGGCGAAACCGCGGAAGCGCGCAAGGCGTTCGACCGCCTCCCAGAGATCCACGGCCTCCTGCCCTCTTGGAAGCCGTGAAATAACAGGGCCAAAGAAAGATGGCCCGTCCGGCGGACCAAAGGTGATAATCGGCGTTCCAACTTCGCTGCCGGCCCGCTCGAGGGCCAATGCGGTTTCCTCGCGGATGACGGGATCGTAATCGCGGCCGTCTAGCGCAGACGCCAGGTGCGCAGGGAGGCCCGCCTTGTGCAGGGCACTCTCGACCACCTCGGGCTGTCCGGCCTCAGGACGTCTGCGCTCTCTGTGAATAACGCGCCCGAACTCCGTGTACAGCGCCGCAACCGCGGTGTTGCCGGCCTCTTGGCGAGCAGCAGCGGCCACGCGAAGCAAGCGAAGGCCAAGTCCGTGGATCTCCGGGTAACCCGGAGGGAACTCCGTCTCGTAGTCGCGATGCTCGTTGACAATGCGAAGGGATATGAAACGCCACTCCACATCAAGATCGCGTAGTCGCGCCACCTCGACCACCCAGCGAGAAGTGATCCATGCCCAAGGACAGATGGGGTCGAAAAAGAAGTCGACGTCAGCCATGGTTCAACTGTACCTTTCGCCCTGCCCTACGCAACGGAACAGGCGGTGGAGACGCTGAGCAGCCCTAGGCCAAGTAGTTTGCGAGGTTGGCGATGCCATGCCCCCATGCGGCAACCGTGTCCGCAGGAAGGTACGCCTTGCCGGCCTTGGTATGGTCGACGACCGGAGCGGCAACAAAACGCTCATTGCCGTTCGGATCGATGAAGTACAGCAATGAGGTGTGGATAATGTCGGCATTCGGGTTTGGTGCCGAAACCTGGATACCGTAGTTCGCCCAAATCGGCTTGAGGCTCGGAAAAGGCCCGGTAAGGAAGTGCCAGCTGGTAATGGCATCCAAGCCGTGGGCCACGCTGAACTTTTGCACCGAAGCCACCGAGTTGTGGTACTGGTTGACGTTCAGCGCCAGGAACACAACCTTGGAAGCGTTGGCCCCCAGGTCATGAAACGCGTCGACAAATTCCTGGGAGACAATCGGACAGATATCCGTGCAGTGGGGGTCCATGAACTCCAGAACCACCGCCTTGCCCCGGAAGCTCGAGAGAGAGAAGTTCCGCCCGTTCTGATCAACCAGGGAGAAGCCGGGCGCCTGCTTGGCCGGCAGCGGAGTCAGCCCCATGACGTTGGCGACCGGAGTGGAGATGACCGAAGGGATGCCGGAGGGGCGCAAAACCGCTCCCCCGTTGGCGGCGCTCGCCTGGTTGCGCGGGAAGGCCTTGGTGAGTATGAAGTATGATGCCGCTGCGACTACCAGGAACGTGACCGCCAGTAGAGCGTAGAAACGAAGCGCCGCTGACCGCCGGCGAGAGCCGCCATTGCCACGGCCTGCCGGAGCCGCCTCCTCCATCTCCTTAGTGGACGCCATCAGTCTCCCCTTGAAGATCTGTGCCCGGAATCGCACGCAATCTTTGCGCTCACGATGCCCTAAATGCTACATCGTGGTCGACGCTTAGACGCTTATGCCCCCCGCCTAACGGCCAAACGCCCAGTTAAGAACCGGGAACCAAGAAATCGGTGCAGCTCGGCATCGTGCTTGACGTGCATGGCGAAATTGCCTTTGCCATCGCTTGGAGGTACTCCGCTCCTGGTGTCGCACTCGCCAGCCGGCGGCCGTGCTTCACTGGCACAAGAACATGCCCAGACCGCCTCTCTGCATGCAAGCCGGCGAAGCAAGCATCACCATGTCGAATCCACAATCACCCACGAAGGCGAGATCCTGGGCATACCACCCCCAGACAGAGCGGCAAAGCCTGCGCCTAACCCGCCCGAGTAGATGCCCGACGAGCAGCCCGCCAACCACCTCCGCTGCGGGGAGACGAGAACGGCTGGATCGCCGGAAATCATCTCAAAACAGGCCGATTCCATCAAAATTCCCCGAGGGGACCAGCGGCTTCGCGAGCCAGAGAAGCCACGAAAGCGCCCTGCCGGCAGGGTCCTCGAGTACAGGCGCGAACTCCACTGCGTTGACATCCCTGATCCCATAGAGAAGATCGAAGCCTCGGCGCTGCAAGGCGCGAACCGCCCGAGCTTGGCCTTTGCCATGGCTCCATTCCCGACCGCGCCGCCGCGAACGCATGGGGTCAGCGCCGGAATTCCTCCAGATAACGACGTATCCCAGGCCGACACCGTCGATCAGCCCGGCTGTATCGGCAGCGACGTCAGCTTCCGAGCCTCCCGCCTCGCAACTCAAATTGCCAAGACCAGCGCGGTCTCACGCGATGATCAGCGATCCCGGCTCGTCTGCAGCAGCATGGACTTCCAAGCCAAGTATCCGCGAACCAGGCCCCCCTCGCCGCACCAGAACCGGGAATCCCGAAGCGGCCCGGTCGCCTCAAAGGACACGGTGCTGCCATCGGCGAGCTCAATTTGGCCTTCGATGTCTTGCTTCAGATGCGCAATCTAGATCCGATAAGACGCCAGACGGCGTGCGGGCCCAGGCTGAGGCAGGTCAGGCAACGGCCGGCTCGACGAGGATATGGTCGAGCCGCCAATCCGGATGGTCGCTCTCAAGCCTGGCGAGCCAGTAGGGGTTCTCGAAGAGCGCGAGCAACTCGCCATCGCTGCGGGAAAGGACTTTAACACCACCCAGGCGGCGCAACTCTTGCGCCGTTGCTGGATCGGTTCGCCTGGCCATCTTGTACGTGGTCTCCCTAAGGTCGACCTCGGCGCCGAACTCGTTCTGTAGGCGGTGTGAGAAAACCTCGAACTGCATCCGCCCCACCGCCGCGACCATGGGAACCGGATCGCCATCCGGATCGCGGAGGACTTGTACGACGCCTTCGCGCTCGAGTTGCTGGAGACCACTGCGGAACTGCTTGAAGCGGCTGGTGTCCCGCGGCCGGACGGTAGCGAAAAGCTCGGGGGCGAAAGTGGGGATAGGCGGAAAGACGACGGGCTCGCCCACGTAGAGCGTGTCGCCGATCCGGAGATCACTCGCGTTCACGAGTCCCACCACATCTCCCGGGTACGCCTCGTCGATGGTTTCGCGTTCGGCGCCGAACATCGAAGTGGCGTATTTTGTTGCGAAGGGCTTGCCACTGCCCCCATGCGTGGCGACCATTCCGCGCTCGAAACGGCCCGAGCATACGCGTACAAAGGCAAGGTGATCCCGGTGGAAACGGTCGATGTTGGCCTGGATCTTGAAAACAAAGCCAGAGAACGCGCTGTCGATCGCGCGCGGCATGCCCGATACGTCGGCGCGCGCACTTGGCGCCGGGGCCATCTCCAAGATTGCCTCAAGCAGGTGGCGCACACCGAAGTTGGTGAGAGCCGAGCCGACGAAGAGCGGGCTCGACGAGCCTGCCAGGAATGACTCCCGGTCGTAGACCGCTCCCACCTCATCAAGAAGCTGAATGCCTTCGCGTGCAGCCTGGTAAGCCTCCCCCTCCTCATGGGCGGCGCGCTCGGGGTCCACTATCTCCTCGGCCGAGGCTCGCGTCCCTCGGGCTGTGCGCGAGAACTTCACAAAGGACGAGTCGCGCCTGTCGATGACCCCTCGGAAGTCTCCGGGAATACCGACCGGCCACGTTACCGGGGTCGGCCTTAGGTTGATCTGGCTCTCGATCTCGTCCAGGAGCTCAAGTGGATCGCGCCCCGGGCGGTCGTACTTGTTCAAGAAGGTAATTATCGGTATATTGCGCGCTCGGCAAACTTCGAAGAGCTTCAACGTTTGAGACTCGATGCCCTTGGCTACGTCCAACACCATGACCGCCGCATCAGCCGCCGAAAGGACCCTGTATGTGTCCTCGGAGAAGTCCCGGTGTCCAGGAGTATCGAGAAGGTTGACGACATGGTCGCGGTATTCGAACTGCAAAACAGTCGAGCTTATGGAGATGCCACGCTCTTGCTCCATCTCCATCCAGTCACTGCGGGCCGCCCTGCGCCCGGCCCGCGCCTTTACTGCGCCTGCCTCGACGACCGCGCCGCCGTAGAGTAGGAACTTCTCGGTCAGGGTGGTCTTGCCGGCGTCAGGGTGACTGATGATCGCGAAAGTTCTCCGCCTGGCCGCCTGCTCGACAACCAAGCCGGGGGTTTCGGCGCTAATGCTCACGGTGCGCGCCCGCCGTGCCAGCCATCACTATCTCCCAATCCCAGCCCATGTCTTCTCAAGCGGCCCAGAACACGCTAATTGGCCCAGGTACCCAAGGGCGCAGCACTCCCAAACCCGCAGCGACGAAAACCAAGTGGCCGGACGGGTATTAGGCGCCCGTTGGAGCACCAAGCCAGTCGGGGTGGACCTGCCATGGCGGAGGATGGACGGCGTGCGCGGGCGAAGTCTCGCGAAGGAGCACGGCCAGCACCGTTGCCGAGAGAAAGACAACCGCGGCACCGGTCCACATAGCTGCGGCCATGCCCGAAAAGGCCGCCACGCCGCCAAGCAGGAGCGGCCCAATCGCATAGCCGGCATCACGCCAGAGGCGATAAACGCCCAAAGCGCCGCCGCGCCAGGCGGGATGTGCGCTATCGCCAACAGCCGTGATCAGGTTCGGATAGGCGAGCGCCATACCCGCGCCCATCACCGCCGCACCAATAAACCAAAGCGACCCAGTGGATCCAACCAGTACGGTCCCCATGCCCAAAGCGATCAGGAAGGTTCCTCCGGTGATTGGCAGCTTCCTGCCGATGCGGTCGGCGAGGGCGCCGCTCAACACTTGACCCAGACCCCAGACCCATGCATAGACGCCAACAAGTAGACCGACTTGTGCGAGGTCCATGCCGCGCTTCAGGAAATAGAGGGGAAAGAACGCCGCCACCAAGGAGTCCGCGAACTTGTTTACCATTCCGGCCTGGCAAACCGCCAGCATGGACCGGTCTCGCCAGGACATGTATGCCGCCAGCCGGCCCAGGCGCGGTTGAGCCTGCGGCGGCGAGTCCCCATGCACTCGTGCCGCTTCATATTGGGCCCATGGGAGGGTCTCGCGTGCAGCCAGCAGTGTCACCGCCGCGCCAGCTGCCACTATCACCAGGGCCAAGATGTAGGGCGCGGGACGCAGGCCGTAGTGGGAAACGAGGAGTCCCGCAATGAACCCGCCGAGTCCCACGCCTACGTAGCCCGCCGACTCATCGATCCCGACCGCCAGGCCACGTCCGGAAGGTCCCACGAGGTCGATCTTGGCGGTGACGGCCATGGTCCAGGTAAGAGCCTGATTGACACCGAGGAAGAGGTTCGCGACGATCACCCACCACCAGGAGCGGGCGAGGATGATCAGAAGGGCGAAGGGTACGGCAAACGCCCACCCGGCCAACAGGATCATACGGCGACCACGGTTGTCGGACAAGCGGCCGGACACCAGGTTCATTAGCGCCTTCACCACCCCGAACGCGGCGATAAACGACACCGTGTAGAGGATCGAGGTAATTCCGAATGCCTGACGTGCCAGGGGTGGCAGGGCCACGCGCTCGGTGCCGATGGTTATCCCGATCAGCATCGTGATAAGCGTGTAGACCGCGAATTGCAGCCAGTTGGCACCCAACCCCAGCCTTAGGCGCTCCTGCGGGTCCACCCCGGCACCATCCGGGCTCCATTGCACCACTCGTCCACTTCGCATCAAACGGAACCTATCGCCACCAGGGTTAAAGCCTGCAAGAACGACCCTTTCATATTATCAATTGACTATTTGATTATATCTTACGAGCACTTCCAACAACCCTGGATCGCCAGCCGGTTCGGCGACCCTTCCGGCTGCAGCCGAACCCCATGTGCCGGATTCAACAGCTCTGTGCGTCCACCACGCCCGAGCAGGGCCGACTCCGTGATCCCTCTTCTATACGGGGTTCCAGGATGCTTCCTGGCCACCATTTGGACGGATAGTGGCAAAAAGTCGGCTAACATTACCACTCAAGGCGACGCAGGCGTCCTCTTGGGTCGTGATGACGGGCTCCAAAAGCCCGGAAAAATCATTGCCCTGCCGCGCGCCGAACGGAAAAACACCGGAAAAATGAGAAATTCCGCCGGCAAAGGGTCGCACTGAGCCGTAGGCAAGACAAGGAAGACCGGGGCGAGCAAACATAGGCCGCCCACAGGATCTCCTGTCTGGCGATCCGCCCAGCGACGGACGAGAGGACACGTCGAGCCCGGCACCAAACACCTAATGAACATCTCGATAACGACGAACTGGATGACACCGCGCACCCACGCATGTTGCGGCGGATGCGCCAGGAAGGAGAGTCCGCCGCATGAGAAGAGCACATCGACGCGCTCAAACCCCCGTAAGACCGGCCAAGACGCCGACATTGCTGCCTCGGGGTCGGAGGCGGCACAGATGATCACCCTGATAGCAACATTGGCAATCGTCAGTGGCAGCCATGCCCCCCTAGCAGCTCCGCATCCCAAATTGGCGGCAACCCCGGCCGTAGTGGTTAGGCCCGCCGTAGTAGTTAGCCCGGCCATAGAAGCGGCGTGGATGAACGTCGCACAATGCGAGAACGGCGGGCAAAACGTGGATGGGCCGGTCTACTCGGGAATGCTGGGAATCTCCCTCACCAACTGGTATGCCTACGGAGGCACGCAGTTCGCCCCGACGCCGTACGGGGCATCATTCGACGAACAGATCATCGTTGCGATGAGGATCCAGGCCGGCGCCCCGATCCCTGACCGATATTCCTGTTCGGCCTGGTGAACTGACCCCCTCGACCGCGAGGGTCGAGGAGGTCAGCTCGAACCGAGCCGGCAAAGGCGTGCTGCCTAGCCGGCCGTCGCCTGGAACACGAAAGTTCCCCAGTTGGTATAAAAGTCCCGCGTGCTTGCAGGTGGTACGTATTCGGTGGCCATCCAAACGGTAGATCCAACCGCTACTGCGCCAGAGTAGTCACCCCAGCGGCAGCCACCGTAATTCGGACCCACGTAATACGCGTAGCAGGTAAAACCGTCTTCAGGCCCGGTGCCCGCCTTGGCGACCTGGACGCTGCCGGTCGGCCCCGACCCGCCAAAGGCCACGTAAGCGGCGCTCGGGTAGAACTTGCTTCCCGTCAGGGTGAAGACCATATCGCCCACGCCGCTCGAGTTTACGGCCAAGTCCGGGAAGAGAAGACTCTGGCCCCTGACGGCAACGCTCCCCTCCGCAATCAGGCTGGCCGCGACGGCGCCACCCCGAATCGAAGGTGCGAGCCGGTACCACTGGGCCGCGGTAGTCCCCACGGGAGCCGTGGTGCTACTGGCGGTGGACAGCTCCGTATAGAGGTGCCCTCCTGCATAGGTGGTTTCCTGCACGGCATCGAAGTCGGCTTGCAGCACGCCTTCTGCGACGCTCGCCCCGGTCTGGCTCTCGATGTAGCTGAGCAAGGGCACCTGACTAATGGATGTGTACTGCTTCTGCGCAACCGCCATTCCCGCCTCCGGGAACTGATACGTTTGGCCAAGCGGCACGAGGGTGGAGGTCAGCCGCACCGAAGGATTGGCGGATGCCAGCGAGGCCGTGTTGGTCATGGCGTATACCGCCAAGAGGTTCGAACTCACCGGAAACGCATCGGACATGGTGAAGTACTCGGTACCGTTGGCCGAGGTGTCAAAGACCCCACCCGTAGGCACCATTGCCGGGGAAAGGTGGTAGGTCTCTCCCACTGTCTCGTTGGGGAAGGGCGAGGCGAGAGCAGAGAAGTGAACCACCGTCGGAGCACCACCCAGTCCGTCGGCCGCAGCCACAAGCTCCTGCTTCGACATCGCATAGACCTGCACGCCATTGAAGTTCGGCTTGTAAATCGAGAACTCGTTGGTGGTCAGGTAGAAGCCGTTCGCGTCCGTTCCGATCATCGGGTAATCACCGAAGCATGGACACCCTGCGTCACTCGGGTCGGTGGAGTTGATAGCGAAGGTTGTGAAGTTGCCGGTCGGGTTGGAGCTGTCGCTAACCGCCACCAGCTCGTACGACTTCGAGGCATGCACGTGGGCCGAGAAGAAGTTCGGGATCGAGAGCTCGACCACGAACCAGCGGTTGGACGCCGCATCGAAGTAACAATGGGGATCCGAAAGGAAGCTTCCAGCATTTTCGCTGGGGACGCCGAAGAGCGAGGTAGTGGCAGTGGGCTGAACCACCACCGCCTTGCTCGAGGTGCTGTATACCTCGAACGCGTTGTTCACTACCTCCATCACGTAGGAACCGTTGGAACACAATCCCTGATCCGGAGGCTCGAGATCGTAGGCGCTGTTGGCCACCGCCTGCTGGGCGCCGGTAATGCCCATGAACCCCGCGGTGGTGCCGGAACCTCCGCCTGGCTTTGCTTTGCCCGTAGAAGCGACCGTGAAGTCAGTCGGGGCACTCACCGTTACCGTACTGCCGGCGCTATTCCGGGTTATGTTTTGAGTGTCTCCAATCAGCACCTTCTCCGTGGTGCGATTGACCGGTGTCAGCCGCGTCGACGCGGCAAGGTCCTTGACATTGCGCGTGCCTATACGCTGGAGCGTTGCTTCGGATACGGTTGCCGTGGTTGAAGTCGTCGAAACCGTACTCGCGGCACCCGCTGGATTTCCTCCAGTGGCGAATACGAGCGATAAAGAAACGAGCGAAGCCGCGCCAAAGATGGCGCTCGGCCGCTTGAATAGTGGCTTTCTCATGCGATCCCCCGTGACGAGCCGTGGGTGGCGAAGCGGCGCGCCTCACCAATCGCGACGATACAACCTTGGGAAAGAGGAATTCCGGGAAATCGAACTCGACTTGAGTTCGCATGGCATAATTACCCGCGGGCTATTTCCCAGCACGGTCCGGCCCAGCGAATCGGAATTATGTCAGCGGACCTGGAAAGAGCGCTTCGACAATCCGATCATGTAGCCCTCGATCGCCGTCTCCACCGGCGCACCCGGATCGGCGGACACACCAAGCGTTACGAAAAGCGGCGTGAAATGCTCGACTGTCGGGTGCGCGAAGCGTACACCTGGAGCGGTTGAACGAAAACGGCTCAGCTCGTCGACGTCGCCGCGCTCCAATGCGGATGCCGCCCAGGCGTCGAACTCGGACGACCACCCGGGAATGGCGCCAAGAAGCATCTCGCGCGTGATGTACTGCAAGCCGTGGGTCATGAATCCAGACCCGATTACGAGCGTGCCCTCCTCGCGAAGTGCCCGCAGGCGCCGGCCCATCGTTATCAAGCGCCCCGGGTCATGAGTCGGCATGCTCAGCTGCACTACGGGGACGTCAGCCGCGGGGTACATGATCTTGAGCGGCACCCATGCTCCGTGATCCAGGCCCCGGCTGCGATGCTCGTGCATTGACTCCTTGCCTCCGAGAGCGCCCGCGACCCGCCTGATTAGGTCCGATCCTGACGGAATGTCATAACGCATCCGGTAGTAGAGAGGCGCGAAGCCGCCGAAGTCGTAAACCAGCCCGGTAGGCTCCGCCGCGCTGACCATGAGCGGGGCCGCTTCCCAGTGGGCCGACACGATCAGAATGGAGCGTGGCTTTGGGAACGACCGAGCCCATCCATACAGCTCACTCATCCACTCCGGATCTTCGAAGGTCGGAGGGGCACCGTGACTCAAGTACAGCGCCGGCAGTGGACCGTCTTCGGGCTCCCACGGGCGATGTGGGTCAACCGCCTCCCTCGCCTCTATGTTCTGGAGATGACGCCCAAAGGGGTGCTGCAGCGGGACTAGAGCGTCCGCGGCTGCCGTGGTTGATACTCCCCGCAAATTCGTCGCCGCCATTTCTCCTCTGTGGTTGCGCAGTTCCCGCCGCAAATTGTCTTGAGCCTCAGCACCCGCCACACTGGGACCAACCCGATCACTATCTCGGGGCAGGCGATGGACACCTGTCCATGTCATGCAGTGCAATGGGCCTTTGTGGCCCATTATAGTTGACGATTCAACTATATCCGCGACCCGGTCGATCGGCCATGTTGAGTGGCTCCCCTGGTCCACACGGCTTCGAACTATTCACTTCTATTCGGACGCCGCCTAACACCCTCCGAGCCGCGAAGGGTCCAGCCACATATCCACAAAGCCCCACTCTCTTGGGCAACCAGCAGATCCCGCCGGCAGGCGTCAGGGAGCCAAACGGGCCGGCGTTTCCGCCGCTCCTATTCAACCTCCCGTCAAATCAGATAGTTACTTCCCGCTGCCGAGGTCGCCGCTTTGATATAGTCCTAAACTAACGTAGATAGTAATTTCTGCGCTAAGGGAAAGGCTTCGATGTCCGGCCAGCTTGGTATCGCAGTGGCGCAGATGGAGATGGAGACCGACGCTTCCGCCAACATCGATTGCGCAATGTCG
>JAJYNL010000027.1 GCA_021786375.1 Actinomycetes bacterium
GAAGCCTCGGCTTCAGCACTCCCCCTCCTTTGGCATCCTCCACCACCCATCCGAGCCGGGCAAGCTGGTCGCGCAGCGTATCGGAAAGCGGGTAGTCGCGGTCGGCCCGGGCCTTCTCGCGCCGGGCGAAGAGATCGGCCACCTCGGCCGGGACCTCGGCAGCCACCGGCCGCGAAGAGAGGCCCAGGACCGCCAAGACGGTCGCCACCGCGGCACCGACCGCCGCCGCGGAGGCACGCTGGCCTTGATCGAGCAGGGAGTTGAGCCTGGTCACATTCTGGAAGAGCAGAGCGGTTGCGGCCGGAGTGTCCAGATCGTTGTCCATCGCCTCTTGAAAGCCGGCCATCACCTGGGTGTCGGGTTCGGCCCCCGCCAACCCCTCCGCCTCCAACCGGGCCAGCGCCTGATCGATGCGGGCCAGAGCCCGGGCTCCGTCCGCCGCCAACTCCACGCTGACCGCGAGTGGCGAGCGGTAGTGGGCCTGCGCCACCAGCAGGCGGTAGGCCCGCGGGTCGTTGGATCCGACCAGCTCCGGCAAGGTGATGAAGTTCCCGAGCGACTTGGACATCTTCTCGGCCCCTGCCACCAGGAAGCCGTTGTGAATCCAGAGGTGGGCGAAGGGGTGGCCCAGGCAGGAGGCCTGGGCGCGCTCGTTCTCGTGATGGGGGAACATAAGGTCCGATCCCCCGCCGTGGATGTCAAAGCTCTTCCCCAACAGGTCCTCGGACATCACCACACATTCGGTGTGCCAGCCCGGGCGGCCCCTTCCCCAGGGCGAATCCCAGGCCCAGCGGTCCTCTGGGGTGAGCTTCCAGAGCGCGAAGTCGAGCTGGGACCGCTTGTTCTCGTTGGCCTCGACCCGGGCTCCCGACCTGAGCGATTCCAGGCTCTGATGCGCCAGGAGCCCGTAGTCGGCGACCGTGGAGACGTCGAAGTAGACGCCGTCCGAACTGACATAAGCCTTGCCTGCCCCGACCAGGGTGCCGATGAACTCGATCATGTCGAGGATGTAGTCGGTGGCGTGCGGGACGTGAGTGGGGCGGAGCACGTTCAGGGCTTCGAGGGTGTCCCACCAGACCCCCTCGTAGGTGGCGGCCACCTCCCAGGGCTCGCGGCCCTCCTCGGCCGCTCGCTTCAGGATCTTGTCGTCCACGTCGGTGATGTTGGAGACGTGCACAACTGCCAAGCCCAAGTGCTGCAGATAGCGGCGTAAAATATCGAATACGAGCACGAAGCGCCCGTGACCGATGTGCGGAACGTCATAGACCGTTGGTCCACATACGTACATCGAGACGGTCCCGGGGACCACTGGATGCAGCTCCTCGATCCGTCCGGTCGCGCTGTTGTGCAAGCGGATCACATAAGACACGGTAAAGGCGAAGATGAGTTTTTCAGTCCCGGAGAAGCCGACGTTGGATGGCCTCGAGGAGTCGTGGAGCAACGTATGGGACGAACGGCACACCTACGCCTTCGACCCGGCTGACGAAGAGCACCCGATCTATGCCATCGACACACCTCCGCCAACCGTCTCGGGCTCGCTCCACGCCGGCCATGTGCTCTCCTACACCCACACCGACATCGTCGCCCGCTTCAAGCGGATGCGGGGTCACAACGTCTTCTACCCCATGGGCTGGGACGACAACGGCCTCCCCACTGAGCGCCGCGTGCAGAACTACTACGGAATCACCTGCGATCCCTCCATCCCCTACGTCCCCAACTTCGTACCCACGCCCAAGGCGGACTCCAAGGAGCGGCACACCCCCGTCTCGCGCACCAACTTCATCGCCGCCTGCCAGAAGCTGACCACCGAGGACGAGCAGGCATTCGAAAACCTTTGGCGGACCCTGGGGCTCTCGGTCGACTGGAGCCGCACCTACACCACGATCGGCCAGCGCGCCCAGCGGGTCAGCCAGCTCAGCTTCGTGCGCCTCTTCCGCACCGGCCACCTCTACCACGCCGAGTCGCCCACCCTCTGGGACGTCGACTTCCAGACCGCCGTCTCCCAGGCCGAGCTGGAGGACCGCGAGACCGAGGGTGAATTCTTCTCCTTTGCCTTCGATCTGGCCGACGGGAGCGGGAGGCTGGAGATACAGTCGACCCGCCCCGAGTTGCTACCGGCCTGCGTCGCACTCGTCGCGCACCCGGACGACAAGCGCTACGCCCAGTACTTCGGCAAGAGCGCGATCACTCCCCTCTTCGGCATCGAGGTCCCCATCCTCGCCCACCCGCTCGCCGACCCCGAGAAGGGCTCGGGCATGGCCATGGTCTGCACCTTCGGGGACATGACCGACGTTCAGTGGTGGCGTGACCTGGAGCTGCCCACCCGCTCCGTCATCGACCGCTACGGCCGGATGCTGCCAATCGACTTCACCTCCGAGCGCTTTCCCAGCAGGGACCCGGAGGCGGCCGCCGAGTGCTACGAGGAGATGTCGGCCAAGTCGGTGCGCCAGGCGCGCAAGGCGATCGCCACCCTGCTCGAGGAACGTCGGCACTTCCTGGCCGAACCGCGCAAGATACGCCATGCCGTCAAGTACTACGAGAAGGGCGACAAGCCGCTTGAAGTGGTCACCTCCTGGCAGTGGTACATCCGCACCCTCAACCACAAGGAGCTCCTCCTCCGCCTGGGCGAGGAGCTGAACTGGATCCCGCCCTTCATGAAGGTCCGCTACGACAACTGGGTGCGCGGGCTCGCCTCCGATTGGAACATCTCCCGTCAGCGCTACTTCGGAATCCCCATCCCGGTCTGGTATCCGATCGACGCCGAGGGCAACGTAGACCGGGACCATCCCATCATCCCCGAGGATGACGAGCTGCCCATCGACCCCTTCCAGGACACCCCGGCGGGCTACGATCCCGACCAGCGCGGCGAGCCGGGGGGCTTCGTGGGCGACAGCGACGTCATGGACACCTGGGCCACATCGTCATTGACCCCGCAGATCGCCACCGGCTGGGAGGAGGACCCCGAGCTCTTTGCCCGCCTCTTCCCCATGGACCTGCGCCCCCAGGGTCAGGACATCATCCGCACCTGGCTTTTCTACACCGTGCTCCGCTCCGCCCTCTCCCAGGGAGAACTCCCCTGGCGCAACACGGTCATCTCCGGCTTCGTCCTTGACCCTGACCGCAAGAAGATGTCCAAGTCCAAGGGCAATGTGGTCACCCCCATGCCGCTGATCGAGAAGCACGGTGCCGATTCGCTGCGCTACTGGGCGGCCAGCGGCAGGCCCGGCGTCGACACCGCCGCCGACGAGAACACCATGCGGGTGGGCCGGCGCTTGGCGATCAAGATCCTGAACGCCTCCAAGTTCGCGCTTTCCATCGCCTCCGGCCGGCTCCCCGCCGACCCCGAGCACCAGGTAACCCTGACCGCCCTGGACGCGGCGCTGCTCGAGCAACTCAAAAAGACGGTGGCAATGGCCACCGCCGCACTCGAGGAGTACGACCACACCAGGGCGCTGGAGGCGGTCGAGAGCTTCTTCTGGAGCTTCTGCGACGACTATCTGGAGCTGGTCAAGCTGCGGGCCTACGGCGAAACCGTCGGGAACATGTCCTTCACCTTCGCCGAGACGATGTCGGCTCGGGTCACCCTGGCGACCGCGGTGAGGGTCTTCCTCAGGCTCTTCGCGCCCTTCCTCCCCTTCGTCACCGAAGAGGTGTGGTCGTGGTTCCAGTCCGGCTCGATCCATCGCACCGAATGGCCCAGCGAGCACTCCGTTTTCATCGAAGCCCAGCACCTCTTTGCCGAGCTGGCCCCGGGCTCGGTGCTGCTGACCGGCCTGGCCGAAGGCTTCGATCCGGAGGCGCCGTACTTGGTACTCTCGCGCGTTCGCCGTGCCAAGACCGAGGCCAAGACCTCAATGAAGACCCCGGTGGCCAAGCTTCGCGTGACCGGCGATCCCGAGATCATTAGCCAGATCGGCCAGGCACGTGCCGACCTCCTCTGCGCAACGGGGGCAACCGAAATCGAGCTTGTTGCCGACCCGGCCCAGGAGGAGCCGCTGGTCGAGGTGGAGCTGGCCCTATAGAGAGCCGCCTGCGAAGATCCTCGGGCGTTGGGATAGGAAGGCTCCTGCCTGTTCCAGCTGCGAGGCGAGACGAATGAGCAGATCCTCGCGCCCGTAGGCCGCCACCAGCTGCACGCCGATCGGCAGCCCCGTCGACGAAAGCGCCATGGGCAGCGAAACCGCGGGCTGGCCAGTCACGTTGAACTGCGCCGTGAACTGCTGATATTCGGGAATACGAGCCTGGCCGTACTCCGGATCCGAGAGATAACCCAGCTCGGGCGGTGGCTTAGCGATCGTCGGAGTGAGCAGTAGGTCGAACCCCTCGCCATGCCAGAACTCGGCCATGCGAATGCGGTAATCGTGCAGCCATTGCACCGCCCGCAGGTACTGCGAAGCCGTTACTTCGGTGCCCATGCGATAGAAGGTCGCGTTGTCGGGCTCGAGCACCTTGGGCTCGATGCGATGTCCGAGAACTGCCGACCAGCGGTCGATCTCCGCCGCGATCGAGCCGGTGACCACGGTCAGGAAGTGCTGCTGGAACCCCTCGCGCTCCATCGCCGCCGGATGGGCCTCCTCGACCACATGGCCGAGCCCCTCGAGAATCCGCGCGGTGGACAGCACCGCCGCCGAGCAATCAGGATCGGCGGCAAATTCCTTCAGTGCCGGACGGTCGAGGAAGCCGATGCGCAGCCTTCCAGCTGGTGCCCCCACCTCGCTCGAGAAGGGGCGCGCCGGCGGAGGCGCGGTATATGGATCTCCGGGCTCATAGCCGGCCAGCACATCGAGGATGGCGGCGGCGTCTCGCACCGAGCGGGCAAGCGAATTATCGATGGCGGATCCGGCCCAGGCGTCTCCCGAGGCCGGACCGGCCGAGACCCTGCCTCGTGATGGCTTGAGTCCGACCAGTCCGCAACAGCTGGCAGGGATGCGGATCGATCCGCCCCCGTCATTTCCGTGCGCCACAGGGACGATTCCCGCGGACACCGCCGCAGCGCTGCCTCCCGACGACCCCCCGGGAGAGTGGGCGCTGCTCCACGGATTGTGCGTCGGCCCGTAGGTGAGAGGCTCGGTCGTTATGTTGGTGCCCATCTCCGGGCAGTTGGTCCGCCCGATGACCATGAAGCCCGCGCGGCGCAGCCGCGCGGTCAAGTAGGAGTCGGCAGCGGGTACGTAGTTAATCTCGCGCAGGAATGCGGTCCCCGCGTAATAGGGTTCGCCGGCCATAGGCGCCCCCAGATCCTTTAACACGATGGGCACTCCGGCAAAAGGGGCGTCGTCATTCCCGCCGGCGGACCTTGCCTCCTCCAGCGCACGCTCGTATCGCGGGTGGATTATCGCGTTCAGCTCCGGATTCACGCTGTCCGCGGCCTCCAGGGCGAGCTGCACCGCCTCCGTGGCAGAGAGGCTCCCCGATCTGATCAGTCCGGCCAGCCCCGTGGCATCAAGCCGTGCGTATTCGTCCAGTTGCACTGCGACCTCCGCGAGCCTCACTCACCACTCGTCAGCCACATGGGCCGGGGGGCGGGTATTCGTGCCAACTTGGACGATACCCCAGGGAAGCGATCCCTGTCGTCCTGGCTCCACTGCTTGTAGGCAACTGCAACCTCCTCACGGGTGCGGGCAACGAAGTTCCACCACATGAAGATCTTCTCGCGGAAGGGAAGGCCGCCAAGCAGGATGGCGGTCCCGGCCTCCAGGACTGTCATCCCCAGCTCGTCCCGGCATCCACCCAGGTAATAAAGGCTTCCCGGGGCGAGCTTTTCCCCCTCGGCTTCCGCCAGGCCGGAGAGCATGATCAGGCCGTACTCCCAGCTCGGCTCGAGAGGCAGGATCGTCCCTCCCGTGCCGAGAACGAGCTGCACTGCGGCATGCTCGGTGTCCGCACGCGCCGGTGATCCCGCTCCGGCGAAGCCGCCGACAAAAACGGTGGCCTCGACGTTGGTAAAGGTCAGCTCCGGGAGGGCTTCGTGATGTTCGAAGGCGGGCGCGAGATCACGGGTGGAGTCCGGCTGGGCCACCCAAAGCTGTATCCCGTGCAATGAGCCTGACCATCCCGGGACCCCTTCCTCGGAGTGCACGACCCCGCCGCCCGCCGTCATCAGGTTCAGGCCCCCGGGACGGATCAGCTGCTCCGAGCCGAGGCTGTCCCGGTGAACCAGCTCCCCCTGCAAGAGCCAGGTGACCGTCTGCAGGCCGATATGAGGGTGCGGGGCGATGTTCTCCTCATCATTGGCGCTGATGTAGCGTGGCCCAATGGGATCAGCGAAACACCAGGCCCCCACTATGCGCCGGGCACGAGTGGGCAAGACCCGGACCACCTCGTGACCCCCGACTTCGGCCACCCTTCCCGCGAGAACGTCCATAGCCGCGGCAGGCGGGGCCTCTCGCGCGTCCTGCCCTGACGTCGGCTCCGCTCCAGCCATGCCGCCTTCCTCCGCTCGACCTGACCAGGACCGCCTGACTCCGGCATTACGGGCCGGTTCCCGGGCGTCAGGTCCAATCTAGCTCCGGTCCGCACCTAGACTTGGAGTCCTAGGTGCAGGGTGCGGCCAGTCTCCCCAGGCGGCCGACATATTAGGGGAAACATTCTTGAGCAGCCAAACGCCGGCGGATGGGCCGTCCAGGCCCGACAATCGTGGCCAAGGCCAGCAACTTGACGTACTTGATAAAGTCTTCGAGAAGGGAGACCGGATCGGCCCGACGGCGGCGCTGATCGATGCCAGCATCCTGGCCATCGGCATACTCATAGCGCTCTTGTGGCAATCGACGCTCTCGTCCAACCACAAGCCGGTTTCGCAGACCCAGGGCTGGAGGCCGACCGAGCTGGCCGCATCCCAGGTCGCCACCACGCTGCCGTCCCCTACCCCCAAGCTCGTGAACCGGACGGTATGTGCCGCGTTCGTGACGGTAACCTCCAGCACCGGAAAGACTCACTCTACGGAGTACAAGGGGAGCTGCAAATACCTGCACTCCATTCTCGATCAATCCAAACTCCCTGTGCACTGGCTTGCGCCACGCAAGATCACCTACGAGCAGACAGGGAGCTGACCGCCGGAGTCGGCGGACCGGCTCAGATGGAGCGAAGCGCCTCGTCGAGCAGCTTGGTCGCCTCGTCGGCGATCTCCTTGATACCAGGGTCCGTCATCATGGAGGAGGGATCCATGGCCGAGACCTTCACCTTGCCGCCCACCTGTTCGAGCACGACATTGCAAGGCATGAAGAGCGCGACATTGGGATCGGCCTCCAGCGCACGGTGCGCGAAGCCGGGATTGCAGGCTCCAAGGATCTTGAGCCCGGAGCGCTCGACGCCGATCTTGTTCTTCAGGGTGGCGGCAACGTCGATCTCGGTGAGCACTCCGAAACCGCGCTCGGCCAACGCAGCACGAATGTCGGCCTCGGCGGTGGCCATGTCCTTTTCGACGAAAACGGTGAGATCTGCCATTGCTACCTCGCTTGGGAAGACTTGCGGTTCTAATGACCAATCATACCCCATGGGGTATATTTTCCGGGCAGCGCCCTCAAGCACAGGGGCCTTCCCGCCCAAGCCGGCAGAGACGATGCGGTCCTCTTCCGCCGGCTGCGCCGGATCGACGGAATCCGAGCGTCGCGGCGCACGCCCAGCCTACGGATGGCGAGCCACGGCGACCGGGTCGGAGCGGACCGGTCAGACTACGAAAGCGAGGCCGTTCCAATAGGCCTCGAGCTTTTGGCGTCTCCTCCCTCGCGTCTCAACCTCGAGCACCTCGGGAAGCGCCCCATTGGCCGGCTTGATCCAGATGCCGATGCCATCGAACTCCACGGCGCGTCCGCCCGCCATGTCTTGGGGCGGATGCGTACTCGTCTTGACGTAGCGGGTTCCACCACAGCAGGCCATCCCGGGGTAGACGTACAATTTCCCACCGCCTTCGGCGATGAGCCGCCTTGCCTCCCTCGAAATTCTGAGTTCCATCGACCCGGGTCCTTCCGCTGGAACCTCCGACGCCCTCGAGCCTATCCGCGCCCGTTGCCAAGCGTCCGCGCCCTTCGGGCACCCCCTCCGCACGCCTGATCCGGCAAGGTCCGAATGGGGGCGAGAGCACGACTTGACTCCTTCCCGCCTGGGCGCGGCGCAAATTCCCGGATGGACGCGACCTCCTCTTCCGCCGGTATCGGCACCAGCTTGGAGACGGGCCCTCGGCGGGTCGGTTGGGATTAAGGAGCCACGGAGAGCTGGAAGAGCCTCACGTTTTGCGCAGGTGGGGCTTCACCCTCGGTGCAGCAGCCCGCCACACTGTATGCTCAGGGCGGATCACCATCTGAACAGGAGGAAAGGCGCCAACAGGAAGGAGCCATGCAAGTCTCTATCCCGGCATCCCTACCGCATTCAACCGATTGGCCACTCGAGCGCTCGCATCATTTACCACTGAGCGTGACCTTTCCCTCATATGGCGATCGTCCAGGGGCATCGGCTCAGCAAACTTCGCCGGCAAATGCAGCCGAGCCGCTCCTGCCACGTGGCTGTCACACGCATCACCTCGCGCCCGCGCCAATGAGGTCGGCACCGTGGCCAAAGCGGATCCTACGAGTCAGGGTCACCCGGTCCAAGATGCTCAGGACGTCGGGGGGGGAATCGTTGGCTGTGCATCTGAATCGCTGCTAGCAGCCGTGCACATCTTCCCCGGGGACCAAGCAAATTACAGGCCGGCATGTCGATTCCATGCCAAGAACTCGAGCTCTTCCCCGGCCGTTTTGCCGATTGAAGCACGACCCGACCGCGTGCAATTCCGGCGGGGGCCGGTGCCCCCAGGGCCATCTGATCGCGGACCGGGGACCGCCCGGCGCTGATGCGCGCGCGCTTAAAATGGGGGTCCGGCAAGGGTAGTTGCATTTGAATACTTTTACGGTGAGTGGCAGCATCCGTCTAGACTCCTTCGGGATGGCACAGGACAAGGTGGGCCGCCGTGAGGCCAAAAAGCAGTACACCCATCAGGCGATCGTCCAGTCGGCCAAAGCGCTCTTCAGGACGAACGGGTTTTCCGAAACAACGATCGCCCAGATAGCCGAAGCAGCCAAAGTCTCCGAGAGAACCTTCTTCCGCTATTTCGCGTCGAAGGAAGACCTGCTGCTGGAGGACACCATCAACCTTTTCACCGCGGTGGAAGAGGAGATGGTGAAGCGTCCGGTGACCGAGTGGCCGCCGCTATCCCTCCAAATCGCGGCTCGGACGGTCTTGACCCAGCGCCTGGCCGCAGGGGAAGGCGTTCCCCTCCTGGCACCGGTGCGCGAACAGATGCGCCATCGCGTGGCGACAGGCCTGGTCAGAGCCTTCATGGATTGGGAGGACCGCCTGGCCGCCGTAGTGGCCAACCGACTTGGAGAACTCGGCGAGGACCCGACCACGTACGAGAACCTCGTCTACGCCAAGGTCGTTGCCAAGACTTCCATTGGGGCGCTGCGCTCGGCCGTGCAGCTGCTGGAAGATATGCGAGAGCAGCAGCCTGTCGACCTAGCAATGGGAGCGCGCATATTCACTGAATGTTTTGGAGTTCTGGCCGGCTGTTGCCGCCACCGCCTCTTTAGCGAGGATGCCGCAGAGTTGAGTTAGACGGAGGCGGCCCGGAGGCTTGACAGGTGACTCTCCGGCTCCGCGGCTCACCGACACCCAGGCCCCCACCCGCCGAATAATCGGCGGCGGGTACGCAGCATCCGCTTTCGCCGGTCGCCGGCCGGCGTCCCTGAACAAGACCGGAATGCTCAACTCCGAGCTGCGTCGGCCATCGGGCCGCGCGCTCATCACCTTGGCCAGTAGGTGCGGTGGCCAAAGGTGCTGCGCATCCGGCAATCCGGGCGGTAGCCGCCGCTCCCCGGCGTGCGCAACGCGGAGTTCGGCACCAAGCGCCGGCCTTGACCGGGACGGCTTCACCCGTCACCCCCCAGGGCGGCAGAATCGCGCCAGGCCTGACGGGACGGATGAGAGCATGGCGGCACGTGGAGTCGAAGGACCGGTCGTCGTGGCGGTGGTAATGGCGGGATCGATCGGCGTCCAGGCCTCGCGGAGAGGGAGCATCGAGTACGAATGCCAGGAGTGCCATGCACACTTCAGCCCTTCTCCCGTCCTGGCGGCATTGACCCCCATCGCCTGGGTCAGAGGCTTCTCACCTGCCCAAAGTGTAGGACCAGGACATGGGCGACCCCGGTCCCGCGGGACAACGTCTGAGCAACTTGCACAAGCACGCCGCCCCGGCCCCCCGGCAATACCTTCAACTTAAGATTACACTCGTGTAAGATGACCGTATGGCGCGACCAGGACAGCGAATGCTGCGAGACGAGGGCAGGCTGGAGGACCGGATCTCGGTAGGGGTGTTGGCGAAAGCCTTTC